>NC_014364.1:620529-930794 GCF_000143985.1 Sediminispirochaeta smaragdinae DSM 11293 | reverse complement strand
CAGGCCTTGTCGCCGAGGAAATGGGCTCCCATCTCGGGATCGACCGCAGCGATAAAGTCCGAGGGTACATGGACGATCCTCGCCTCAACACCAAGGGCTGCGGCGACGGCCATGTGGATGGCCTCCCAGGTAAGAGCCTGATCCCCGGTAATCTGAAAGGCCTCACCAATGGCCGCAGGATTACCGAGAAGCCCAACCAAGCCAACGGCGAAATCTTTGGTATGAGTGAGGGTCCAAAGGGACTGTCCGTCGCCATGAACAATGACCTCTTTTCCCGCCAGCATTCTGGCGGCAACGGTAAAATCGGAAGAGCTCCACGCCGTGGGAATCCATCGACTGCTGTAGGTATGGGAAGGTCTGACAATGGTAACGGGAAAGCCGGAGGCTCGGTACGCCCTCTCAAGAATCCGCTCACAGGCAATCTTTTTTGCAGAATAGTCCCAATAGGGATTCTCCAAAGGGGTCGCCTCGGTCATCACATGATGGACCGGAGGCTTACGATAAGCGGAGGCGGTGGAAATAAAGAGATACTGCTTCGTCTTACCAGTAAACAGGCGAATATCCCGCTCCACCTGATCGGGGCTAAAGGCGATAAACTCAACCACCGCATCGAAGTGCATTCCCGCAAGTTTTGAGGCGATCGCAGCCTCATCATTCATATCCCCGACGATGGTTTGAACACCCGGAATAGAAAGGGGACTGTGGCCTCGATTTAGATGGTAGAGACGGTGGCCCTGGGAGATCGCCCGAAGGGAACAGTCGAGGGAAAGATTCCCCGTTCCTCCGATAAATAAAATGTTCATGACATATCCTCCAGTAATCTTTATCTACTGTTCCGAATCCTGGTGGTTGAAGGAACATAATTCCATTTCCCGCGGCCAATTGAAAAGCAAAACTATGGAAAAAGCAGGCACTGGCATAAAAGCAAGTAGTTTACCGGCAAAGTGGCTCGCACACCACCAGGATTCCGAACACTAAGCCATCCCTATCGTGCGGTGAAACGCCGCATCAGCTTCGGTCCATGATCAAAGAAAATTCCCGTCTCCTTCCCCGACGCCTCGGAAAAACGGTGTTCGGGATTGAAAAGCTCCTGCTCGCTGTCGAAGAGTACATAGGGCACAGGATCGGCAACATGGGTACGTAACGATATGGGAGTCGGATGGTCGGGGAGGACGAGAATTCGATAGGGCTCCCCGGATGCCTTCAGGGCCGCATAGATGGGGGCAATGATCTTCTCGTCAATCAGCTCCATGGAGCGCACTTTTCCCGGGACATCACCCTGATGACCACACTCATCCGGGGCCTCAAGGTGAACATAGACAAACTCATCCCCCGCCCCGAAGGCACGAATCGCAGCATCGGCCTTACCTTTGAAATTGGTATGTATGGTACCGGTCACCCCTTCAACTTCAATAGAGCGAAGGCCGGCCAGAATTCCGATTCCGCGGATAAGGTCCACCGCGGAAACAACCGATCCGCCGATGCCGAAGCGCTCGCGAAAGGGGGGGAGTACGGGCTTCTTTCCCTCTCCCCATATCCAGATGGAGTTTGCGGGATTCAGTCCCCGCACCTTCCTTCGCTGGTTTACCGGGTGGTTTTCCAGGATAGCCTTGGAGGCCTTCATCAGCTTGAGAAAACGCTCTCCATAGGGCCCCGAAGGAAGGTAATCGACGATTTTCCGTTCAAGAATGTCGTGAGGAGGGGTAAAGGAAAAATCGAAGGGACCGTCCCGCCAAACCAAAAGGTGGCGGTAGCTTACCCCCGGGAAAAACTCCAATCCCCCGCCGCCGAGCTCACAGCCTACCGCTTCGATCAATTCACGAGCCTCTTCGCTGGTGATCTCACCGGAAGAGTGATCCTCCATGGTCATCTCTTCGTAGTCGCCCTTCCCCCTCAGTGTCACAAGATTACAGCGAAAGGTCACATCGCTATCGGAAAGAGCCACGCCCATGCTCGCCGCCTCCAGGGGGGAACGACCGGTATGGTAACGCTCAGGCTCGTAGCCCATCACCGAGAGGTTGGCAACATCGGAGCCGGGAGCCATGCCGTCGGGAATGGTCTTTACCAATCCGACCTCTCCCCGGGACGCAAGCTCGTTGACAACAGGCAGAGAAGCCGCCTCCAGGGGGGTCTTCCCTCCCAATTCATCAAGGGGATAGTCGGCCATGCCGTCGGCCAGAACGGTAAGAAATTTCATGATAAAAGCTCCTCTACGACCCTTGCCATTTCATCTTTTTTGCAGGTTTCAGGATGACGAATAGAACGATCCGCGATTCCTCTGATCGGAGCAGGAATATCAAGACAGCACCGCTCCGCAAGGAGGTCAATCAATTCAAAATCGCTCTTTCCCTCCACAGGGACACCAACCGCCTCGGCAACACTCCTGCTGAACTTAAAGGGACTTGCCGTCGAGGCAAGGAGTACCGGCCGGTCGTCCCCGGTTTCCCGCAGAAAATCCTGGTAGACTCGATATCCGACGGCGGTGTGGGTATCCACCACATAACCATATGTACGATATAGCTCTTCGATTGCCGATACGGTTGCCGTATCGTCGGCAAAGCCCCCATAAAAATCGGCCATGTTTTTCATCATTGTCCGATCGATCTCATAGACACCGTCATTTTTTAGGTCGCTCATAAGGGAGACAACCTTTGCAGGGTCCCGGTCGGCCAGCTCGTAAAGAAATCGTTCGAGATTGCTGGAGATGAGAATATCCATGGAGGGACTGATGGTGGGAGAAAATCTCCGATCCAGGCTATAGCGCCCGGTCCGCATAAAATCGGTAAGAACGTTATTACTGTTTGAAGCACAGATAAAGCGCCCCACCGGCAGCCCCATGTGACGGGCGTACCAGGCTGCAAGGATATTGCCGAAATTACCGGTCGGCACGACAACATGTACTTTTTCCCCCGGCAGAATTGTATTTCGTCGTACAAGTTCAAGATAGCCGTTGATATAGTACACAATCTGAGGAAGAAGTCTCCCCGGATTAATGGAATTGGCAGAGGAAAAGCGGTAGCCCCTTCGGGCGATCCGTTCCCGTATCTTGCCATCGGCAAAAATCGCCTTGACGCCGTTCTGGGCATCATCAAAATTACCGGTAATCCCAACAACATGGGTATTGGCCCCTTCCTGGGTCGTCATTTGACGCTTCTGGACCTCACTGACTCCATCGGTGGGATAAAATACCACGATTTGCGTTCCCGGAACATCGGCAAAGCCCTCAAGGGCAGCCTTTCCCGTATCACCGCTGGTGGCGGTAAGGATCACGATGGTGTCATCAATCCCAAGCTTTCCGGCGGCGGTTGTGAGAACATGGGGGAGAATAGAGAGGGCCATATCCTTAAAGGCCAGGGTCGGCCCATGGTAGAGCTCGATAAAGTGAACATTCCCACAGCTATGTATCGGTGCCACCCCAGGGTGACGAAAGCCCGAGCCATAGGCCCGATGGACACAGGAGGAGAGCTCCTCTTTCGAGAAATCGGTAATCAGAAGGGAAAGGACCTTCTCCGCAAGTCCCTCGTAATCAAGAGCAGCAAGCTGCGGGTCGGTGATATCGAGGCCTGGGAAAGAGGAGGGAACATAGAGGCCGCCGTCGGGAGCAATACCCCGTACAACGGCCTGTGAAAAGGGAATTGCCTCACGTGCGGCGTCCCTTGTGCTGTGATAGGTAATCTCTGCCATATCTGCATGATAGAGGAAGGATTATCCCTGTTCAAGCGGGAGAGAGGGCGTAAGCTGCTGAAAGGTGAGGTGCCAAGCAGTCCCTGTGGGGCTAAGCCGTTCCAGAGCAATATCGCCCGACAACTGCCGAACCATCAACCGTACCATTTCCAGTCCGAATCCCCCACCCCGCTGAGCGCTGATTCCTTCGCGTATGCCCAAACCATCATCTTGAACGATAATCCGCAGCCCCTGATCAGGATTCAGGCGCTTCACACGAATCATGATAACGCCCTTTTGCTCCTCAGGGTAGGCATGCTTGATTGCATTGGTCACCAATTCGTTTACCACAATTCCTATGGGGAAAATCTTGGGAATATTCAGATAGATGTTTTCGATATCGACCTCGATTCTCAGATCCCCGGGAGGAAGAAGATTACGCCTGATCTCGAAAAGGAGCTCTCCAAGATAGTCATGGAGAGCGGAGCGATCATAACGATCGGTCCGATAAAGCCTGTCATAGAGCAGCTGCATGCCGCTCACCCTTCCCTTGAGCTCCTGAAGAGCCTCGACCGCTTCGCTATTGTGCAATTCGGAACTCTGCAGAGAAATAAGTGAAACGATGAGGCTCATATTGTTCTTCACCCTATGATGAACCTCACGAAGTAAAAGCTCTTTCTCCGACAACAACTCTCGAATTTGGCGTTCGGCACTCTTTCTATCGGTGATATTCTGAATGATCCCGAAAAGCATATTACGCTCGCGGTCATATTCCGCCTTCGAATGGACATCGAGGATCTCTCCGCTGCCGGAGCGGAGACGAAATTCCACATCGTAGGGCACACCATCCTCCACGAGTTCTTTCAGAGCCTTATCAAGGAGCGCCCGATACTCGGGCAAGGGGGCTGATTGAACCTCTTCCAGGGTCAAAAAACCTTCCGCCACTCCGTAAATCTTACGCGTCTCTTCCGATCCGTCGGCCAATCTCGACTTCAAGTCAATTTTCCAGTGGCCGATTTCCCCCATCTCCTGGGCTCGAGTGAAAAATCGCCGATGCCGCTCCAGCTCCTGCCGAAGCAGAACTTGGGCGGTGATATCGGTATGGGTACCAACCATTCGCAGGGGCTTTCCTTCCCGATCACGCTCAACAACCTTACCGCGGTCGAGAATCCAGCACCAGCTCCCGTCTTTTTTTCGCAGGCGGTGCTGATTTCGATAGGAAGGAGTTCGCCCTTCTATCTGATCCCAGAGATCCTTTTCGGCCTGAGCAATATCGTCGGGATGGACCCGGGAGTGCCATTCTTCATAACGATTGGAAATTTCATCATCACGATAACCGATCATCAGTTTCCAGGAAGGAGAAAAAAAGACTCGACCGGATGGTATATGCCAATCCCAGACACCGTCTCCCGCACTCTCCAGGGCATTGCGCCAAAGCAACTCCACATCCCGTAACGAGTGTAATTGAACGAGAAGCTTTTTCAGCAGTTGCTTATCCATCACCACATTGGAAGAGGAAGGATCTTCTTCTAAAAACTTCTCCGCTTCATCGAAGCAATCCTCCCATTCATCTTCACCGGGAACAGGAAGAACGGGTTCGACAGCCATAAACCACTCCCCTTGAGAGCTTGGATTTTTATTCCTGTACCAGTTGGGTACAAGCTTTTTCTATCCGGCGGTTACGAAAGTAGAGCATGGCATCAACAGTTACCAGACAAAAATTAAGTGCATAAAGAAAAATTACCGAATCATAATTGTAAAAAAGCTTATGAATTATTCCCGCCACATAGCCGGTCAGGATGACAAAGAGAAAGCCGATGCTTTTCCCTCCGGTACTTTTCGAACGCCAACTTTTTTGTATTGAAACGGGCCAGGCGGCACCAAAACAGAGTAGCATGATAATTTCAAAAGGACTCATTCAAGTAAAACCCTCCAGAGCATCCTATCGGCTCCCGGGGAGGCGGTCAAGAGAGGCGTAGGACACGCGTAGAAGACGAATATGGCAACGAGAGATCTCGATACTCCTCTTAACTCGCTTTCCTCTTCGAGGGAAAAAGGTTATATTTTTATTTATGAATATGGGGAAAAAGACACGGGAAGAACAATCATGCGACTTCGAACGAGAGGGGTGGAAATTTGAGCGGAGGCTCATGCTGGAGTTGATCGATTCCAGCCAGAACCTGGTCGAATCCTCTCTTTCGTCCTACAAAACGGGTATGATGCAGGACCTTGAGCAGGTATCTGAAATCCTCGATAAGATGGTTTCGGGGGTGGGAGAGGTTGCCGATGCAGCGGATACGCTGCTCTCGGCGGTCACCGCTCAAAAAGGACATTTGGATAGTATTGCCGCAGGGCAGACGAGTATCGATAAAAATAGTCAGTCGGGGGTCGAGGCGATGGAAGAATTTTCCCTTTCCATCGAAAACCTCGGAGAATTATCCTTACTTTTAAAGGCCATGATAGCCGATAACCACGATATAGCCGAACAGCTTCACCTATTGAGCATCAACGGGTCGATCGAGGCGGCACGAGCGGGCACGGTGGTCGGAGCACCTTTTAAGGTTGTGGCTCAGGAGATTAGTAATCTATCCACGAAGGCGGGAGAGATTATTTCCCAACAGGAAGATTCGGTCAATCATATCGGAGAGGTGATAGAAAGCCTTACTTCCGGTAATAAAGAGATCGTCGACCGAATAAAAAGCAACGGGGCCACCATTGCAGAGGCTGCCGCATCGATCCAGAACATAAACAACGAAATGGGGCAGATTGCCTCCGGCGCGGAAGAGCTTTCGGCCATTTCCCATCAATTCTCAGCGGCAATAAGCCAGATGCAACAAGCAGTCGAACGGCTGCAGGAAAATGCAAATAAATTTTTTCTCTCACTCCAAAATGAATTCGATTTTAACAAGACCGTTACTTCAATCTTCACAAAACTGATCACACGGCCGGAAGAGACCACAAATATGGAAGAGATGGCGAAGTGGATTATCGATACCATCTACAACCATTTTCTGGATGAGCAGGGTAATCATACCCTCGCCCTGGCCCGCTTGTTTGTCTCCCTTCCTGAAGAAAAGCTCGATTCGACGGCGGCCCAAGCGACCAAAAACAAACAAAGCGCTTCCGGCCGCTATCTTTGCCTAATGGCGACAAAGGGCAGCGAAGAGGCATGGAACGAGAGGGCCAGATCGGTACATCACAAGGCAATTCCCCTTCCCAGATCACAGCAAGAATTGGAGATTATGCCCATGCTGGCCGAGATGTTCAGGAACATGAAGGTTAATTATCAGAGAATCATATCGCCTGTAATAAACGACGATCTCAGTGCCGCATCTTTAACCGACGGCTATATGCTTGTAGAAGAGACCGTCGGCTCCCGCTTCATCCCTGCCCAGGATGATTTCATCAAGCCCTATGGTATTGCAAGTGAGCTTGGATATGGAGGGATTCTTCCTTCGGGAGCGATCTTTACCTGCTTTCTCTTTTCGAAAAGCCCCATTTCTCATCACATGGCCGACGGGCTCAGACTGCTAAGCAGCGCCATTCAGCAGGCACTGCTTCCCTTCGATCTCAAGGGGCTCTACTGGGAAGAGCACGGGGTGGTGCCTGAGTTGGTCACCACCGCAGCCGTAACAGAGGCAATCGGTTAAAGAGCCTTTCGGCAACGCTCGTAAAAGGCCTCGATTCCCTCAGGGTTTGAACCGATACCCTGCCACATCGGGGCCTTCCCCCCTCCTTTACCGTCAATGGCAGAAAGCAGCTCTTTTCGTAATTCGTTAAAAGGAAAGTCGAGCCCTCCGAGAGCGGCAACGAGCCACTGCACACCGTTCTCCGTCTTGTTTGTTAATGCAACGAGCAGGGGCTTTTCTCCGGTAAGAGCATCGGCAACATTCCTGAGAAAATCTTTTTCCTGCCCGACAAAAGTGCGTGAAAGAAAAGAAGCCTTTGCCGCCTGCTCGGACAAATTTCTGGCCTCTGCGGCGGCTTGTTCGCGGCGAAGCGATTCGATAGTAACCTTTAAACGTTGCTGTTCGGCAATAAGCTGCCTGCTCCGTTCTTCCAGCTCATCACTCTTTACCGAATTGAGCTCACACAGACGAGTGACCAGCTCCATTTTTTCCCCATAATCACGAAATGCACGGCCACCGGCCTTCCATTGGATTCTCATATGGCCGCGGATTCGCTCGACGCCGCAGCGCCGTATCAGAAGGACCTCACCGGTCTTACTGCAATGGACACCGCCGCAGGCAACGGCATCGTAGTTACCAAGCCTGACGATCCTGATGTGACCGGAAACCTTTGGGGTTCTGCGGAGATCAAAAGAGGCCACCTTTTCATCATCGGTCCAGAAGGTCTCTATGGGAAGATTTCGGCACACGAGTTCCTGTGCCAAAAAGTCCACCTTTTCGAGAACCCCTTCATCGATCTCTTCCCGATCGACTTCGATGGTAAGAAAATCTTCGCCAAGGTGCACGGCAAGGGTGTTTATACCGAATTCGCGATAGAGAACCGCCGATAGAATATGCTGGGCGGTGTGTTGCTGCATATAGTCAAAACGGTGGTTCCAATCGAGCCGACACAGAACCGGTCCCTCGGCAGGACGATTCTGAAGAAGGTGAACGACATCACTTCCCACCTTCTTCACATCAAGCAGAGGCTGCTCTCCGATCCAGCCGGTATCCGAGGGCTGCCCGCCGCCCTCGGGGTAGAATTGGGTTTTATCAAGAAGGACCTCATATCCTTTGTCGGTTTTTGAGGAGGAAAGCACTGCTGCCTTAAATTCACTTTGATATTGGTTTTGATAGTAAAGTTTCTCAGTCATGGGAAGATAGTAGCATAATCTTCGCCTCGGACAAAGACGCCGGGGTGTTGATATTCCAAAGTAAGGGAGAATTAAAGCCCGCATCGGAAAGTGCCTCTTCATCAATCTCCACCCTCGGCATATCGCTAACAACCGAAGAGAGACGATAATCTGAACGCACAAAGGCCTCTTCCCATCGGGATAAAAGCCCGCGGGGGTAGAGTGCAGGAAAGGGCTGAAGCCTGCCTTCGATCCGGAAAAACACCGCCTTGCCGGCCTGCCTACGTTCGAACAGGAGATCAAGCATTGAGGGAGAGGCAAGGATGGTATCACAGGAAAGGAGAAGAAGCCAGGAATCCACAAAGGGGGTCACGGTGATGATGCCGCTCATGGGCGTAACGTTTTTGCACCGATCATGCAGCACCGTAACGCCATAGTCCTGCAGCATTTGCGCCTTGGTCACCAAAAACAGGCGGTCGGAATATCGACGGGCATACGAGAGGGCCCATTCAAGAAGGCTCTTTTCCCCAAACATCACCTCACATTTGTTGCGCCCGAAACGTCTGCTCCGGCCTCCCGCCAATACAGCGGCACTCAGACCCGAAAAACACATTACGGAAGGATAGAACCAGGTCGCAGTAGCTCGGCATTTCTCGATGCCAGTTCATGACCGAGGGCCACACCGGAAGCAAGGGATTCCCCTGCAAGAAGAGAGAGGGCAAGCCCCGCGGTAAAAGCATCTCCGCAACCAATGGTATTAAGAGCTTCAACACGGCGGGCTGGAACCATGGTTCGCTTTCCGTCTTTCAGAAAGAGCGTCTCGCGAGCGCCTCTGGAAATGACCACCGGAGAACCGTTCTTTTCAAGCCGCTCCATGATGGGCCAGGCGGCGTTTACAAGCTCACGATCGTCCTCCTGCTCACCGATCGGCCTACTGCCGAGATGAAAGGTAGCGGCAAACTCACTCAAATTAATTTTTATCACCGAAGGATGAAAAGGCAATGCCTTCAGAAGCATACTGCCACGAAAATCGGCAACCACCGGAATTCCATGTTCGGCAGCCTGACGGCAGAAACCTGCAAAAAGATCATCAGGGTAACCCGAAGCAACCGACCCGGAGAGAACCAAAAGAGAACTGGAAACAAGCAATTCGGAAAATCGCTTTTGTAAAGCAACAACGGTGGAAGCATCGACGGGAGTCGATGGCTCAATGAACTCGGTGGCGCTGCCTTTCGATTCATCGACAATGGTCGTACAGGTACGAACCCCGCCGCCCTCTACCGTTTCGATCTCAATATCCTCTTGTCGGCAGAGTTTTTCAAAAAGCTCACCTTCTTCGCCGCGACAATGGGTCAGGTGTAGTGAAAAGGCATCGGAACCTTCATATTGATTGATAATTCGAGCGACATTTATCCCCTTACCAGAGGCATCCAGGCAACTCGAACGGGCCCGATTGACCTCTCCCGGACTCCAGGAAGAAAACAACAGGGTACGTTGAAGGGTTGGGTTCAGGCAAACAACGAGAATTGGTTTCATCGACCCACGGCTGCAGCTGCAAGGTGCTCCTGCTCATCAATATCTTCCGCGTCCCAGGGATAGCAGATCCAAACATCATCCAGAGTCTTACCACAATAGTAACGCTTTACGGCCTGAGGTATCGTACCGATTTTCTTTTTTTGCTTATTGTGAAGAACGGCAACCGCCATCTCACTCGGCTTTTGCTGCAGGAGCTCCTTGAGGCAGTATTCGAGGGTTACCCGGGTATCGTCGACCTCATCCACGAGCAGTACCTTCTTCCCTTTCAGTTTACTTTCTACCTCATCGATCCACTGAATCTTGCGGGGAAACTCCTTGGGCTTATTGAATTCGTCGTAATAGGAAAGTCCGACGGTCAAAATCGGCCTGTCGATGAAGGTTCGCAGCATCCTTGCGGGAATAAACCCACCGGTTCCGATTGCAACAATGATATCGGGATCGAAACCTGATTCCATGATTTGGGATGCTATATGCTTTACAGCTTTATGAATGGTATTGTAGGTAAGATAGTATTTTTCGGCTGCGGCCATTGCCTTACTCCTTGGTAAGAGGATGAGTGTCATCCTATCGGTTTCGCCCCCCTTGATGCAAGAGTCCGAGCCTTGAGTAATCACTTGCCGAAGGGGGGCGACAGGCGTTACATTACCATCATTAAGAGGAGAAAAGCGTATGGCACAGATAAAATCGGCTCTGGAACTTGCTCTCGAAAACACCGCCGACATCGTAGGTGACAAAGCAGCTATCAAACGTAAGGAGCTTGAAGAGCAGGGGCGCCGTCTTGCTTCAAAATTCTTGTTTGATCCCGAAACGACAAGCGATGAATTGGCAAAGGCGCTCAAGGAAACAAAAAAAGAAGATCGAGGTCCGGTCAAAACATCGACCATCGAGGTGTTGCTATCAAATATCACCCTGCCGAGGGAAGAGGTCGATGAAGAACTACTGAAGCGGATAGAAGAGGGGATTGCCGTCGTCACCGGCGAGAAAAAGCAGGCTACAAACACATTGGACCAGCTTACTCAGTTTTTCCAACAATATCTGCAAAATCGTGAACAAATCCTCGATCACCTAAAAAGACAATACCAGCCCCAGCTGGATGCGAAGCAGGAAGCCCTCAGCCGTCAATACGGCCAAAAGGTGGCACTGCAGCCCGAGCAGGATCCGGATTTCATGCAACTTCTGAATCGCAACATTGGCCGCCTCGAAGAACAGTATCAACAGGCACTTGATCAGGCCAAAGGCGAAATCAGGGAACTGCTGAAACTATAATTACACTATATCAAAGGTTGTGAAGGTTGATCGTCTTTAGCCACGCCTCGGGTACGGCAGAAACAGGCGTAACATAGGCGATCTGCCCCCCTTCTTCCCCTATGATTACCGTAGGGATGCCGATCAATTGATAATAGACGTCGACGGCAGCCCCGCCCGAATTGCCGCTGTTGATTTCGGCGTCGGTCTTTATGAAGAGACGATCACCCACCGCTTCAAAACCACTCACAATGCCTCGGGTAACCGAAATGGAAGCCCGAGAGCCGGTCCCTCCGATACCGGGATAACCGAAAAACGAGAGGGGTTGGCCGATTCTTAGCGAAGCGGAATCACCAATGGTGATATAAGGAAAACCATACCCCGAGGGGAGAAGTTCGCCGTTCAACCCCTTATCGACCCGCAGCAAAGCAAGATCGGCATCGGGATCGGATTCGACAAGCTCAGCCTGAAAGAGTTCTTTCGGCGGGATGCTATTGTCGAGGTTTACGGCAATATAGATCGAAGGTGATACCTTTCCATCGTAGTTTTCCACCACATGCCAGTTGGTAAGGATCAGACCATCCTTACTGACAAGACAGCCGCTCCCCTTCCCGGCCGTCCCTATGACCTCGACGGTAGAGAGTAAAACAATCTCAGACTCATCGGAAGGAAGAGGCAGAGGATCTATCTCCTTCAACTGCTCCGGTACCGAACGATCGAAGGTTGATAGGATGGTAAAACGCTCGGGGTGATCGGAAGAGACCTGATCGAAGGCCGTGATATAGTAACGCCCCGGCTCAAGGGGCGGATCCGATTTTCCGGTAATGACCAGACTCTCTCTGCCGAGAAAACTCTCCTTCACATAATCCGCCTCTTCCCTATTGGCAACGGGATTGTCCCGGGAAACAAGGAGATCAATATCCGCCTCCGCATCGGTAATATCAAGACGAAGCGCTCCGGCATCCTTTGGAACGTCGATAAAGAAGCGGCGGCTCATCCCCTCTTCGGGCTGAAGCGTCGCCTCCCTTGGGGTACCGGCGGAAAGAGCCGATATGGCCTTGCCGTCAATGAAACGAAGTGAAAGAGAAAAGGGAATTTTATCGGAACGCTCTCCGTCGATCCTCGGTTTACTATTGCGCTGATATGCAACATCAAGGTAGTAGACGCCGCTTTTGAGGGTGGGATCGGTTAATCTGCTAAAGAAAATGGTCTCATTGTAGTTGTCGCTCATGCTGTAGAAATCGACCTGATCGTAACTGCGTATTTCACTTCCGTACTGCACAAAGAGATCAAGATCAGCAGCGGAATCGAAAAGCTGTACCTCCACCCCGAAAACCCCCTCGGGCACGGTAAAGCGATAGGTTAGATAGCCTGGAGCATCATCGGAAACATCGAGAGTCTCGCTCGACACCCTTCCCGGAGTCAAAAGTCGATAGGAACGTTCCTTCTCCAAAGCAACAGCCTGGGAAGCGGGCAGGAGGAAGGAAAGCACCAAAGAAAAAAACAAAAGCGTAGTATGAAATCGGCCGATGAATCGGAACGGAACTAGTTGCACAACAACCCCTCGCAAAAACGGTCTTGCCTAATAGTATCACAATTCACACCCTTTTCAACATCCCCGAGTCGGGGTATAACAGGGGGCATGAGCAACGAACAACAACTAAACCATATTGGGATTATTAATGCCGGTGCATGGGGAACCGCCGTCGCAAAGGTCCTGGCGGAAAAAGGCCATCAGGTCACTATATGGGAGCCCATGGAATCGGTTGTGAAAGAAATCAACACGGAACGGAAAAATAGTCGTTTTCTACTTGGTGTGACACTACCGGATACGATCACTGCCACCACCGATCTCAACGAAGCAGCTGGAAATAAAGATTATCTCATTCTTGCAACCCCTTCTCTCTATATTGTCGATATAGCAAAGAAACTCATCACCATTCCGGAAATCATGGAAGGGAAAACGGTCATCGGCGTTCTGACAAAGGGCTTTATCGATATTGGTTTCGGCCCTACCCTCATTACCAAAGCGCTGGAGGATTATCTTCCCGGCTTCTATAAAGGCTCTCTGGTCTATCTATCCGGCCCCAGCCATGCCGAAGAGGTGGCCAGGGGAAAGTTGACGGGCCTGATAAGTGCATCGGCAAACGGACGAAATGCCATACGGTTCAGGCAGCTCTTTGCCTCAACAAACCTGATGCTCTTCTCCAGTCTCGATACCACCGGTGTACAAACCTGTGCCGCCGTCAAGAACGTCATCGCGATCGCCTTCGGCATGCTTGATGCGCTCAAGGAGCTTTCAGATCTCTTCGGCGACAATACCGAAAGCCTCTTGCTGGCTGCCGGATTAAATGAGATACAGATAATCGGCCAGGCCCTGGGTGCGACCCATCCTGAAACCTTTACCAGCATAGCCGGGGTTGGAGACCTCGACGTGACCTGCCGCAGCCGCTACGGAAGGAACCGCCGTTTCGGCAGTGAAATCATCAAAGCGGGGATCACCAGACAGTTTTCAGACCTCGAGGATCTGATACGAAACATCCATAAGATCGGTTATCTGCCGGAAGGGGCGGTCGCCAGTAAGTATGTCCATGCCATTGTTGAAGACAAGAAGCTGAAACTTCCCATCTGCGACATGGTATACCGAATACTGAACAGGGAACATGAGCCCCTCGAGGCCCTGACGACCCTCATGCGCGGGCTTACCGGCCCCTCTTTCGCCTTGCCGAGTGAGGGAAACGAGTAACATCGTCAGCCCATACGGGCAAATCGCTTTGCTTCCTCCAGATCTTCTCGGCGCAGCCCCTCCCACTCCATAGGCATGAAGCTGTTATTCTGATAGAGGGGCTCACGATCTATGGGGTAGCGGCTTTGTTCGACGCAGGTGTTCCACAGCAGGCTTCCGGGAACGGGGCTGAATTCGGCAACCTGGACGCCGAAGCCGCTGTCCCTTCCTCCTTTTATCGCTGAAAAAAGTTCCGCTTTGCTTTGCCCCGGGAGAGCACCGAGAACATAAAGCAAGACATCGGAACGCTTAAAACCGGCTTGGTGAAGGGCCTGAAAGGAACGGGCGGCCTCCGAGGGCCGGAATTTACCGTCATGTTCAAGGTGAAACGCCTCCGATTCCGACTCGTAGCCGAAACGGGCCTCCCGGAATCCCGCCCTCCGCATGAGAATTGCCGTTTCGAGATCGAGAAAACGGAGATGCATTGCATTTGGCGTCCAGAAAGAGAGCCCTGGAAGTTTGCGAAGAACCATATCGAGAAAAGGGAGAAAAAGGCGTTCTTTATCCACAAGAAGCGCATCGTCGTAGAAGGCGAAATTCCTCACCCCGTAGCGTTCGCACAACTCCCGTACATAGGAAAAAAGCAGCTCGACATCCCCACCACGCCAGGAAGGTTCAAGACGATGTGAAGCGCAATAGTCACAGCGATAGGGGCAGCCCCGATTTAGTCTGATGGGAGCGGCACCGTTGCGCATGATCGCCCGGTGCATTAATGGAAACAGGGGCACGGCGCCTTCGGGAACGGGCAAGGCCCGCTCCCGGAGTAAGCGGGCAAGCCTCTCTGCCCCACTGCCGGTGTCGGGAGAACCCACGATCGCAAGATCGACACCGGGTAGAGCGTTACAATGGTCGGGAAGAAGGGAGGCATAGACTCCACCCACGACAATCGGTATATCCTGCCACAAGGAACGACAGAGAGCCGCGACTTCCGCGATCCCCTGATACCAGTAGGTCATGCCGCTGGCGATGAATACAACATCGGGTGAAGGTCCGTCAAGCAGAAGCGATCGGAGCATGGCAGGAGGAACCCCGTAGCGGCTGTAGCGCCTTGGGATCGGGGCCATTCCCTCTGGCAAAGAAACCGATGAACGAAAGAACTTACCTGTCCCGTTTGCCTTACGCTTCGGCCGCCTTCTGCCGCCTCCAAGCGGTAGATCGGGATCCAGCGCATCGACCACCCTGATATGGTAACCGGAGGCTTGAAACCACGAGGCAACCCGTAAAAGGCCATAGGGTCGCAGAAAAAGGTCATACAACGCAAAATCATAAATCGGAGGAGACAAGAAAAGCGCCACCGGATGGTCAGATTCGAAAAAGTTCATGCCACTGGACATAATCACCTTTATTTGTTATCTTAGCTTCCACACGGCGCCGTACCCAAGTGGTAAGGGAGAGGTCTGCAAAACCTTTATGCAGCGGTTCGAATCCGCTCGGCGCCTGACATTTCATTACAATAAATGATACGACAAAACGGAGTGTGATTTTCACACTCCGTTTTTTATAGCAATCCTTTTCTTTAGAACAAGTTATACTAGGTTATCAAAAAAGCGGTGCTTATCCAAGTACTTCGGTGTATTTAGGCACGGTGGATTAAACCAATATAGTTTGCTTCGAAAGAAGCGGCATTGAATCTGATAAGCGCAATTCACCCAATGCACAACATCACCGTGTATTGGGTGAATCGATAGTAGCCAACAGTTACCAGACAATCATTTCTGTATTGCTCTGCTTATCCTGTTCTATCGTCCTATGGTTTATAAACCAGTTTAACGGTCAACGAGCCTTGGTCGACACTGATTCCATCTGTATTTCCGGAATAACGGGCTGTTGCAAAAGTATACGCAACACATGAGTAACTACCCGTAAGGACAACTTTGTAGAGTTTGCTTTGATCATACTGGGTCAAATCATAGGATGTAGAAACCTCTATGCCCTTTGCTGTTGTGACGGTTTTAGTAGTCTCTTGCGAGATTGAAGCGCTTATTGCGGAATTTGCATATCCTATACTGATTCCAACGCTTGTGGAAATGGAGTTTGACACAGAGGTTTCATTAATATTGCTGAGCGTAATGCCCAGGGTATTATTCGGCTCATACCAATTGCAATACTCAAAAAATACTACATTATTGACTAATTGATATGTATGTGCAGTTACCGTAACGGGGTGTCCCATCATTAAATATGTTACGGAGAATCCCACAGCTTCGGGCCAGTTGGCAAGGTTTTCACCAGGGGCGCCAAATCTCTCGGCAGCATAATTAGCAAACGTTGTTAAATCCGTAAATGTCACTACCGTGGTACTATTATATGCTGTGTCTACAGTTTGAGTCGGATAAGAAACAGCATGTTGTGTTGTTGCAGACGAATCGTCACCGTTACCGACAAGATCACAACTAATCGATAAAAAAGATAAAATCCAAACTATTAATAGCATAGGGATTATTGGTCTTTTTTCTAGTGTCATCTTCTCCTCCAATGTTAGTAAGTCCTGGAATTTCACAACACAGGCCAGACTGCCGGTTCTTTACAGACCACTTTCACAGCTCAACATGAAACAGGGACAGAGAGCCGGCCCATGGATATAGTAGAGTAGACAACTGCATTGTGCCCCGTCCGAATGGACGGTTTTAGATGATTTTATGATTTCAGCTTTTCTGCCAGCTTTGCCCTGCGGTCAATATCCAGCTTTTGAAAGATTGCACGCAAATGAAATCGCACGGTATTTTCCGTTACTGACAGTTTGGTCGCGATTTCGCCGTTGCGGAGTCCTGCCGCCGCCAGCTTGGCGACCTCGTATTCTCGGGCAGTCAAGTCGGATGGTAAATCCTCCGAGGTCAAATTGTGGAAAAGGTTGTTCCATCCCGCGGCAAAACGTTCTTTGATGGCACGATATTGATCAAGAAAGATCGGATACTTTTTCCGAAAAAGCAGATCGGGCAAGTCATTGAGCATCCAAGAGTAGGAAGCCAACGGGAAGAGAATTCTGTCGGGCAAAGCCAGTGCCGCAGCCTCTTCCACCAACAGGGAAGCCTTGGAGTAGTTGCCCATACCGACATGCCCCACAGCCTCAATGATGAATAAAAGAAAGTCGGCAAAGGGATACCTTGCGGATACCTTTGTCTTTATAGCTTGCACGATGCCTAATAGCCGCTCGAACTCCCCTTGGTGCATGAGGTAATTCAAGTGTACAAACAGGGCATTGTCGAAGATAGAAGAGTGCTGCAAATCCTGTGTAAATTCACCACGTTGCAGCCATTCAGCCATATCTTGTTGATGTTTCAGCTCACAAAGTAAGATACCGCGAACAATATCCAGCACGGGTCGTACGATAAAACTATTCTTTGCAGCATAAGAGACGACATGGTCCATGGAGTTAATGGTACGCTGCCATGCCGCTACATCGGCTTGATGCAGAGCAACTTCGGCCAGTAACATTGTTGCACCTATCTCCACGATACTTTGCTGCCGGCTTTGTGCCAGAAAAAGAGCCTTGTGAGCAAAGATCTTTGCTTCGTCGATATTGCCTCTCTGATAGGCAAGCTCCGCACGATACAATACATTTGCTCCACTGCCATAACCGTTCGTTACTTTTGAAAGCAGAGGTATATACGCATCCAGCTCATCTGCTACCCGGTCGGCTTCCCCCGGCGTAGTGTGGAAAGCAGACAATAACGAATAGTCGCCGAACCGCCACGGTGCAGAGGGAAATACGACCTTCGAACATCGACCTTTGAAAAGCAGGTCAACTTGCCGTAAGATCGCAGTCATCTGCTTTACATCGGGATGATGCATGAAAGAAGTTAAAAGGAGCCATTCACCCAGGAAATAATCGGACTCGGCAAAGTCCCATGAGTTCAGAATTTGTAGTTCTTCTATCAGATGCCCGGCAGTCTTTTCTTCTCCCGTCGCCAATAGTGTCCAGGCAATACGTAGCATGGAAGGGAGAAAGCCCTGTTTGATCTTAGCCGGACAATGCTCCACGACCTCCAGTGCCAAATCGGTAAAGGGTGTTCCCCTGATCTGCTTGAACATCACCTCCGAAAAATCAAGCGACAAAAGACGTTCATACTCCTTGATCTCCCAATAAAATCCTACTGCCTCCAGAATCTGCCCATCGTTCCTGCATACATCGCCTGCCTGCAGCAGACATTCACGTTCAAAGTCAGCACCATGTTCTTCACGCTTCAGGATCAGTAGTTCGGAAAGAAGGGAATGAAGTTGATAACGACGCTTGGTCTGATCATAGCGAACGAATGGGCATTCCAGTATTTCCAAGGCATAGTTTGGTACTATATCACAGCCGGTCAGGGCACCTATTTGTTTCATGGTAAATGATTCAAATGGAGACAGACGCAGCAACAAAGCTTGCTGCATTGGAGTCAAGCTATCCCATACCACATATTCCATAAGCATCACAATTCCGGATGCTTCTGAAAAGGTCCCCTTTTCGCGGAATGCCTGGAGCTGCAAATAGACAGCAAGAATCCAGCCTTCGGTATAACACACAACCTTTTGCGCATCTTCCGGCGTAATCTTTACGTCGGCAAGCGCGTAATAACGACGGATATCACCGGCATCAAGCCGTAGATCGGAAACCGTGAGATGCAAGAATCCGCGTCCTGCAATGGCGGAACGAATATCCTTCTTTAACATGTGCGTCACGATAATGACGTGCAGGCAGGTGCCGCCGTGTTCGATGAGAGCAGAGAGAAAGGAGGGAGAAAGTATATTCTGGAAATATTGAAAGCTATCGATAATCAAATAGCTTTCTGACTTGCACTCGATGGAACGAAGATCATCGCAAGCTTCGCCTATGGTAACGGCGGTTGGAAGTCCAAGTTCCAGTAAACGTCCCCCAACAGAATTGTCAATCTTATAGATTTCCTGACACAAGCGGCGGTAGCCAATCGTAGGCGATTCTTCCGTGGCAGTAAACCAATAGACAGGTGTTCCCTGAGGTAACTCAGTCTTCAAAAAATTCTGAATAGCACTTGTCTTGCCGTAACCTGATGGTGCTTCAACCACTGTAGCAGACGAAAAGCGAATCTCTTCCAACCTTTTTCGAAGCCGGTCGGGAAAATAGTATACCTGGCTGTAAACGCTATCTTCTTGTTTCATGGGCTGGTTCTTTAGGAAAAACCTCCTTGTGTCGAACAAGATCCCAACAGGTCTCCTATCTGCTTTCCTTCGGACCGGCCACCTGACCCTACGCTGTCAGATTCGCAAAGAAATACTACAGAGACATATAATATCTGCTTTAATTCGAAACATCAATGAAATATGCTGCTACCCTAAACTTTGGATCTATCCCACGACAGAAAGATTTGTTTTGAGGACTAAGATCTATCAGCTAATGATCGTATCCAATGCAAAAACCGGTACCAACATCCATGACGAGTCATCTGCGGTGAGTTTTCATGCTCATCCGAAATTTGTTTATCTTTCTCAAAATCGGCTTGTAGAACCTCTGATACGGAATAATCAATCGTCTGGGCATGAGGGCCGGGAAACGGGATTTTTTTTGTCCCGGTGATGGGTGCAACAAGCTTAAAAGGCTTGGCCGTTACCCGCAAATTCTTAATCCTATCCTGCTTCCGAGAGGTTGAAAGAGAACTATCCGTTTCATCTTTGTTGGTGCGGTTTTCGCTCGTTTTAGTAGTATCAGTATGATAAATAGGGCCTCGTATGGGTTCCGTATATGCCTCTTCTTCCATTCCGTCTTTTTTTTCGCTGCCCTCACTATTTTGTATTGGCATACTATAATTGGACTTCGACAATTTTCTGTACCCGAGGAAATAATCATCAAAGGTCCGATTTATTTGCCATGAAACGTTTTCACCATCTTTTTCGACATTTTCATCTATTTCCAGTAGTTCTGCCGTATCCTGAGAGTCCACTGATTTTTCTCGGGGACTATGGGATCTGACAAAGAGATTCCGAAAAAATCCGGCAACGGTATCCCATAGTTTCCATAAGCTAATGGTATTGTTTTGTCCCCGGATAGCTCGGGCATATCCTTTTTTATTGATTGATAGCTGTTTTTTTTGATACTTTGATTTTTCTAACAATTCCAATGCATTCCTTTCGTAAAAGAGACTGGAAATCATTTCCCGCAACTCTTTTATTGAAGAAAATTTTTTGGGAGAAAAAAGCATTCGTTCTATAATTTTTCGGGCATTCCCAGATAAAGAACTATGCTTGATCACATCTTTGCTCGGGAAATAGTAGCCATCCCGTACTTGAAATGCACTTATCCCAAATAACAGGGAATAAAGGGTCATGCCCAATGAGTATATATCACGATGGAGATCTATATTCGATAGTTTGTTACGATAGTTATAAAGGAAAAGCGAACGCTTTTGAATCCAATCAGGAATATTGTTTTCATCGTAGAAAGGCAACAACCCTTGTACATAGCTATCGTTAAGCTGTGTATGTAAGACCGATACAGGATCAATAGAAATAGTTTCAAACGATACAAATCCATGATGAAGCCCCGTGGTCTCCAAGTAGTACAAGCTATCGACGATATCGGAAAAAAGAGGAAGCGCATCTTTAAAAGGCAGTTTCCAACCGGAATTGAGTTTATCGGTCAATGGAATGCCACTATTACGTAGAATCGAAATAAAAGGATATTCATCGTAAAAGCCAAGCTCAATCAACGTCTCAATATTCCTATCCTTCACCTCATAAAGACGAAAGAAAAGCGTCCGAAGATCTTCCAGTACCCTAGCAGGGAATTCTGATCTCTTGCGACGTATAAAACAGATCGTAAAGGTATTTGCAGAATATACGGCATGAGCATTCCAAAACTCGACAAGTCCATCATCAGATATTTTCGAACGAATAAGGTAACAATTATTAATGGTAACCCCTTCAAGGTCCATTTACGAATTCTTTCCCTTATAGTAGTTCAGAAACGATTCTCCAAATCCTGAATAACGATCATTCTCCGCCTTTTCAACGGTTGCATCCTTTTTCTTGAACCATTTCCTGAAATAGTTATTTATATAGGTTCGTCTCTTCGATATGTTCGTCGAAACCAACGTTGCAGTTTCCTGAACCGAAACATTTTTGATAATAGGATCACGCATGCTTTCCTTTGTAACAGATTCCAGCAGCTCTAAAGGGATCGACATCATGGCGGATAATCGGTCCTCGAATGTTTCTATCGAGAGTTTTTCAAAATTCTCTGTCTTCAATAGCGTGAGGAATCGTGTCTTTTCGGTACGGTGCCATCCAAATTTATCTTTGTTACCTGTTATTTTCATTTGGGTGCTCTTTAGATCTGCTTTGTTGTAGTCAATCACAACAACACACGGAGAAGAATCGAGATCATGGAAGACAAGATAATTATTGGGATTTCTGTCCTCGTCAAAAAAAAGCCATCTATTTATGAGATCATTCGCTAAAATTCTCATAAACGGTTTCTCTAAATAATTATAACTAGAAATTTGCATTGCATTTTTTACATTCTTAGTAACACGATAATATGTACCATTGATGTTCTTCAGGATATTGGGTGCTGCAATAGTGTTTAAAAGAAAATCAATATAGTAGGCAATCTCCTGAAGCTTGTGGTCATACGCCTCCTCTTCGGGAATTTCTTTCAGCAACCATGAATTACCATCCTCGTCTTTTGCTCCGATATAACTTCGCATACTTGCAGTAAAGGGAACATCGGTATTATCACCAATATCAAATAGTTGAAGGTTATTCATCTTGTCAATGAGTTCGCCAATACTACAATCAAGATAAAGGCCTTTTCTGAATTCGCTATCCTTGACAGTATAGAGCCGCTTTTGCTGCATATAATCAGACATAGAATCTCTCCCGCTCTTTTTCTATGGCAAACACATCGGTAATCTCGCCTTCATGTATTTTAAGATAAGGAGCTCTGGTCTGGAGATTTGTATAGATAATAATATGATTTTTTATGCCAATAATATCCCTCCAAATTCCCGTCAAATTTCCGGTATTCCACATGGGATTATGACCAACAATAAAGGGGAGATCCTCGGGCAGATTCAATGCCTTCAGCATTTTTCTGATGTCACGTTCGTCGTATTCTTTCAAACTTGGAGTTCCGCGAAATTCATGAAGGCGGTTCCACATCAGT
This sequence comes from Sediminispirochaeta smaragdinae DSM 11293, assembly GCF_000143985.1. Taxonomy (GTDB): domain Bacteria; phylum Spirochaetota; class Spirochaetia; order DSM-16054; family Sediminispirochaetaceae; genus Sediminispirochaeta; species Sediminispirochaeta smaragdinae. Next base: position 908,645 of record NC_014364.1, on the reverse strand, counting down.
TGATGACATATTTCTTGATCACTATACGCGTTGATCAATTCATCTCTCCCGCAGCCCCCTCTGACAGGGCCCGCATGGGTAATGACAAATCCATTACCGATAATAAAGAGTGGAAGACTTTCAAAAAAGTCGCTAACACTCTCGACATATTCTTCTCCACGGTGCTCCAGTAAAAACTCACGAAAAATCTTACCCTGTTGAATCCCACTTTTCGCCAGACGTTCGTCGAACGTATCGTGATTGCCCCTGATATAAAGAATATTTTCTCCATACGTCAAAATCAAACGAAACATCTCCTCAAGTACAAGAAGAGAACTTTCCATTTCAAGCATATGTCCCGTTTGATCGTTATGCACACCATCGCCGATAAAAACCACAAGCGATTTTCCTGCTTCAAGGGCTTTATCGTTTCCATCATGTGCGACAATTTTTACAAGATTATCGTAAGCACCATGGAGATCACCGATAACAATGACCTCACGTTTATCTTTTGAGATATCTATTAATCCTCCAGGTCGCCCCTCCCGATCCTTTGGACGATTCTTATTATTGCCGAGAATCTTAATTACTTTCCGTATATGTTCCGGCGTTATCTTCATGGCCGTTACCTCGCTTAGAAAAATAAAGGTAAAAACATCTTATATAGAAGTATGAGAAAGTTTTTCCATAAATGCAAGAAACTCCGGTGAGGGCTTAACCTCGCTCTTTTCCCGTTCGATCCTGACCAATAATACTTTAGAAATAATATCAGTTAATTTTTTCGTGTTATCAAAATAGGCCATTCTGATACCATGGCTCTGCTTTGCAACGTTTATCTTCCTCAGATCTCCATCGTATCGTCCAAGAGAAGAAATCCAGTCAAGAATATCCAAAATAGTCGCATTTATGAGATAATCTTGATCCATTTCCGGATCAAGAAATTTTCCAATATTATTTAGTTCTGAAATATCCAAATCGTAAATCTCATATCCGTCGTTTGCATTATGATAACAAGATTCGATGATACCAAGAATGGCAAGAAGAACCTTATAATAGATTTGGCCGGGATGCCAAACTGTCAGGAGTTGAAACGCTCTTTTGATGATAGCTCTGTTAGGCTTTAAGATAGTAAAAAGAAGACGTGGATCATTATTTCCGACCAGAGAATCTACTATATATTTATTGTTGGTTTCTAGTATCCGGAGAAAGATCCAATAATTAGTAGGATTGATACCGATATTCCTGATATATCGAGCAAAAAAAACGCTAGACTCAACTTCAGAAGGAGTTGCCGCACCTATAATCCCATTCAAAATGATTTGTTTATTCTGTATCAAGATATCGTCATATTGATCTGGAATACTCATTCCTCTGTTTTCCCTGATGATACACTACTCTTACTCTACAGAGATAGTATAAAACTATTATTTTCCCGTTGTCTAATGATCATGAAAGAAATTTGTTTTCACAATTGGCGTTTATTAGTATTTAAGTAAATACCAAGTCGGGGGCTTATGGTGGAAAACAGTTCCCTGGACAAAGAACTTCTTGATCTCTATACATTTGTTCGTTTACACGGGTGGAAAAGCCAGACAGGCCAATTATTGAATGCCTTTGTCGAGAATTTTCTTGAAGCAACTTCCCCTGAAGGGGAGAAAACAAAGGCTTCGATTTTGCAATATACCGACTCTATTTTAAAATCCGACGGAACGTCCCGAGAAAAGATTCTTTCACTGCTGCTCTACCACAAATTGGGCAAAGGTTACTTTGCCATTGCAGAAAATTTTTACCGTCACCTTTATGGAAATATAGGGCAGGAGGACTTTTCATTTCTCTTTTCAGAGCTTTTCATAGGGAAAAACCCTCTTCCCAATGACCTATCCTATGATATTTCCATAAGAAATTTCATATCATATAAACGAGCAATCTATCATGCCATGCAAATCGATCACTTCCAGTCGGTTCATACCCCGGAAATGACAGCCCTCTTTTTTGTCTGCCTTTTATGCAAAAATGACGTAAAGGAACAAAATAAAGCACTCATTTGCTACCTCCTTTCTCGAATTGATGTAGATCTCCCGGCAAATATTGAAAGCGGCGTAATGAACTATCTCTCTTCATTGCAAGACATTATAGAAGAAGTTGAAAAACGAAAAGAAGCGGTCTTGTCGGATCCCCTTTTCTTTGACGACGAGCCGTCGACCTCAACCAATGCGGTCAAGAAGAATACAAAAAGCAACGATGCACCTGGGATCTATCATGCTCATATCGATACAAGGCATAGTACTGAGCATACCGATATCTTTAACCCTATAGTCGAAGATCATCGTTTTTTTCCTGAGTCAAAAAAAAAGAGAACAGCGATGAGCTCAAACAATCCTTCGGAAACGATAAGCAATAAATCGTTAAGATTCCTTCACGCACACGATATTCTTTGGAAAATAAAAAGAGTAAACGCCGATAAAGAAAAACTTCAAGACAGTAAATCCATTCTAAAACATAGTGCAAGAAAAAACGACACCACACATATACCTTTGTATACACAGGTCAATATTAATACCGAAGAGAAAACAATAAAAAAAGATGAAGAGGTCAAAAATGTTGCAACTACGTTTACGGTAGAATTCAGCCGAAACAGAATACCTGGGAAATTCTTAGAACAGGATATCAAAAAAAATAATCTATCGAAAAAAACAGTAAAACGTCACCAACAAAAGTATAGTTGTCGTATTATTGCTTTTATTGTTCTTCTAATCATAGTTATGGGATTAATTGCAATCCTTTTTCATGAAAAAAAACCTTCATCTAAAGAAATAGGGAAACCAAATACCACTATTAATACAGGGATACAAACTCCAGACTCGCATCCAGTCATATCAGATAGAAAATCTTATACCCAAGCATCTTCTACATATACGAATGTAGGTCCTTATACTTTTGTATGGTACCCCTCAAAAGGAGAAAGTCTTTGGGTTCTTTACCAGGAAATAAAAAATGATCCACATACCACATGGCATAAAGCCTTATCGGCAGCAAATAGTGGGTGGACCGAGTTTCTTAACTATATACTTTCGATTAATCCTGAAATTACATCTCCAGATCTTATATATCCTGAAAATCCGATAACAGTAGAAAAACTATGATTTCTAAAAATATTTGAAAAAAATGTTGTAAAAATTGACATTCCAAATTCTGTTATCAATAATTTTTTCTATGGATATGTGCTTCAAACTATAAAAACGGAGGAACACGATGGATAAAGAACAAACTCGAAGTGTTGAAGAAACTTGGAGTAAAGAATCAATAATGGATGTTGAAATAACCATTATTGAAAGGATGATTGGCTGTCGAAGTGTTGAAGCGGTGGAGGCATCTATCAGCTATGCTCGATTTTTACATCTTGCTGGTCTCGATAATGACAATTATCCACTGTTTCTGCGCCTCTTGGAAGTAGAAAATCATTGGGTTATCGATTCTTTAATCGAAAACAAAGATCCTTTTCTGCTCTTAAGCTCAGTGCACCCTAATAATTATCTCATTCTAAATGCTTTCCGGCTCCTTACCAATTGGCATCCAGGCGGTATTTATCCCAAAACGCTGGCTATCATTCTCGGCGTTCTCCAGGCAGCCTTTAGCTCTCCCAAGGATGGATATCGTATATACAATGTCAGTATCAACGATATTAATAATTTGGGAAAACATTTGAACAAAGAACTGGGACAGGACGATCTCAACAATCGATGCATGCTTGATATTCTTGATCGTATTGGTTCTTTGGCAGGGACGACCGAAAACGAGGCCATCGAGCAGGCCGCCAGACAGGCAAACAGCATTAGGACGTTTTTCTTCGATAAACGGAAAAAGATGGAAGATATTATTCCTCAGGTTCTCTTGGTCAAGTCGGATTATATTGCAAAAGAAATACCACCAGAGAAAGTCTTTGTAGATTAATAAAGGAGAACACGATGAAAGAACTTTTTGATAAGAAACAAGCCTATTCCAAGGAAGATATTGCTGCTATCGAATATAGCCAACTCAAAGGAATTATGGGAGTTCGTACTGTCGAAGCAGTTGAAGCAGCGATGACGTACGCCAATTATCTCAATAGTATTGGAATCACATCGAGCAACTATCCAATATTTCTCAAGGTTCTTGGTGTTCGAAATCACCATGTTATCGATTCCTTACTGGGGACACGTGATCCATTCCTTTTTCTTAGCTCAATACAGCCAAACTATTTTATCGTTGCAACGTGCTTTAGTTTTTTGGCAAAATATCATCCTGCAGAAATTTATTCGAAAACCCTTGGAATCATTCTTGGAGTATTCCAAGCAACATATTCCAACCCCTTAGATGGATACAAGATTTATCCCCCAACCATTGCAGACGTAAACAGCCTTGGAAAACACTTGATAGAAGAAAAAGGACAGGATGATTTATTGAACCGGTCGATTTTGGATGTTTTGGATAAGCTTAGTGAGCTTGAAGGACAAAATATAGACGAAGAAATGGAAGACCTCGCTGTACATGCCCATAATATCAGAAATAATTTCTTCGATTCAACGAAACGCCTTGTGGATGTTATTCCCGATGTACTATTAAAAACCGAGCCTAATTTGGATCTTGAAATCAATCCCAGAAAGAATGGAAGCCTTAGCGAAAATACAAAGCCACAAGCTCGTGCTACACCAGCTGCTAAACCGGAAGAAGAAAAACCTGCTGCCACAAAAAAGAAATAGGAGAGTAGTTGTGCCTTTCAAGGGCAACAAGGTGGCAAGAGAAATCCTCTTGTCCGAACAGGACTGATAAGGAGAAATGTATCATGAAACGATGGGAAGAAGAGGGCTGGCAGGAAGATGATCTGAACAAGCTAGAGCTTTCGTTTCTCCGGGATATTCTGAAGTGTAAAGAGGCAAAAGCAGTCGATGGTGCGATTGCCTATGCTTCTTATCTTAACAAGGTCGGGGTTAATTCTGATAATTACCCGATATATCTCAAGTTGTTGGCTATCAGAAATCACTGGGTTGTAGATGCTTTAGTAGGTACTACCGATCCTGATACGTTCTTTGGAAACATCCAGGCCAATTATTATATAATCAGAGATTTTTTCCAAGCCTTTGCAGCAGCAAGACGCGGAGGGCTTTATGAGAAAAGCTTGCTTGTTTATTTGGGTATGTTAAGAAGAACGTACCATAACCCTTTGGAGGGATACAGAATTTATCCGGTGACTATTTCTGATGTGAACCATCTTGGCAAGCATTTGAATGAGGAAAAAGATCAAATGTTCGACTTGAATAAGAACATTTTATCGATTCTCGACAAGATTGCTTCCCTGCTTGATCCGGGGAATACCGAGTCCATTGATGATGAACTACTTAAGGTTGCTACTCAGGCCAATAATATTCGTGGGAAATTCCTTGATATGACAAAGTCGTTAAGTGAAGCCATACCCGATCTCATGCTGCAAACCGATGAATTCTCAGCACAGGAAGTTCCTCCCTCAAAAAGTTGACAACCAATAACCTTTATAAAACGGCCTAAAGCGAAAAGCTATAGGCCGTTTGTTTTATCTCTTATGAACAGTTTGACGACAAAACCTGTGGTTCTTTCAAGTTCCGCAACAATAACGAGAGTCAAGTCACTTGAACGTTCTTTCCTTCTGCCTATACTATAGGATATAGTTCAAGTTAAAGGCGGGAGCAAGGAAGGGAAAAGCGTCAGGTTTTCTCTGATCAATTCATATGGCGAGTAAGAAAAAAGATTTTACCAGATCATATTTTGATCTAAATTTCATGGAGTATCTCCGTGGTATTCGACCGGGAGTTTGCAATATTTTTGAAAAAGATTGCTCTGATTTCTTGGGTTTCAGCGGAGAATATTATACCTGCTGCGTTTTAGAAATAAAATGTAGAATGGAGACTCCCACGGCTCTTGAAAACATAACTATACATGTAAAAGACCTGAAAAAGGCGATTAGGAGTACATTAGAAGAAAGGTTTAGTGTCTATACCATGGAGCTCAGCAGTACCATCCTTGTTTACATCGTTAATTTATATGATAAAGATGATAAAAGGGTGCTGACAGACATACTCCGTCTTTGGGGAGTTAATACTACCGACATTGAATTGACAATAGGGATAGGAAGAGTTCGTCACCACATCAATAACATCTGGAAATCATATAGTGATGCAATGACCGCAATTGGCAATAGAAAGAGTGAGACCGCTTATCAGGTTGTTGATTCTGATGACATAACGATTTCATATAATATTCTTTATACGTTTGACCAGGAAAAAAAGATACTCAATTACCTAAGAACGAATGACTTTAAAAGCATTAATAAAGTCTTTATAGAAATTATTGATGAAAACAAAAGAGTTTTTTTGTCGCATAAGCATATGAATATTCTGTTTATGCAGTTATTCAGTACAGCAATTCGCTATGCGGCAGAGAATGGACTTGATATGAAAAAAGTTTCAACAGAAACTGAACAGGAATTGTTTAATACTTGACAATACCGCTATATGCGACTATGACTTGAAACTTATCTGTCTTCTGGACTTTTATTTCAGGGTGATGGAAATTACAGGCCAGAATAGAGCATGTCAAAATAAGGTTCTGGTTGAGCACATCATAAAATATGTGAAGGACAATTATTGCAACGGATTATATATGGAGAAGGTAGCATCTCATATGGATCTCTCTTCCAAATATATCTCAAAAATTTTTAAACAGAGAATGGGCATTTCACTTGTTGATTACATCAGTCTGGTGCAGATCGATAGGTCAAAAGAGCTTCTTCTTGATACAAATAAAACAATAGATGAGATAGCCGGCAGCGTAGGCATTAATAGCCGGGTTACCTTTTACCGGTTATTCAAGAAACATGAGGGTATTAGTCCCAGCTCATTTAGAAGAGCAACTCCATAAAAACCTGAGTAGCAAAAGTGAAACCGAAACAGCAATATTGAAACACCTCTTTTTTCCGTTGATTGCTATAATAGGTAATAAATTATCAATACAGGTATTTAGACTCAAAAAGGAGAAGTGTACTAACAATGAGAAAGGGTTATGCTTTTTTGATATCGGCAATAGCTGCCATGTTGCTTTTTACCGGATGTCATCCATCAAATTTGAGTTTTACTGCAGGCTCGTATATCGGAACGGCCCAGGGTAAAAACGGCCAGATCAAAGTAGAGGTGTCTGTTGATGAGGACTCAATTAACAGCATAAAAATAGTTGAAAATCATGAGACAGAAGGTCTTGCAGACACTGCTCTGAAGCTGATTCCAGCTGAGATTATTAAGAACCAGAGTTTGGCTGTGGATACGGTGTCCGGCGCGACTATTGTCAGCGATGCAATAAAGGAAGCGGTCAAAAACGCTCTGGAGCCATCGGGTGTAGATTTAAAACGGCTCTCAGAAACACATTCCGAGGCACATAAAGAAAAGGGTTCAGCACAGAAGACACCAATGGCACCCGGAGTTTACACTGGAAGTGCATACGGGAAATGGGCCAAGGGAAGCAATGAAGGTGCCCGTTTCGGTTCGCCCAAGGTAATACAACCGATAACAGTTGATGTAAAGGTTGATGAAGATTCGATCCTTGATGTTACCGTTACAAACTGTGACGATACCCCTGGATTCAAGGAACCGGCAATAGAACGCATGCAGAAGGATATTGTTGAAAAACAAAGTATCGCTGTTGATGTTGTTTCCGGATGCACCATGACCTGCCGGGGTATTATTTCTGCGGTTACCCAGGCCATGGAACAAGCAGGCGCCGATTTTACGGATTTTAATGCAAAAACCGAAAAACGTAATTCCACTGAGGAATACACGGCTGATGTTGTTATAGCAGGAGGCGGTACGGCGGGCACTGCCGCTGCGCTTGCGGCCATAGAAAAAGGCGCCAATGTTGTCATTGTAGAAAAGACGGGAAAAATCGGGGGTATGGGAGTCTGTTCCACGGGGTTTATCGGGGTTGAAAGCTCCTTTACAAAGGCTGCCGGTTCAAAGGTGACAGTCGATGAGGTTTTCAAGGAAATGATGGAATACTCGGACTGGACCGCAAACCCCTTGATAGTCAAAACCATTCTTGAAAAATCAGGAGATACCGCGGATTGGTTAGCTGCTCATGGGTACAAGTTAAAGATAGGCGGATACGGATATACCCACGATACCGGAAAAGGTACACAGAAAATGCAGGACCTTTACGACAATTATATCCTTCCGGCAGGCGCAAAGCTACTTCTTGAAACCTCCGCTACAGAGCTGCTCATAGACGGAGCCAGGGTCACAGGGCTCAAGGCTGTAAAAAAGGATGGAACCGTTGTAACAGTACATGCCGATGCCGTTATCATTGCCACCGGAGGGTTTGGAGGAAACCCTGAAATGCTTGAAAGGTATACAGGCAGTTCCAACTATTATCTTTCAGGACTATCTGCCAGCACCGGCGACGGGTTGAACATGGCCCTTTCTGCCGGAGCAATGATGAACGAGGAAATTTTTCCTCACCTGACGGAATTTGCTGCCAGCACCACCCTGGATTACAACAGTTACTTCATGAAGTATTTGAATTACGGAGGCCTCCTGCAGGTAAATATCGAAGGCAAAAGGTTTATGGATGAGGGACTTTGTGCAGAACAACCTCTTGCAAAGGGGGCTTCGGCAATAAGGACCGCAGGCTCTTTTTATGTCATATTTGATCAAGCCACCCTTGATACCCTGCATACTCAGGGCTTTCCGGGATTGTTTCCAAAAGAAACCACCGAAATGCTCAAGAAAACGATTCTGTGGAGAGGCAGGGCTCTGGTCCCTTTTACCTCCATCATGGATGAGATGCAGAGAGCCATGGATGCACATATTGCATGTAAGGGCAGCAGCATCGAAGAACTGGAATCCCAGATGGGAGTTGAGAAAGATGTCCTTGTTAATACGGTAGCAAGATACAAGCAAATGGTTGATCAAAAGCAGGATGATGATTTTTACAAGAATCCTGTATGGCTTACCCAGACAATTAATGGAGGCCCCTATTACGCTGTCCGTATGGAGCCTGCCATATTCGGAACAAGCGGCGGAATAAAAGTTAATGAACAATTCCAGGTTGTCAACAAAGAATTGCAGCCGATAGCAGGATTATATGCGGCAGGACAGGATACAGGAGGTTTCATGGGCTACCCCTACTACGATATCCCGGGCTGCACTATGGGGTATTCTTATAATTCAGGAAGAATAGCCGGTGAACATGCCGTTGATTATTCAAATAGGAACTAATTTTACATAAAGTTACTGTCCTGAATCGTGGTGGTTTTCATGCCCGGCCATACGCTGGAAGAGAGTCAATCTTCCAAGCGTATGGCCGGAATATATCTATCCCAACAGATCACCGCCACTCCGGCGCAGCGGCTGATCCTGACGAAATCAAGCAAACTTCTCAGGCGCTTATAGCAAAGCCGCAAGATTTCTGACTCCTTCTTCGATTTCCGGCGTCATGGGTGAGGCAAAAGTGATTCGCATACAATTGCCGTAACGCTCTTCAGGAGAGAACGCCTTCCCCGGAACAATGCTGATTCCCAAGTCGAGAGCCTTTTCAAAAAGAGCCAAAGTGTCGTTGCCCTGCGGTAGCTCGACCCAAAGATAATAGCCCCCTTTGGGCTGGGAAATTGCGGTACCTTCGGGCAAGTATCGATGCAAAAGGACAGACATCTCCCTGGCCTGACGGGACATGGTTTTTTGCAGCCGCACCAGATGCCGCTCATAACCAGGGGTGGCCAGATAGCGTGCCAGGACCTTCTGAGACAAGCCGCTGTTGCCCAATGTGAGGGACATCTTCAAATTTCGGCAACGATGAAGATAGGTCCCTCCGATAAGCCAGCCGGATCTCATGGCTGGGGAAAGTGTTTTTGAGAAAGATGCACAGTAGAGCACTCCGCCGGAGCTATCGAAACTTTTCAGGCACCGATCCTGTGCATGATGAAATGAGCAGTCATGATAAACATCGTCTTCGATAAGTACGGTTTCAAAGTGTTCGACCAATTCGACCACCCGTTTCCTTGCCTCTTCCGGCATAACAAACCCGAGAGGATTTTGATAGAGGGCCGTCATGACCACGGCTTTGACATCCTCGTTGCGCAGCACCTCTTCCAAACGGCCAAGATCCATACCAGTTTCAGGGGAGGTCGGCACGGTGATAATACGCCGCTTCAGCTTCTTGAGCATTCCAATCGTCCCCATAAAAATCGGACACTCCAAAACAATCACATCCCCCGGTGAGGAACAGGACTGTATTGCCAGGGAAAGGGCCTCCGTGCATCCGTTTGTCAGTAAGATCTCTTCAGGATTCACTATGACTCCGCGGAGCTTCATGATCTTTGCTATTTCCTTACGAAGACCGGGATCTCCCAGCTCATCGGTATATTCAATCAGACATTCAGGCTGCTCCTTCAAAAGGGTATGAAATTCCCGTTTCAAAGCGGGCAAAGGCAAATAGGAGGAATCCGGCAAGCCCGCGCCAAGAGGGATGGTAGAATGATCGTTGCTGGCCTCCACGATCCTTCCGAGGATGCTCACCGGTTTGGCCTCCCTGGACTTGAGGGAAAAGGGCTCCTTCTCTGGCGTCGGAAGCGGAACAGATAAACAATCTGCTGCAAAAAATCCCGATTTTTCCACGGAATAGATACGCCCCTGCGCCTCCAAAACCTCATAGGCCTGCATCACCACCGAAAGAGAACAGTGATAACGACGGCTCATGAGCCGCAGGGACGGCAGCTTTTCTTCCCGGACGATCACCCCCTCATCAAGAGCCTCGGAAATTTGACGAACGATTTTTTCGTAGAGGAATTCGCTTTCGGATGAGACCATAACAGAAACCTAATCTGTTATGGTACGATTGTCAAGTTTTTGCATCTGTTCACCTTTAGCACAGTTTCACATACTCACTGCATACGAAACACCTGGAGGTATCTTATGCAGTCAATCTTCATACCGGTCATCCTTTTCACCCTTTCTATGACCATCACCCCGGGCCCGAACAACATGCTCCTCACGGTATCCGGTGCGCAGTTCGGTTACAGGAAGAATCTACCGCTGATTATCGGTATCGTTTTGGGACTACAAAGCCAGCTTGTCCTAAGCGCAATGGGACTGGGGTTGCTTTTTCAGGAATTCCCGGTAATCCAAAACATCCTGAAAATCATCGGAACCCTTTATCTTTTATACCTGGCCTTCCACATTGCGTTTCAAAACCGTAAAAGCAGGGGAAAAGAACACACTCAGAAGCCCCTGACTGTGTTCCAGGGAATGGCACTGCAGTATCTTAACCCTAAGATATACGTTACGACGATAACGGCCATGAGCGTATATACGCTGGAAGGAAACCAGTACCTAGCCTCCGTACTGCTGATCACCGGATGCTTTCTTGTCATAACACCCCTTTCAGTATCGGTATGGGCCGCCTTCGGATCATTTTTGAACCGATGGATGGGGGATGAGAAAGGAGCTAAAGGAATTCGTTATGCTCTGGGAGGCCTGACGGCCGCATCGGTTGTTTTTATTATTCTGTGAGACTTCGGGGGTAGAGAACCCGTATCCCGTAGAGATTGCGGGCCGCCCCCGAACCCCATGTGTCACTTACATTGTAGACCTCGCTGAAGGAGTGCTCATCCGGCAATTCCGGATCATTCATGGTAAAGCCCTTCTCATCATAGCCGGTCAGCACGACATAGTGAGGAGCCCCTTTATAGACGACCTCGGCGATAACCGGAATGCCATGATCAAGATAATACCTCGTCAGGATGATATCGGCAGGAAGGGCTTTCCAGTCGAAGCGGGTATAGACCCAGCCATCCCCGTAGGCAGTAAGGGCCGGCCAATTCAAAACAGCCTGCCCCACATTATCAACAATCTCCCTGTCAACTTCAAAACCGTCGTGCATCTGAAGCCAGTGGTTCATCACCGAGGGATTATTCTCCTCCCCGGTAAAATACGAAACCACCATGGCGATACAGGTCAGGGCGCAGCCGTGGCTGCGGATGGTAACCCACGAGTCTATACCCAACGTTTCATCGGCCCATGGAGCCTCCTTGCCCTGGGTATAGGAGGGTACATCGATTGAGATCCCCTCCGCCGAAAGGTCTTGGGACAAAAACACAAAAAGTAGTGAAAGGAGGGAAAAAATCGTAATAGGCTTTCGCATGGCTCTCCGCTTATGTCGTTTTTCTTGTGTCTGTTGCTAATAGAAATATAGCGCATAAAGAGAATCTACTGTTCCGAATCCTGGTGATTGAAGGAACGTAATTCCATTTCCTATAATAAACTGAAAGTTGAACTATGTGAAAAAGAAAGTACTGACATAAAAGCAAGGATTTTACCGGCAAAGTGACTCGCACACCACCAGGATTCGGAACACTACATTTGGATTATATTAAAGGGCATGGCTACGCTTCTTCCTGAAGATTGCAGGAAGAAATGCAGCCTCACACAAATGAATCACATATGCTCCCGGATCACCGCTAAGAAATCCGAGCCGTAGGCAGCAAGTTTTTTCTCCCCTACCCCGGAGATGGCAAGCAGTTCGCTGCTGGTCTCGGGGAGGGCTGCGGCCATCTGGGTGAGGGTCTTATCGGAAAAGATGATGTAAGGGGGAAGGTGGTGCTCCTTTGCCAGACGAGTACGCAGCTGCTTCAGCCTGGTAAGTAGCTGCGTATTTGTCGGGGTGGGAGCACCACCGGCTGCTGTCTGTTCAAAAGAAGGGGCTTTTGCAGAGGACTCCGCCTTGCCTCCGGGATCAAGGATGAAAAAGGGCTCGTTGCCGAAAAGAAGCTTTCGCCCTTCTTCGGTAATCCTCAGCACGTTGAAGCGATCGCTGTCACGGAAGATCATCTGCTGGCCGATGAGTTCGGTGACAATGCCCATCCACCACTTCTTGCTCTTGTCTCTCCCCACGCCGTAGGTTTTCAAGGCGGCGTGTCCGTTCTTGCGGATCTTCTCCGTATCGGCGCCGCGGACGATATCGATAATGTGACCAGCTCCAAAGCCTTCACGGGTGCGATAGATGGCGGAAAGGAGCTTTCGCGCATCTGTACCGGCATCAATCTCGTTTGTGGTTCCGGTACAGACATCGCAGCTGCCGCAGTTACCCTCGAAGGTTTCGTTGAAATATTCTAGAATCTGCTTGCGCCGGCAAACATTGACCGAGGCAAAGCGGGCCATTCTATCCAGGTTCTCCCTGCTTCGTCGCTGCTCGGCAGGATCTTCGATCTGCCGAATGAAATAATTCAGACGGGCAATGTCGGCGGTACCGAAAAAAAGGATACATTGGGATTCCAAGCCGTCCCGCCCGGCACGGCCGGTTTCCTGATAGTAGCCCTCCATGCTCTTGGGTAGGTCACCATGGATCACGTAGCGAATGTTGTTCTTGTCGATTCCCATGCCGAAGGCCGTGGTGGCGACAATGACCTGAACATCATCGTTGTTGAAACGTTCCTGGTTCCGCGCCCGCTCATCCTTGTCCATTCCTGCATGGTAGGGCAAGGCACGGATACCCAGTTTCCCCAGGTAGTCGACGGTTTTATCGGTATCTTTTCGGCTCAGGCGGTAGACGATTCCCGACTGGTCCGGATGTGCTCCTATGTACTGGGCGATTTGGGAGAGAACCTCGGTTTTGGGTAAAACCTGATAGAAGAGTTCTTTTCGATTGAAGGATGCCCGTAGGATAAAGGGATCTTCAAGCCGAAGGAGCCGGATAATATCCTCCTGCACCCGAACCGTCGCGGTGGCGGTAAAGGCGGCGATAGGAACCGTGGGAAAGGCGGTACGCAACTGTGCAAGGGCCAGATAGTCCGGTCTAAAGTCGTGGCCCCACTCGGAAAGGCAGTGGGCCTCATCCACGGCAAAGAGAGAAACATTAAAGGCTGCCAAGCGCTCGGTAAAACCATCGACGGCCAGACGCTCGGGGGAAAGATAGAGGAGTTTAATCTCCCCTCGGTAAAGACGACGGTAGGTTTCGGTGGCATCCTCCTGGCTCTGACTACTGTTCAAAAAGGCCGCAGGAATCCCCAGGCTAAGGGCCGCATCAACCTGGTCCTTCATGAGGGCGATCAGAGGACTGACAACAACGGTAAGCCCGTCAAAGAGCAGGGCCGGAATCTGATAGCAGAGGCTCTTTCCGCCCCCGGTGGGCATGGCGGCAAAAAGATCCCGCCCTGCAAGGATGGCGTTGATAACCTCCTTCTGGTTCGCTTTAAAGGAGGAGTAGCCGAAAACCGATTTAAGAATTCTTCTGACTTCATTCATACCTATTTTCGTACGCCCCCCTCCGATGCCAGTGCATAACGCGGATGTTTTGAGAATCTAAGAAAGGTTATCTCTTCGTTTTCCCACGACAGGTTATGATCCATGCTTCAATAAGAGTCGAAGCACGTTCGACATCCGTCAGGAGACATCATCCAGGTCACCGTCGATTCAATATCCCTCTTAATCTTCTCACTATGATCCCGGACGGAATATCCCTTCTCCGGCAGTTACCTACAAACCAAACCGTGGGGAAAAGTATGCACCGGCATAAAAACAAGTATTTTACCAGCAAAATGGCATGTGTACCACCAGGATTCCGAACACTATATAAGTATTTGGTAAACCGAAAAAATCCTGATACAATCGAATGGGGTGAAATTATGCCTTCTGGTTTCAAATGGAGCGTCAAAACGATGAAATCGTACGGAAAACTGATACTATCTTTGGCCGTCGTGCTTCTGGCCGTAGCAGCCTGCTCTTCGGATAAAAGAGAGACACTGTTAGATCCGGATAGGCCCATTACGGTGACCTTATGGCACTACTATAACGGCAATATGAAGGTGGTCTTCGACAGCCTCGTTTCAGAATTCAATGAAACGATAGGTATGGATCGGGGAATCGTTGTGGATGCCCAAAGCCAGGGCGATGTTAATCAGCTGGGAGCCGCTGTTTTTGATGCCGCCAATAGATCTATCGGTGCCCCACCCATGCCGGATATCTTTGCTTCCTATCCAGACAATGCCTTTCGGGTCAATCAAATTGTTCCGCTTGTGAATCTTGAACAATACTTCTCACAGGAGGAGTTAAGCACATACCGAAAGGAGTTCCTTGAAGAGGGTCGATTCATTACCGACAACAAATACTACATTCTTCCCATAGCAAAGTCTTCCGAAAACCTTTATGTCAACCGAACGGCCTGGGAACCTTTTGCAAAAGCCTACGGCTTTACTGAAAAGGATCTCTCAAGCTGGGAAGGTCTCGTCAAGGTATCGAAAGCCTACTACGAAGCCACGGGCAAGGGGTTTTTCGGGGTGGATTCGAACGCGAACTACATGATAGTCGCAAGCATGCAGCTGGGTACTGAACTCTTCAACTATTCTCAAGATGGAACAGCGAGTTTCAATCTTACCCCGAAGGTTGCCAAGGCGATCTGGAGCTATTTTTATACTCCCTACATGTATGGATACTTTGACAAATCGGGACGCTTCAGTTCCGACGATGCCAAAAACGGGACCGTATTGGCCTACACGGGATCAACTGCGGGGGCCGCATACTTTCCGACCGAGGTGGCGTTCAATGACAAAGATGTACAGAAAATAGAGCCTCTTGTGCTGCCCTACCCCTGCTTTGAGAACGGAAAGCGCATTGCGATTCAGCAAGGGGCCGGTATGTGTATCACGAAAAGTGACGACGCCCATGTGTACGCAGCCACCCTGTTTTTGAAATGGTTTACCCAGCCGCCTCAAAATCTGAAATTCGCTCTATCCACAGGATACTTTCCGGTTACCAATGAGGCCTTGGATGGGGGGAATTTCATCAAAGAAGCCTCTGCGGGAAATAGTTCCTCGGCAGCGATAGTGGCCTCGTTCACGGCAAGCGATGATATGTTCAACACCTATACCCTCTATAACAGCAAACCCTTCAGGGGAAGCTTCGAAATAAGGGATTTTCTGGAGAAGATGCTTATTGCAAAAATTTCAGCCGACCTGGACAGCGTAAAAAGGGAGATGGAAGGAAATGGGGACAGGACCGCTCTGCTTACCCGATTAACCTCTGAAGAGGCCTTCAGTACCTGGTATACAGAAATTCAAGGGCAGGCACATCTCCTCCTTCAGCAAAAATAGGGATGACTACCGGTGAAGGGAATACGGTCGAAGAAAGGCTCCATTGTCCACAAGATAACGCGATTAATTCTCGGAATTATCGTCCTTCAAACCCTGCTTTTCAGTGGAACACTGATCGTGGGAGGCGTGATCTACCAGGCCGAGAAAAATGCCTATCAGGCCTTTCACGATAAGGTTAACAGCAGAAAGGCCTACCTCCAAAGTGAGATGAAAAATAGCTGGACAAACTATGATCCCTATATAGCTAATATCCGCAAACTGCTTTCAACACATGAATCCGATACAAAAGGATTCTTCAGGGAAGCTGTCACGCAGATGATTCCCATGCTCAGGGCGACCCAGGCCACCGGGGTATTTATCATCATCAAACCTATTGATAACGGAAGCAAGGGATTTCCCGCCGTATATCTCCGAGACTACGACCCCATGATGAACCCCTACAGTAACGATGATATCTATATGGTGTGCGGGTCACCGGAGTTGGCCGAAGTGCTTATGATCCCCATGGACCAGACATGGCAGTACCGATTTCACCCGACAGAGGGCTCCGACCTTTTTATCAATAAACCCTATGAAGCGGCCACCGTAGCGAGTGCGGCGACACTTCTCGGATATTGGAGCAAACCCTTTACCTTGAACGAGCACGATATCCCGATCATCACCTATTCCATTCCCTTATTCGATAATTCGGGAAAATTACGCGGCGTCATTGGGACCGAACTTACGTTGAACCACCTGGCAAAATTCTTCCCTGCTCAGGAGCTTCAACCCCGTGACTCGTTGGGGTATTTTATTGCTTCAAGCGACGAAGAGAACGAGGAAAAGGTTCCACTCATCATGGGTGGAGCACTGCAAAGACGATTTATCAAGGAAACAGAACCGCTGAAGCTTTCGATAGTCGACGAAGAGGAGCATATTTATACGATAGAAAATCATGCAGGTAAAGAAAGCCTGTATGCCGCCGTCGAAGAACTGGGGCTCTACAAATTTAATACCCCGTTTGAAAACGAACATTGGTATCTAATCGGTATCATGCGCAAAGATTATCTTCTCAGTTATGCCAATCGTATCCGTCAGATCATCCTCATCTCTCTCCTTTTTTCTATTGTGATTGGTACGGTGGGGGGAGCCCTGATCAGTTTCCAAATGACAAAACCTATTGTCGTACTTGCCAAGCAGGTCAGGGATATCGATCTCCAGCATGAACTCCAATTTATGCCGACAGGTCTTCAGGAGCTTGACGAACTTTCGCGTTCTGTCGAAATTACCAATCATCGAATGTTGGAATCGGCCTCACGTCTTACAAAAATCATCGCGATGCTTGGACTTCCCATAGGCGCTTTCGAGATGAATCCGGCCATGGGTAAAGTTTTTGTTACGGAATACTTCTGGGATATCATCAACATCGATAAAAAGGAAGCACCGCTGTACGAAAATCAACAAACGTTCACAGAGCTACTTGATCACTTATTCTCAAAACCCGATAGCACGGAAACCGATGTGTATGCGATTGGAGAAACCCCCACACGCTGGATCCGTTACAAAGAATCGAGAAATGATGGCATCATCGTCGGGGTTGTCATTGATGTAACAGGTGAGATACAGGAGAAGAAGCAGATTCAGCGGGAAAGGGATCATGATCCACTTACCTCACTGTTAAACAGAAAAGGCTTTCAGTGGGAGTTCGAAAGATGGCGAGAAAACTCTTCCGGTTCCTTAGCAGCGCTTGTCATGTTTGATTTGGACAATCTCAAACAGGTCAACGACAATTTCGGGCACAAATGGGGCGATCAATACATAGTCGCGGCAGTGGAGCAACTTCGGGGAATCGCCCCAAAAGAAAACCAGATTCTCGGACGTCGCTCCGGTGATGAGTTCATCCTCCTGCTTCACGGATTCGAAAGCAAAGAGAGAATTCGCCGCTGCATGGAAGCCTTTTATGAAGAGCTAGTGGCGAAGCTTCTATCATTTCCCAATGGAAAATCAGCACCTGTTTCGATTTCCGCTGGGCTGATGTGGATCGAGTCGGAACAGTTCACCTATGACGAACTGCTCCACTTCGCCGATGAAGCCCTCTACATAGCAAAAGGCAATAGGAAAGGCAGTTATGTTGAAAACACCACCTTTCCCGGGAGCGACAGGAATGTCATATCATAGAACGCAGGCGGAAATTATTCCCTTGCAAGCTCCAGGATGGCCTTTACGTCCGACTCCGTCAATTTGACGAAATTCCCCACACCGGTACTTCGTTCCTGAAAGGTTTTTGCAGCGATTTCGTCGAAACGATCGGAGGGTATTCCCAGTTCCTTGAGGCTAACCGGCAACCCGATAGATGAAAAGAAGGCCTTTAGTCTCCCGATTCCCTCCAAGGCGGTTCTCTCCGGATCATCGAAACGCTCGTCCACATTCCAGACCCGTACGGCAAACTGAACGAATCGCTTGAGGTCATGTTTGTACACATGCTTCATCCATGCGGGCTGAATAACAGCGAGCCCTGCGCCGTGGGTGACGTCGTACATTCCGGAAAGCTCATGCTCGATCTGATGCGATCCCCAATCCCCGATGCGACCGGTACTCAAAAGGTCATTATGAGCAATGGTGGAGGCCCACATGATCTCCGCCCTGGCGTCGTAATCTTCGGGATGTTGGATAACAAGCGACGCATTTTCAATGACGGTTTTGAGGGTTGCCTCACAGAGCCTGTCGGTAAGATCCACCTTGGTGGTATTGGTAAAATAACGCTCCATAATATGGGACATGATATCGGAGATACCGCTGGCACTTTGATAGGGCGGCAGGGAAAAGGTAAGTTCGGGATTCATCACGGCAAAGCGGGGGCGGAAGAGATCGTTTCCCAAGCCTCGCTTGTACCACCCATCTTCATTGGTTAAAACACAACTGCGGGAGGCCTCGCTTCCGGCGGCAGGTATGGTAAGGACAACACCTATCGGAAGACAGACCTTCGGAGTCCCCTTGCCGAGAAAGAAGTCCCACACATCGTGTTCCGCATCCGGAACCCCGGCGGCAATTCCCTTGGCCGAATCGATAACGCTTCCTCCGCCAATTGCCAGGATAAGATCAACAGAGTGCTTCCGACAAAGTTCGATTCCTTCGCGCACCAAAGAGAGGCGGGGATTTGGAGCCACTCCGCCGAGCTCAACATATTCAAGCCCTTCGGCAGTAAGCGAACTCACGACTCTATCAAATAAGCCCGACGTTTTTATCCGATCGCTTCCATAATGAATCAACACCCTTTTAGCGTATTGAGCCACAGTTTTTCCTACCTCTCTATCTGTTCCCCGGCCGAAAATAATCCTGGTAGGGCTTACAAATTCAAAATTTTCCATAGCGCAAACACCTCTTTTATTTTACTATGCCTCCAGTATAGCGTTTTTTCGATCTTCTTGTCACAAGGGCTGGAGCAGCCAATACGCTTTTCATTGTCATCGTGAGCTGCAAACGCAATTTCGTCCCTCTTTTTTTGCCCAATACAGCCTATCGTCAGCCTTTCGAAAAAACGATTTCGGGTCACTATTCGGCTGTTCGGCCTCTGCCAGCCCAATGCTGATGGTAACGGTAATCTCCTCTGATTCCCAGAGGAAAGGGGTATCGGCGACAATTACCCGCAAACGCTCTGCAGCGATTTCCCCCTGCTCAAGGGTGATTCCGGGCATAACAACTGCAAACTCTTCGCCTCCGGTGCGGAAAAAGATATCTATGTCTCGAATCTGCCCGGCAATCCTGGAACTAAGCTCCCGGAGTATAAAATCACCAGCGGGATGGCCCCAGGTATCGTTGATTATTTTGAAGAGATCGATATCGAAAAGCAGCAGGCTAATCGGCGTACCGTAACGCTGATAGTGCTGCAACTCCTGAGAGAGTACACTGACAAAATGTCTTCGGTTATATATACCGGTCAGCTCGTCTTTCAACGATAATTCAAAAAGCCGGGATTCCGTTTTTTTTCTAAGGGTAATATCGGTAAAGGAAAGAAGTAGGGAATCGGAGATAGTGTTCAACGAAACCTGAACGTAGATAATGGTTCCGTTGCCAGTGGTACAGGTAAGGTCACGATCTTCCGGCAAATGTGATGCCAGAAAAAACTTAAACTGAGCCTCCATTGCCGGATCAGGGCATAATGTCGCGGTAAAGGAAGCGGGAGAAGAAAAACGATCCAGAGCATACCCGAAAAGTGTCGTAAATGCAGCATTGACATAAGAGACTGAGAGGTGCGGTGTCAGAACAGCAAGCGCCGCAGGTGTCAGTTCCAAAAGCTTTCGATATTTAATTTCGCTTGCTTTCAAAGCGGCGGTACGTTCGTGGATCAACGCTTCCAGATTCTGCTGATGTTCTCTAAGAGCCGCTTCCGCCCTGTCACGTTCCCGAAAGGTCTTTTCCAGCTCCGAACGGATAAGGGTTATTGAGTCGAAGACCGGCAGAAGTGGATGCCGATAATGAAGGGCCACTTTGCCGGTCTGTTTTCCACTTTTCCAGTCGATGCTTTCGAGATAGTCGAGAAGTTCCTTATTATAGCGAGCCGTTTTGGTATGCAGGAAAGCGAAGGGATCAAGCCTGTCAGGAGGCAGGGAACCTGTTTCCACATAAAACGACGCCACTTTTACAGCCTCTTGATAGGTTCTGCAAATACGTATCCCGGTTTTAAGGAATCCCAAGGCCCTGCCCAGCCGTATGCTAAGTTCCTGACTCCAACTGCAATTACAGAAAACAACAACTTTAAGCTGCTTGTTATTAACGATGAAATCCATGAAAAGCTTATGGGCTTGGAGCGTCCCGTCCCGATAGCGGCGCCAATCATGAATGAGGATAAAGGGCCCGTCCGAGGGGATATACTCATCGGCGATCCTTTTGCCAAATGCAAGTGAGGCACGTTCGGTTTCTTCGGTTGTAAAGCCGTTGCCACGGACGAGTAAGGTATACTTTCCAAGAAGAGCATAGGAACAGGAAAACGCAGGAGAAAACGTAACATGTTCCCATTCACTTTTTTGAAAGAAAATCAGATCGGCAGACATCACCTTATGTCATCCTGCATGCATCAAGAATACTAAAAAGATACTACAGCGACAATAAGATAGCCAGCTTTGGACAAAAAGGAAAAGTTACTTATCTTCTACAAGCCACCCCTTCATGGATGGGGTGGCTTGTAGATTGCTATATTTCGATGATACACATGGCCTAAAGCTTCTGCAGATACGAAGCCGCACTTTCGGCAGCAGTTTTTCCGGAAAAGAATGAAAAGGTACTGGCACAACCGGTATCCTTAAAATTGTAGTCATCGCCGTAGAATCCGCCGGCATCAGCTCCGATACAATAAAGGCCGGGAATGACGGCGTGTTTCGTACCGACTACTTCCATCTTTTCATTTACCTCTACCCCGCCGATGGTGGTAAGCATGCCGCCGACCGTTTTGCAGGCATAGTAGGGCCCCTCTCCAAATGCGATCAAGCGACTTGGGTCTTTTGAAAACATGGTGTCAACGCCTGCCTCACAATAGCCGTTGTACTCCTTGATTGTCGCCAACAGGGCATCCGTGGGAACAGCCATCTGCTGTGCCAACGCTTCCCAACTATCGGCTTTACAGATCAGGCCCTTGCTTGCGGCAAGGTCCAAAGCATCCTGCAAGCCGACAGCAGGTTTATTGGTGGAAGGGGTAAAACAGGTACTATGTATGGTATTGTGGTGTTCCATAAAGCTTACCATGGATTGGTCTAAAAGGCTCCAGTAATAGCCGTCGGGCTGGCTGCATACCTTGGTAAATCCACCGGTCTCATCGGAGAAACGAACTCCGGTTGCGTTTACCCAAAGATAGGGCTGGTAAGATGCACGATGGACCAGGGAATCGATGGCACAGCCGGGTACGGTATTGAGGCTATGAGCTATATAGCCTGTTCCCTGTTTTGCCGCGCCGACGGCCCAGCACATCTGGATGCCCTCTCCCATGCGGCCGCCGGTACCGCCTGCCGCCCGATTGCCTCCCGAAGTAGAGGCCTCGGCCATGGCATGACTGACATAGCGTTCCAGCATCTCCTTATTGTCACAATAACCGCCGGTTGCAATGATTACAGTTCCGGCATGCACCGTAATGGTATCTCCGGCAAGATTCTCAGCGATAATACCGACTGCCTTGCCCTCTTTCATGGTGATGCTTTTTCCCGTCGTATTCAGCAGCGTGGTGACGCCAAGTTTATTACACTGCCGCTGCATGGTGAGCGCCACCCCGGGGCCCTCACCCTCGAACATCAGCCATGTGGAGCTCCCCGGACCACGGAAAGAGTCCAAGGCCATGATCGGCTTATTCCCCTGTTGTATCATCCAATTGATGGTCTTGCCCACATTGTTCATGAAGGCTCGTACGATACGCCCGTTACAACGATTACGATTATAGCTCATGTGATAGACATACCCTTCCTCCGCGCTCTGATTGTCGGTGCGGTTGAAGGTTTCTTCCACAATGGAATCGTTGGAATAGTGGGCCTCTGTTCCAAAAAGACCTCCGCCTACGGCACTCTTTTTCTCTATCAGCACCACCTTCAAACCAAGCTCTGCTGCCCGAACGGCGGCGGTAAGGCCGGAACCTCCTGCACCAACGATGACAAGGTCGGCATCATAGCTCGCGTCTCCCGTGGATACGGCAGTGCCTGCTTTGGTACAATCCTTTGTAAAACTGTTTTCATCCCCTCCAGCCTGGAGGATACAATCCTTTACCCCATTGATGATGCCCTTGCAAGCGAGGGTACATCCGGTAATGGTATCCACATTCACGCTGTTGTTCTCCACAATCTTGGCGGGCATAAAATTAATAGCAGGAGCAGCAATCCATGAGGTCTCTTTGTTTTCGAGAACCTCGCAGCCGGTGATGACACCATTCTCAAAGGTGGTGCTTACCTTGATAAAATCATTTCGCCCTGAACCGATGCCTTCGTAGCTTCCATTCCTTATCTGCGCAGCGGAGGAAACCGCCGCCGCTGTACCCGATTGTTTTACTCCGCTCTCTGTGCTCTTATTGCCGCATGCCGCAAAGGTCAGCAATAGGGACATCAGAAAGGCTGAGCCAACTATGTGCATTATCGTTTTCATAACGTTGGTACTTCCTTACGTAAAAGTCTTATTTCTTCAACCAGCGCTGGATATCCCGAACCGCAAGGCGAGCACTGGTAACGGAAAAACCGCTTGCGGCCCCATTTGCTATACGCATATCGTAGGTATCACCATACAATCCGCCAGCATCAAGTCCTATGGCATAAAGACCAGGAACGACATTTCCGTCGGTATCGATCACCTGCAGCCCTTCTGTGACTTTCGAACCGCCAACGGTTGCATACATTCCAAGAACAACCCTGACCGCATAATAGGGAGCCTCTTTGATAGAAAAAAGAGCCTTTTTCTCCATGTAAAACTCTGGATCCTGCCCCTGGGCCGCATAGCCATTCATGTCGGCCACACTCTTTTTCAGGTTTTCAAGCGGCATACCGGTCTGTTTCGAAAGTCCTTCGAGGCTGTCGGCAGAAAACATCCAGTCGTTTTTCTCGGCAAGAGCCTTATCGATCCCCTCCTGCAACTTGGGCAGTTTTCTCGGTATGCCGAAGCCGAAACGCTGGCCCTGTTCAATAAACTCGTCCACGGTTTTCTGATCAAACACGACGAAGGCAGTTCCTCCTACCTGCTCCGTTGCATTGGAACGGTATTCGATGGGAAGCCTCTCGTTCATAAAGCGCCTGCCCTGGCGGGAGAGCGTCAATAGCCCCTCGTTGTAGACTGCCCCTAAGATATCGGGGTATCTAGTATCCGGGCCCATCTGCTGGCTTATCGGAATCGGCATGACAAGACCGGCCCCAAGTACCGCACTCATGCCGACAAGATCGGCATGAACCTGGGAAAGCATCTTGAGTCCATCGCCTTCCCGTCCTCCGGCCCCTACATTCAGATAACCTGGGTATCGCAGGTACTGCTCCTTGAGGGCCTGATTGCTCGAAAAGCCGCCGGTCGCCAAAATGACCGCCCGGGCCTCGACAGATAGCCTTCCCCCATCCTTTTTCACCGCAGATACACCGCAAACCTTACCATCCCTGATAATGAGGGCCTTTCCGGGGGTCTCATAGAGGATTGTACCGTTGGGACTTTTCTCGATTCGCTCAGTAAGATTTTTCACCGCCAGACGACCGGCCTTTCCCCCATCGAAAAGGTGCCATGCGATATTGCCGTCCGGCGGGTTCGCCGTAATGACACCCCGGAATTTCACTCCTCTGTCCATCAGCCATGTGATCGAATCACCGGCATTATTGTAAAAAGCCTTCAAAAGGGAGGCATTGGGCAGCCAGTGGTGAAAATCCATCGACTCCTTGAACAGCGTTTCCACCGAAAGATCCACACCGGCCTTTTTCTGAATCGGACTGTTCACACCGAATACACCTTCCACATAGGTGAATCCGCCGCCGGTGTATGACAATTTCTCAAGGAGAACAACATCATACCCTGCCTCTATCGCCGCATTGGCAGCAGCCAACCCGGCACCCCCTGCACCTACGACAACAACATCACAGCTCATTTTTTCTTCGGGGCCTGTACCATTACCGGTGGCCTCGTGACCCTTTCCTTGCAACTTCTCAGGGTCGCCTCCGGCCTGGCGCACCGCATCGGCAACCGCCGCAATAAGGGCATTGCCGGCCACCGTTGCACCGGAAACCCCATCCACATCAAGGCTTTGCGTCTTGACGATCTCTTCCGGAATCGTCGAAAACACCGTATCGGTGATCCCTTCCGTTTCACTATGGCTGACAACCTTTATGGAATCTATCTTTGATTCACTACATGTCACCTCAACCCGAACAGGGCCGTTGTGTCCTTGAGCCTCCGCAGTATAGGTTCCGGGCTTATAGCTTAGGGCTTCAAGTTCCTTTGTGCATGATTGCAGCATCAACAGGCTGATGATTGTTACAACCATGAAAAAAACACTTCTCACGCTTCTCCTCATGACTCCTCCGAATTACAACACTACCTGCCGTTACGGCAGGTTTGAGAGATAGCCTAGAGCTTCAAGCCGCTTGAAGGTCAAGGAGATAATTATTTTTTTATGGGAACTGAAAAGAGATAGAGGTAACGAGGTTCTTCGGACTGATAATCAAGAGAGAGAAATCTGCCGAGGATGGGACCGGAAGCAAACACATGATTGGAAGATACACGCCTTCTCAGGACTTCGAGCTCCCATTCCATGACCTTTTCCGCGCTGCTTTTCATCAGTGCGGTAAAGAGACATTCGCAAGGAGGAAAAAACATAACGGGTGGATTACTCTTTTCTCCAAGAGACTCCCCCAGTTCCTGTGTGATGGAGAATCCCCAATCCCCCTTAGCCCCTTCACCTGGGGCAGTCTCTACCGTTTTCAGCAAGAGAGAATAATGGATCTGGGGCAGATATCGCATCCATCTTCTGACGACCCTTGTCACATCCTGCCGAATGGCAAGCTCTCCGCCGACAATATTGGCAACCCTGTAGAGTCCCGGCCGCATCCCTATCTCCACACCTTCAAGAAGCCGCCTTGCACGAAGCAGTTCGGAGCGGTAGGAGTCGATCTCCTTTTTAAGCATAGAGAGGCGTCCTATCTCTTTCTGCAAGTCATTGCTCTGACCGGCGAGCAGGTCAAGGTTCGCTGCCGAATCATTGTGAGAAACCATGGGAGTTACCGTTTCAAGCGGTAATTCGAAACTCCTCAAAAGTCGGGCAATCAATAATCGGCAAGATTCCTCCGGGGTATAGACCCGATAGTTATTTTCACTATCTTTAATGGGTTTGACTATCTCGTGGGTTTCATAGAATCGCAAGGTGGAGGCAGGGGTACCGATCAAATTGGATATGTCACCTATATGCAACTTATCAGCCATGGAATAGTTCGTCCCTCTTTCTTTTGAATGAAGATGCACGAGCAGGCCGCAACACAAAAGAAGCGGCCTGCGTTGAACAATAAGGGAAAGCCTTTACTGCTTCGGAACGAAATCGGGAAGGCCCCCTGTTGCGGCATATTGGCCGGCAATATATCCGTGAGAGACACAATCCGCCACGGCATTGGAGCCCAGACGGTTCGTACCGTGGACCCCGCCGACACATTCTCCGGCAGCGTAAAGCCCTGGTATCACGTGTCCCCAAATGTCCTGAACCTCGGTCTTCGGCGAAATCTTCAAACCACCCATGGTGTGGTGAACCGAAGGCCACTGCGGAATTGCATAATAGGGACCATATTCGATCTTCATCATGATACCCTTGTCAATGACCTTGCCGAAATCGGGATCATTGCCGTTCGCAACATAGCCGTTATGCGTCTTGATGGTCTGGACCAGATTCGTCGCCGGCATATTGACGTTTTGGTTCTTATAGGTATGGCCGTTGATGATGGCTGCAAGCTCTTCAAGGCTATCGGCTTTGAAGATTCTTTCGGCCTCAATTCCGCCTTCAAGCTGCGACGCCGATATAAAGCCCCCCTCCTTGGCGATCTTTTCGCCAAAGATACAAAAAGTCGGAAAACTTCCGGTATCCTGGGCCGCCTTTGAACAGACATCGCGCCGTTCTCCTTCATTTACATAGCGTTTACCGTTCGTATCAACATATACGACACCGGCACTGGGGCCGCTGAAGGGGATAACTGCATAACTATCAAGCACCCCGTTGTCAGGATTAGCAAAGGGGTACAGCTGAATATAGCACATATGAAGGATATCCGCACCAACCTCCTGTGCCATTCGGATTCCTTCTCCGGTAGCACCCACATGGTTGGTAGTCGGCAGATCCTCGGTAAGGGTTGGTACATATTCGGAACGCATTGCCACATTTCCCGAAAACCCTCCGGTACAGAGAATTACGCCCTTTTTTGCTTCAACATTCTTGAATCCGTTCTCGGTTTCGACCCGAATGCCCAAAACCCTTCCCTCACCTTTTGTATCACGATAAATCTGGACCATCTTGGTGTTGGTCATGACGGTCGCATCGGTTTTTGCAACGAGTTTCTTCTGTACCTGAACAATATCACTCCCCACACCATGTATGGTCGTATAGGTTCGGTAGCCATAGTGGCCTCCGGGCCTGGTGAGAGATTCACGAACCTTAAGCCCGTTATCAAGAAGCAGATTGAGATAAAAGGGAGATCCGTACACGAGGTTTTTGACAAGAGCGATATCACCCATATAATCTCCACCCTTTATGGTGTCTTCGATATGCTTTTCAGCGGTATCGGGCGGGAGATTCAGCTTCTTCTGAAACTCGGATGCCAATGTACTGGTATAGGCGGCATATACCCCTCCATTAATCTGAGAGTTACCGCCGACAAAGGGCATTTTGTCGATCAGGAGGGTTTTTGCACCACTATCAGCAGCGCTGTGGGTTGCAGCGAGGCCCGCAAAACCACCGCCGACGACAACAATATCATAGCTCATGTCCCAGGTACTTGGAATCGAAGGCGATCCCAACGCCGGTCGTTCCGACTCACCTTGCGCCGCAGCGGCAGCCTGGCGGACATCGAAATCGGCTACATTTCCCCCCGCTTCTTCTATCGCCGCCTTTACGGCATTAAGGATACCATTACTTGTGTAGGAAGCTCCTGATACGGTATCTATCGCAATGCTCTGTTGCTCGACGATGTCTTTGGGCATCTTTTCGAGAGCAACATCGGAGACGCCCGCAGTTTCGGAATGCTTGAGGATTTCAACCTTGTCGATCCTCTTCTCCGAAAGCGTTACCTCCACGACCATCCCGTCGTGTACCCCTTTTACCGTTTCCGTATACACTCCGGGTTTCATCGGACGTATCGTCCGACCTTCCATTGTATCCGACGAAACCGTTTTGGCCTCGTCGGAAGCTTGGCCGCAGGCGATGAGAAAAAGCGCCATGCAGGCAACAAGCAGCAGAGAAAGCATTTTTTGGCCTTTCATCTTAGGCTCCTTTCATATTGGCTACGTCAAAGCACGAAAATATGCAATTGACTAGTCTTTGTCTGGAAAAATAATGGATCACGCAATAGATTTTGTCAATATTTATTTATCGATAAATTTTATGATGATTTTAGTCGTGAACTGCTCTTAGTGTCCGGAATCCTGGTGATCCTCATGCCATGAAGATGGAACATTCCTTTGGTTTTCGCTGTCGTTCGACTTTTTTTATGCTTCAGCTTGTAAATAAAAGTGAGGAAAAGAGTTGTAAGCTCTCTACCACCAATATTCCGAACACTAGTAACGACTCACTCCGAATGGGAGTACCCAAGACCCGCCAGATACTCCGACAGCGAATGCCGGGTATTGCCGCCCCGGCCCGTGACCGTTTCGGAGGCAATCATGGAATTGAGGACCGCCTCCTCGATCGCTTCTACAGCGGCAAGGAATGGGGTGTCCAGATAGTCGTCATGCAGGAAACGACAATCGATGTAAGCGCTTTCCGGAATATGAGGAATGGTATAGGCGGTGGAAAAGGCAACGACAATCTCCCCACTTCCCCCGGCGATAAAGGAACCGCAGCGGGCCAGGCCCGCCTCCCCTCGCCGCGCCAGCCTAAGCAACTGACGACTGTCCAGAGGGGCATCGGTTGCAAGCAGGACAATGACCGAACCCTGTTCCCGCTGCTCCGTGGTCCCTTGCTTGTCGGAAAGCAAGGCAGCCAGCCGCTTGCCGACAGGATCTCCGCCAATCCGCAAATCAGGCAGGCGCCCATAGTTGGTCAGGACAAGGGCTCCAAGATTGATGGTCCTGCCATCGATGGTAAAGGTTCTGGAGGCGGAGCCGATCCCCCCTTTTAGCTCGTAACAACTCATCCCCCGACCGGCACCGACAGCCCCTTCCGCACATGTGCCACCCGCAGCGGCGGCTTCAACGGCTCGAAAAATATCCGCCTTCTGCAAAACGGGACGGCGAATGTCGTTGAGAAAACCATCGTTGCATTCGAGGACCAGGGGATTGACGGTGCCGGTACTCCTGCCGATTTCGGGGTTTTCCCGAAGGGCATGTTCCACCAATCCCTGAAAAGCGGTCCCGACATTCAGCGTACTGGTAAGGATGATCGGGGTCTCGATACTGCCGAGCTCGGTAAGCTGGATAAGCCCCGCACTTTTCCCGAAACCGTTTATGACATGGCAAGCGGCGGGAACCTTCTGGCGGAAGATATTCCCGCGATAGGGAAGAAGTGCCGTAACCCCCGTCTGAATATCCCCTTTGCAGTAGGTAACGTGTCCGATCCCGATCCCGCCGACATCAGCAATCGAGTTCAACGGCCCGGGCTGTAACCTACCGGGACATATTCCCCAGCCTCTGGCAAGCATACTCACCTCTTGTCCTCCTCGCAAAGCAAAGCAGCAGTTCCATAGTACGAAGAGGAGGATTATGATACAAGCATTACAGGCAATCCGATGTTATGATTTCTCTGCTATCATGTCGTCAAGTCGCTTCAGACTCTCCAGAAGGTATGAAACAAGCCCTTCTCGGTCGATGTCCAGAAGAACCCGCGCATTCGGAGGCAGGGATGGAACCCTCCTGCGATCGGCAAGGCTCATGCCGCGGGTAAGCTCTCCTCTTGTTTCTATGGCAACGTGGTAGTATGCGGATTCAAACAAATCGGGCTTCAGGATCCAGAGGGCGGCGCAAAGGTCGTGTAGGGCACTACCCTCGAAGCCGAATTTTCTGGAAGCGATGTTGTAAAAATCAAGCAGCTGTGCAAAAAACCGGGAAGCAGCTCCCCCGTGGTGAAGCGCTTCCCACTGTCGGGGATAGATCATCGCCTTTTCGGTCACATCGAGACCGCTCATGGTAATGGGAACCCCCGATGCAAAGACAAGGGCCGCCGCTTCGGGATCGACATAGAAGTTGAATTCGGCCGCAGGGGTGATATTCCCGTTGGAAAGCCCCCCCCCCATCATGGATATCTCTTCGATCCGTTCGCCAAGCTCTGGGTAGCGGGTAAGAAGTCCGGCAATATTGGTCAGGGGCCCCAGGGCAACGATGGAAACCTTTTCGAAAGAAGAAATAATGGTCTCACGCAGGAAAGAAAGGTAATCCACCTTAAGAGGCAAGCGGGCTGGAGAAGGCAGATCGTGGCCATCCATTCCCGAACTGCCGTGGGCGTGCTCGCCCGTCTCAAGCTCCCGTTCCAGGGGTTTTGAGGCGCCCATGACGACCGGCACCCGGCTCTTCGTCAGTTCGGCAATCATGAGCATGTTTTTCGTGACCCGTTCCAGGCTCTGATTCCCGGCAACGGTGGTGAACCCAAGGATCTTTACCAGTTCAGGGTGGGCCATCAAGGTCATGATGGCAATCGCATCGTCATGGCCGGGATCGGTATCGATGATAATAGGACGTATCTTATCCCTCGTCATGACCGCCCCTTCTTTTGCTCTCTTCTGCTTCGCCTCACCGCATAGAGGGCAAGTCCGATGATGGTGCCGAGATACGGGATGGTTTTTACCAATTCAGAGGGCAGATTGATGGTCTGCAGGGTGTTTGCAAGGGCATCGGCAAGGCCGAAGAAAGCGGCCGTTATGGTAGTGCGTACCACCAAACCGCCCCCCATTGCTTCGGCGGCCAGGGCGATCCACCCCCGTCCGGCCGACATGTCACGAGAAAACCAGGAGACATAGCCCATGGAGAGGAAGGCCCCGCCGAGAGCGGCAAAGAGCCCGCTCATCAAAAGGGCCGCAAAGCGGATCCTGAAAATATCGATACCGACGGATTCTGCCGCATGGTGGTTTTCCCCTACGGCCCTGATCCAGTAGCCCAGAGGGGTGTGGTTCATAAGGTACCAGAGCCCCACAACAGAAAGTATGCAAACGTAGGTCAACAGGTTATGCCCCGAAAGAATATCTCCGAGAACGGGGATGCGAGCGATGAGAGGCAATGTTATATCCGGCAGCACCTTGCTCGGTAGGGAAGAGGAGGTGCCTTTTTCTCCAGTCAGGATGGAAAGGAAAAAGATGGTCCCTCCCGAGGCAAAGAGATTCAGGGCGATACCGCCGAGAATGACATCTGTTTTCATTTTGAGGGTAAACCAGGCAAGAATTGCCGAAAACAGCAGCCCGGAGAGAACGGCAAAAAAAAGGCCGAGGGCGGCACTCCCGGTATAGGCGCTTCCGATAACGCCGCCGAGGGCGGCGGTAAGCATAATACCCTCCAGTCCGATATTGACGATTCCCGCACGATCCGAGATCAGTGCACCGAGAGCGGCAAAGACGATCGGTGTGCTTACCCGCAGGACCGAAAAGAGAAAGCTTGATGAGAAAATGAGCTGCCAAAACATACTATGCCAACGCCTTTTTCAGAATTCGACGCTCTTCGAGACCATGAAGGAATCGATCCGCCGAAATCAGAAGAATGATTACCGCCTGTACGATGGAAACCATTTCCGCAGGAACATCCGCCTGCCGGGCCATGATATCGGCACCGGTCCGGATATAGGCAAGAAAGAGAGCGGAGCCAAGCACCGGAAGGGGTTTGTTACGGGCCAGCATCGCCACCAGCGCCCCGTCGAAGCCGAGCCCCGGCAGGGATGCCCAGCGAAATCGGTCGTACATGCCGAGGACCTCCACGCTTCCTCCCACCCCGGCAATGAAACCGGCAAGAAGATGAGCTATGATGATCATGCTGAAACTGGAAACGCCGGAATACTCCACGAAGCGGTGGTTGAAGCCGAACATCCTGAGGAGGTAGCCGATACGATGGCGCCGGGAAAAAAGATAGACACCGACGACAAAACAGAGGCAGATCACCAGGCCGAGGTGAATCCTGGTCCTCGGAATAATACGCGGAAGCAGTGCGGAGGGAGCCAGCTTTAGCGAGGCTATTTCCGTCAGATCCTTGTCACGTATAAAGTTGTTAAGAAGATAAAGGCCGACTCCCGCAAGAATGCTGTTCATCATAAGCGAGGATACCAGCTCGCTGGCGTTCCATTTTGCCCTGAGATAACCGGGAACAAGGGCAACGATCATTCCCATCACTGCCCCTGCAGCAATGGCAGCGCTTACATGCAGAAAGGGATTGGCAATGGGAACCAGTATGGCCACAAAGGCGGCGGTCAAACCTGAGAAATAGAAGATCCCCTCGGCTCCCAGGTTGAAAAGATTGGCCTGAAACAGAATGGCCGTCGAAAGTCCGGCAAAGATCAGGGGAATGGTGAGTTCTATGACATTTCCGAGATAGCGGACATTTTTCAGGGGACCGAAAAGAAAAAGGCCCATGGTGCGCAGCGGGCTCTTGCTTACCAGTGAAATAATGATGAAGGCAAGCAGGAGCGATACGAGAATGGCTACCGCTGTGCGAACCCTTTTAAAGAATCCCTCGTTCATGACACTCCTCCCTGCCGCTTTATCCCAAGCATATAAAAACCAAGCTCCTTTTCATCCAGATCGGAAATATCTTCGAAGCGTGCGGTAATCTCTCCGTTAAAAAGGACAATCAAGCTTGTACAGAGATCAAGGAGTTCTCCCAGGTCGGCGGAAACCAGGAGCACCGCGGTCCGGTTTCGGCTCATCTCAATGATTTTCCGGTGGATTTGTTCGGCTGAATTGATATCCACTCCCCGGGTCGGCTGATCGGCCACCAGGATGGAAGGATCGGAAGCACATTCCCGTGCGACAACCACCTTTTGGATATTCCCCCCCGAAAGCTGCCCCACATTGTCGGAGATTGAGGAACAGCGAATATCGTATTCTCCGACCAGTCTTCTGCTGTCGTTTTCGATCTCCCGTTTGCGCAACCATGATCGGCGGGAAAAGCGTTTGTCTGAAAGACGATTGGTTATGAGATTTTCCCATATGGTGCCGCCGGTGGCACATCCGTTTCTCATACGATCCTCGGGAATATAGGCAAGGCCGAGGGAGCGAACCTGGCCGATACTCCGGGGACGTAGCTCTTTTTCCCCATAGGAAAGAGAACCTTCCTGGAGTCTGCGCTGGCCGGTAATAAGCTCGATAAGCTCACGCTGACCATTGCCTTCAACACCCGCCACGCCAAGAATTTCCCCCTCACGTAACGAAAAGGAGAGGTTTCGAAGCACCGGCCGGCCGTTCTCATCCAGAAGGGTCAGCGAATCCGCACGCAAAGCCTGCCGACCAGGATGAACGTGCTCCCGATGTGCACCGCCGCCCATAAGCTTTCCGATCATCGCTTCGGAGATTTCCCGCTCATCGACCTGCGAGGTCAGAAACCTTCCGGCGACCTCTCCCTTTCTGATCACGGTGATCCGGTCGCTGATCTGTTTCACTTCCTTCAGCTTGTGCGAGATAAAAACGATGGTATGGCCCCGTTTTTTCAGCAAAAGCAGCTGTTCAAAGAGTTCATCCGTCTCTTGGGGGGTAAGGACCGCGGTAGGTTCATCCAGGATCAGGATGCGGGCACCGCGGTAAAGGGCCTTGAGGATTTCAAGTTTCTGCATCATGCCCACACCGATATCCTCGACCCGGGCTTCCGGAGTAACCTTTAGTTCAAACTGTTCGGCGACCTTCCTGGTCGCCTCGATGGCTTTACTTTTATCGAGCTTGGTATACCGGGACGGTTCCATACCCAGCACCAAATTCTCCGCAACGGTAAAGGATGGAACCAGCATGAAATGTTGATGCACCATTCCTATGCCAAGGTCGATGGCATCCTGGGGGGAACGAATGTGCACTTCCTCCCCTTTCAGGAAGATCCTGCCCTCCGAAGGCTGCTCCATGCCGAAGATAATCTTCATGAGGGTGGACTTTCCTGCACCATTTTCTCCGCAGATCGCATGGATCTCACCCTCGTTAAGAGAAAACGAGATGTTACGGTTGGCCACAACCCCTGGATAAACCTTGGTGATTCCCTCTAAAACAAGTGCCGGTTCCATCGTTCGCTGCCCGCTATCTCCGTGAAACACGCTCCCTGAGGGCGTTGATCTGTTCTGATTCCATGCCGAAGGCGGAAGAAACTACAATCTCCCCCTCGATCAGCTCCTGGGTAACCGCTTCGACCCTGGCCTTCAGCTCATCGCTCATTACAGCATCGTAAAACTCATTCTTTGCAAGACCGACGCCCCCCTCTTTGACACCGAGAACCTCATGGGTACCGAATGGGAGCTCCCCGGACTGGGCAAGAGAGACGGCCCGAAGTACGGACTGATCGATTCGCTTGATCGTCGAGGTAACAATGTGGGACGCCTTTTCGGGATCGCTCTCCCTGAACAGCATGGCCTGATCGGAGTCGACGCCGATCGCATAGCCGTTTGCCGTCTTTGCTGCATCCATCAAGCCCAGGCCTGTACCGCCTGCGACATTGTAGATAACATCGGCTCCGGCATTGTACTGAACAAGTGAGAGTTCCTTTCCCTTTGCAGGATCGTTAAAGTCACCTGCATAGGAAATAAGGATCTCGATATCGGGATTGATGTTTAAAGCACCTTCGATATAGCCGACCAGGAAATCGTTGATTCCCGGAATATCCATTCCCCCCAGAAAACCAATCGTCGCCTCGTCTTTGGAAAGGGGCAGATCGGCAGTGCTGATCAGAGCCGCCACCGTTCCGGCAAGAAAGCCGATGTCGTTAGTGGCATAGAACATCGAATAGACATTATCCGGAGTTTCGACAATCGATGTATCGAAGTTGATGAACTTTTGGTCGGGGTACTGGGGCGCCACCTGATTGAGAAGCTCGGTCATCGAACTTCCGGTGATAATAATGTCCCAATCTCCGTCGATGGCGTCATACAAGGCCGGCTCCCATTTGGTGGAATCCACCCCGGCCTCAATGACCTTGGTTTCGGCGCCGAATTCCTCGGCAACCAAGTCCAATCCCCTGTTCGCAGAATCAAAGAACGACTTATCCCCCAGGTTACCTGGAATGATAAGAATAACCCGAAGGGTATCAGTATCGACAGGGCCCTCGTTTTGTCCTCCAGCCCATCCGAAACACGCAACCATTACCGTAAGGATGAGCATGCTGAGACATCGCTTTTTCATGTGGTACCTCCAAGATGCCTTCAGATTAAGGCTAATTTAATCATATGTCAATTATTTTTTAAGCAGAATAACTTAAAAGTTTAAGTTGTCTTGCAGAGACAAATCGATATATAATGAGCACCATGGCAGCAACATTAGACGACATTGCACGACAAGCCGGAGTTTCCATAGCCACCGTTTCTATGGCGCTCAACAAAAAAAAGGGAGTCAGCAAAAGCAAAGCCGAAGAAATCCGGCGCATTGCTCAGGAGTTGGGTTATCAAAAGCAACAGGAACCCGACCTCGACGGCAGAACGCTCCGATTTGTGCAGATCTTAAAGTCCTCTGACTCCTGGGACGATACCTACCGCATCTTTATCGCCGAATACCTTGAAGGCATTACAACTGTGGCCGCGGCGCACGGAATGACCGTGGACATTCAGACCTTTATGCTGGAGAACATCAAGGCCATCGGCCGTCGCGAAACCGAAAAAAACGGTGTGGGAACGATTTTTCTCGGTGCAGGGCTTTACCGGGAAGATGTTCGCCTTCTTCACGAAATCGATCCGCACGGGATCTTTATTGATGTGTGCTACTATGGAATCAATGCGACCTTTGTCGATATCGACAATGCCGAAAGTATCTATCAAATTGTATCCCACCTTGTGGATAAGGGGCATAGCCGAATCGGCTTTATCCAGGCCGATAGGCTGAGTCCCAATTTCCAGGCAAGGGAAGATGCATACAGAGCGGCCCTCCGCCTCTTCGGGCTTGCATACAGCGACGATATGGTTGTACGAATCGCTACCAATAGAGAAACAGGAAAACAGGCCCTCACCGATTATTTCAAAAAACACCGCGGGCATGCGAGCGCCTTTTTGTGCGCCAATGATATCCTTGCCTACAACTGCATGAATGCCTGCCGGGACATTGGGTTGACAATTCCCGATGATATTGCCCTCGTAGGCTTCGACGACCTTCCGGCAAGTAAAGAGCTCTCTCCATCCCTGACAACGGTAC
The DNA here is from genome assembly GCF_000143985.1 of Sediminispirochaeta smaragdinae DSM 11293. Lineage (GTDB taxonomy): Bacteria > Spirochaetota > Spirochaetia > DSM-16054 > Sediminispirochaetaceae > Sediminispirochaeta > Sediminispirochaeta smaragdinae. The sequence goes on along the minus strand of NC_014364.1, from coordinate 872,579 downwards.
GCGTTTCACGTAAAAGCATTGCGGAACGGGCATTCCATCACCTTATCGACTACCAAAGGGGATTGGTACCACCCCCCCCCGAAAAAATCCTCATCGCAGGACGACTAATGATACGGGAAAGCTCATAAAAAGCACAAGGGATCAAACGTTTCGGAAAATGTCAATGCCATTCCATTGCCATCAAAGAAAACTGCAGTTTGGTAAGCTCCGGGAGAGAAAATTTTTCGATCTCCAAAAGCTCCTTAATAACGTCTATCCTGTACTTCATGGCGTTGTAGTGGATGCCGAAAGAAGTTTCAAAGGTTATTGGCCGAACCGTACAAATCAGGAAGCTTTTTTTCGTTGATCATTGCACCTAACTAACAAGAAAGGAACAAAGCCATGACGGAAGGCAAACATGGGTATGTGGAAATAGCTTGAACGTTATCAGCGTTCCATACGAATGAAACGGAGGAAACCATGAAAAGAGTTCTGTCCCTGTTCGCCCTTGCCGTCCTATCCGTCGGTATGGTATGTGCCGGAGGCAACCAGGAAACATCGCAAACAGAAAAACCGGTCAAAGAGATCTATTTTTGGCATGCATTCGGAGATGCGGCAAGATCCCAGTGGATAGAGGATCGTGCCGATGAGTTCAACGCCGGCCATCCAGGCTACAAGGTGGTGGTTGAGGCAAAGGGAAGCTATCGGGATACCCTGCAGGCAGCCATTCTTGCCGATAAGCAGGGATCAGCCCCCCATCTGGTGCAGGTCTTCGAGGTAGGAAGCCAGCTTGCCTACGATTCCGGTATCTTTATGCCCGTCGGAGAGATCGGCTCCTTTGATACCTCCGACTATATCAAACCGGTGCTTAACTATTACACCATCAATGATACGGTCAATTCGATTCCCTTTAACAGCTCGTCTCCCGTCCTCTATATTAATAAAGATAAGATTGTGGAAGCAGGCTACCCTGCCGACTATGTTCCCGCAACCTTCAGCGACGTGATCAAACTTCTTGAAACGGCAAAGGCAAAAGGCGTCGAGGGGGCGAAGTTCTCCATGTGTCTCCACGGCTGGTACTTCGAACAGTGGATGTCGGAACAGAATGCGATGCTGGTGAATAACGGCAACGGCAGGGACGCACGAGCGACCGAGACAAACCTCAACAGCCCCGCAGGTATGAAAATCGGCAATTTCATGGCGGAACTTGCAAAAAATGATCTCTACACCTATTCAGGAAAGTTTGAAGACTGGAACGGAAGCGACGCCATCTTCGAGGAAGGAAAAGCGATGATTCACATCACCTCCACCGCCGACCTCGGAAATATCTCAAAGGCGGTCGAAGGGAAATTCAAGCTCGGCGTCGGTTTTATCCCCATACCAGACGGTGCAACGAGAAACGGCACCGTCATCGGGGGGGCCAGTGTCTGGGTCACCAAGAACCATCCGGAGGACGAGTTGACCGCTGCACGGGATTTCGTACTTTTCATGACCAACACCGAGAATATGGTCAGCTGGCACAAGCTTACCGGTTACTATCCTGTACGCAACTCTTCTGTGGAAGCACTCAAACAGGAGGGGTGGTTCGACAGCGATGCAAATCAGATCGTGGCCTTCAATCAGCTTTTGCAGACGAAAAGCAACAAGGCAAGCGCCGGTGCTCTTGCAGGGACGTTAACCGATAACCGAACAATCATCGAAACGTCTCTCCAGAAGATCCTCCAGGGAGCCGACGTAAAGAGTGCTCTCGATGAAGCGAAAATTCTTTCCGATACCAAGCTAAAGGAATATAACGCAAACTTTTAGTAACACGCTTTCTTTAGCTTTTCATATAAGGCTGATAGAAGCAGTCGTACGGCCGGCTTCTGTCGGCCTGTTTTTGTACCAAGGAGCCTTTGATGAATATCTTTGATCAAGGGGAAAATGCCGTCTTCAAGGGGACATGGAAGGCGGCCCTTTTCCTCCTGCCCACCATTTTGATCCTCACTGTTTTTCTCTACTTTCCAGCGTGGCATTCGCTGGTTATGAGTTTTTTCCGCAATAACCTTTTCCTTGGGACCCATACATTCATCGGCCTGGAAAATTACCGAAATCTCTTTACCGGCCCCCTGGCACCGGCCTTTCTCCAAAGCCTGATCCAAACCTTGCTGATCAGCCTCCTCATTGTCTTCATAGGGATTTCCGCTTCCATTTTCCTAGCCATCCAGGCAAACAAAAAGATAAAGGGCGGGACCGTGTACAGAATGCTGCTCATCTGGCCCTTCGCGCTCTCTCCAGCCGTTGCAGGGACCATCTTCCTCTTCATTTTCAATCCTGAGGTCGGTATCATGAACACCCTGCTCGATTTCCTCTTTTCGGTAAAACCTCGCTGGCTCGACTCCCCGCTGCTTGCGCTCACGCTCGTAGTCTTTGCCGCTGTCTGGAAGTATCTTGGGTATAACATCGTTTTCTACCTGGCCGCTCTGCAGAACATCCCCACAGAACCCCTGGAAGCGGCCGATATCGACGGTGCCGGAGCCTGGAGAAAATTCTTCAATGTGCTGTATCCCCTCTTGAGTCCCACCACCTTTTTTCTGGTCTTCACCAATATCAGCTACGCCTTTTTTGAGACCTTCGGGCTTATCGACATCCTCACAAGCGGAGGCCCTGTCGGCCCTCCGAACGTACTGGACAAAACGGGGATCACCACAACCCTCATGTACAAGGTGTTTCAGGATGGCTTTGGAGGAAGCAGCAATATGGGCTTTGCGGCAGCGGAAAGCGTCATCCTGACCATCATGGTGGGGATCGTCGCCTATTTTCAGTTCTCATCCATGGGCAAAGGCATCCACTATCAGGGGTAAGGATATGAACAAAAGAAAAAAAGATCCCGTATGGGTTCACCTCGTTCTCATTGCAGCGGTTATTCTCGTCTGCTTTCCCATCGTATTCGCGCTCATAAAATCGACTCAAAATACCGAGCAGGTTCTCTCTCCCTCGATGGGGATAGGGACAAGCTTTCTTCACAATTTCAAGCGGGCCTTTCTCGATTACAAGCTCTGGATCTACATGAAAAACTCCCTGGTAATCTCCTTTTATGTTACGATAGGAAAGATCATTCTTTCCTTTCTTGCTGCCTTTTCCCTGGTCTATTTCAAATTCAGAGGCAAGAAAATCATCTTTATTTTTATTATCGTAACGCTCATGATGCCAACCGAGGTGCTGATCCTCGGGCTGTTCAACCTGATCGCAAACCAGCCGGCCGCCAGCTTCCTCCAATGGGCTTCCTGGTTTTTCAACCCCGTCAAACTGCTGTTTCATCCCATTGCATACGGTTTCGGCTGGTCCAACACAAACCTTGCCATCATCGTTCCCTTTCTCGCCTCTGCAACAGGTGTCTTTCTTTTCATCCAGCACTTCAACTCCGTTCCCCGTTCCCTGGTTGATTCTTCCAGAATAGACGGAACCGGCCCAATAGGCTTTATCTTCCACATCCTGATTCCCATGAGCTGGAACACCATCGGAGCCCTGGCGTTGATTCAGTTTGTCTATGTCTGGAACCAATATCTCTGGCCAAGGGTGATTGTCCGGTACGACGCCAATCAGGTGGTTCAGGTGGGGATGAATAAAATCATCTCAATCGGCGATTCAGTGGCCTGGGGAGAGGTTATGGCCGGAGCCATCATCGCTATGATACCGCCCTTGATTATCTTCTCCCTGCTGTATCATGCTTTTATGAAGGGGTATGCGCTGAGTTCCAACAAGTAACGGTTACGTAGTGTTCGGAATCCTGGTGGTACATGAAGGCATGTTTCGTTTTCTGGCAAATAGATACACGAAACTAATTACTTTCCACTCGTGGCGGTATTTTGATAATTCGGTCTTTCAACGAGCAATAGGTCACATGTCCGACGCGATGGCTGATCGTTACTCCCACACACCTTAGATCGTCGCCGCGGACGTCTTGAGTGACGTCGACGGCGACAACAGGCAAAACGAAATCAGGTAAAGTCTTTCAAGTACTCTTTGTTGGCTTCAATGAGCTCTGCAACCATGTCGTTGATCTGGCCCAATGTGCACATAGCGGCTGTTAGCGGATCCATCTTCACAGCATCGTATATCATGGATAGCTTTTTTTCGTTCCCTGCCATGGCCATGAGTTTGTGCATGTTGATGTTGGTTATATTCAATGCCGCAAGCTGTTGAGGTATTTCACCCACGTAACAGGGATGGATCCCCTCGCTGTCGGTGTAACAGGCAACTTCGACAACCGAATCGGCCGGCAGGTTCGGAATCAGGCCGGTGTTCTTCACGTTGAGATTTGCCCTGAAGGGTTTGCCCGTCACATAGGCATGAATGATCTCCGGCGCATATTCAAAGGTCTTCGCAACCTCGATGTCTTCGCCCGATTCCAGCATCCCGACAAGTTTGTGGTAGTAGACATCGGTGTATTTTTCATGCCTCAGCCACCATCTGTCATCCACCTGATATTCCTTGATCATGTCCGGATTCTTGCGGAAATAGGGACAATATTCCCCCATATGAAAAGGTGATTCTGAAACATACTTCCCGAAGTTGTCCATGACCTCGAACCTGATGAGGTCGACAAGCCTGACATGGGGGTCAAGTTCATACTTGCTGTAATCCGGTTCTACTTGCCAGAGCTTCTTCACCTTCTCCTTGTCCTTGGAGATTTCCTTGAGTTGGGGATATGCATCCTTGCCGTCCACCTTCAGTTGCAGAAACCAGTCCATATGATTTATACCGGCCGCCCAGTAGGAGACCCGACTTCGGTCAACACCCATATAGGCTGAGAGCTGCAAGGCGGTACTCTGGACGTTGTGGCAGAAGCCGAAAACCTTGATGGAAGTTGCATGGTTCAGAGCAAGACACAGAGGTGCCATTGGGTTTGTGTAGTTGAAGAAATATGCATCGGGACAAAGCCTTTCCATATCCTTACAGATATCGAGAAGTACGGGGTAGGCCCTTAGAAACCTGAACATTCCCCCGGGACCAATGATGTCCCCCACGCACTGGTGCAGTCCGTATTTGTCGGGGATTTCAAGATCCTTCTCGTACATCTCAACACCACCGACGCCAACTGTACTGGTTACAAATGTTGCATCTTTTAGAACTTTGCATCGATCGGTACTAGATTCAACAACAGTTTTTCTGCCGAACTGTTTCACGATCTTTTTCGTTACCTTTTCCATGACAGCCAGTTTCTCCGCATCGATATCGACCAGAGAAATGTTGTCGATCTCCATATCGTCGTAGTACAAGAGATCTCCAACCAGGTTCTTCGTAAACATTGCACTGCCAGCACCGATAATCACTACCTTTGTCATGTTAATACCTCTTAAAATTATTTTACGACAATAGCAACATTCCTATCGGTTGTTGCTACCACAATAGCCAAAAATAAGACGCCCCGTATCAGCTGCTGTATATTGGGATCAATCTGCAACAGGGCCAGACCGTTATTTAAGACGGCGAACAATAGTACGCCTACGACCACACTGCTGAATCTATTCTTAGAACCTCCCGTTACCGGCATGCCTCCTAGAACAAGTGAAATCATAATATTCGTCTCCAACAATGTACCTGAAGTAGCTGTTATGGAGCCGACGCGGATGGTGTTGATCGTCGCAGCAAACCCGGCGAGGGCACCGGCCAGCGTATAGACAAAGATTTTTGTACTCGCGACTCTTATTCCAGAAAACTTAGCCGCCGTCTCTCCAGCCCCAATTGCCTTTACCTTTCTTCCAAAAGAGGTCCCGCTAAACAAAAACCAGCCTAGCCCGAGTATGACGGCAACCACCGGCACGAAAATGTACAATTGATCAAGTGAGTACATATACATGGGGGCAGACATCGGCTTTTCCGTCGTGAGAAACGCACATACGCCGCGGAAGATAAACATTGTACAGATCGTGACGATAAACGAACTGACCTTGAACTTCACAAATAGAAATCCGTTTATGAAGCCGATAGCCGCGCCTATCACTATTCCGACAATGACAGCCAAGGCAAGATTACATTGCGCCAAGAAGGCAATAGCAATGGAAGCGACACCAATGATGGAGCCCTGGGAAAAATCGAGGCTTCCCATTGTCATAATAAAAAAGACGCCGATGGAACAGATGATCAGGACATAAGACTGTTGAACAATCAACCGCAGGTTTCTCAGAGAAACAGAGGTGAAATTCGTCATTACACCGAAGATCAGTACCAGTAGGAAAAGGCCGATATAGGGCAACAGTGCCTGGAAAAGGTTCCCCCCGATACATGTTTGCTTTTTTGCTGCTCTTAATGTTTTCTTCATCATATACCCTTACTACAGCATTTGGTGAATCAAGTCGTGTTCGGTCAATTCTTTGCTCCTGAAAAACTCTCCGTTAATTCTTCCGTTCTTCAGAACAAGAATGCGATCACACATCCCGATAAGCTCCATGAGCTCTTCCGAAATCATGACAATGGCTCTTCCCTCTTTTCTCAGGTTATCCATGAGGGAATAAATATCTGCTTTAACCTTGATATCGATTCCACGCGTCGGACTATCCAGAATCAGAATTTGAGGCTCTGTACCCAACCAACGGGCAAGAACTACTTTCTGCTTATTTCCGCCGGACAGCCCCGCAACGAATTGTTCGAGTCCCTGCATCTTGACACTCATCTGGTCTGCGAGCCTCTGGGCGAATTGGTTTTCCTTTGTCCGAGAAATGACAGGTCCTTTCCTAACCTTTGCCAACGCCAGAAGGGTGATGTTATCTCTGATACTGGCATTCAGAACAACCGATTCATTGTCTCTGTCTTTCGCCGTATAGGCTATGCCATTTTTGATGGCATCCGGTATCGAATTGATCTTAACGCCCGTGGCAGTCGTGATCTCTCCGCTACGATTGTACGCCGCCCCAAAAAATGCCTTGGCCAAATCGTGCATCCCGCAATCGCTTAAACCGCCGATACCGAGTATCTCGCCTTTATGAACGTCGAGGTCTATGTCAAAGATCTTGTCTTTAACGTTAATGTTCCTCGCCCGCAACACCACTTCTTCGCTTATTGTCCCACCGTAATCGGTCCGGTAGTACTTCCTGTCGATTTCCCTGCCAACCATGAGGATCTTTAGCTGATCCGTACTGCTCTCCGACGATACAACCGTGTCGACGTAGCTGCCATCCCGCAGGACCGATACCCTGTCGGTCAATTGCAATACTTCATCAAGATCGTGGGAAATGAACAGTACGGTGTTTCCGCTATCGCTAATCTTCTTTATTTGGTCATAGAGGATGTCCCGCCCATCCTGGGACAATGCGGTGCTTGTTTCATCGACAACAACGATCTTCGGTCCGAAATGGGTAGCTTTGACTATTTCAACCAGCTTGCGTACTTCGTAGTCGTAACTGTCTATCATGTCGCCAGCGTTGATATAGTCGAAGCCGTACCGTTTCAGTATTTCATTGACGGTTCTGTTCAACTTATGTGGTCGAAAGATACCGAAACGCGTAAACCTGTCTTCCTTTCCCAGGAAAATATTCTGGGCGACTGTCAATCCATTTAAGGTTCCGACCTCCTGCACGATAATTGCCACCCCCTTCTCATTGGCTTCAACCTGGGTGTGGGCGCTATACTCTTCTCCGTCCAGATAGAACGTTCCACCGTCCGGCGCGTATACACCACACAGCATCGACGCGAAAGTTGACTTACCCGAGCCATTCTCACCGATAAGCCCGTGGACCTCCCCTCGTGCAAGGGAGAGGCTGACGTTATTACACGCCTGGGTATTACCGAATGATTTGGAGATATTCTCCGCCCTGAGGATCTCTACCGACTTATTCATGCAGACTCCGTACTTTTCATCACTTGACCACCGCGCCCTTGGGCACCCGCGTCGTAAGGACGACAATGCCGATCAAGGTGCAGCCTGTGATCACATTCTGTATTGTCGTCGGAGCACCCAACGAAATCAGCCCATTCAAAATCATCGTAATGATAAACTCACCCACCAGCATTGCAATAACGGGATTGACGCTCTTCTTGAAGGCAAGTCCGAAAAAACAACCCATAATGGGGGTAAAGTTCCGCGTCATGCTGGACATATTCGTGCTTGCAGTAATCGCGCTGCCATAACTGATAGTCAATATGCTCATGATGCCGGCAAAGAAACCGCAGAGAACAAAGGCTATAACCTTATATGTATTGATCGCAATTCCCATGTTCTTCGCTACGGTTTCATTGCTTCCAATTGCGTAGGTGTACGTCCCTATTTTTGTGTGCTCCAAGAAAATGAAAGCCAACAAAAACGCGATAACTGCGAGAACGATGTTCCAGGGTGCGTTGCCAAATGCTCTTACATTTTGTCCTAAAGTGAGCACGCTTCCCGATGCTATCAGAGCTCCTATACACTCATACACCATCATCAATCCGACGGTCGCAATAATGGAAGGTATCTTCAACCTTACATATAAAATGCCGTTGATAAAACCGATGAGGGTGCCGACAAGCACTGGGCCCACGATCAATCCGAGATAGCCGAAACTGCGACTCAGCAGCACGCCGACAATTGCAGACAAGACTATATTTGCACCTATACTGAAATCGAAAAGTCCCATAACGATAATGAAATAGAATCCGCAAGCGGCGACCGTCGGAAGCAGTGCCTGCTGAAAATAGGAGGACAGGCTACTGAGATTACCGAAATTGTGAGGGCGCACTATTTTGAAGATCATATAAATGAGCACCGTAACGCCAACAAGGAAGAGCGCGCCGTTGAGTTTACCAGGGGATGATTTCTTGTGAATTAAATCTGTTTTCATTGTCCCTTCTGTAACACTGGCAGTACGGTACGTACCACACCGCCAGTATTGTTCATGTCATGGATATAGTTGCAACCTAATGTCTGGAAACAACGTCCTGGATGCTCAAAGATGCCGCGGCCATCTTCAATTCTTCAAAGCTGGAGTTGGCCATTTTCACGAGTTCTTCCTGATTGTAGGGCAAGGATTGAATAAAATATTTGTCGAATGCTGCGTAGTCTTCCGCCGATGCAACAAACATCATCGGAAAAATGACTTCAAGATACTTATCTGACGTTTTCGTATAGTTGCCCTTGATAGCGTTATAAACCATCATGAAGGAGAACAGGGGATCGGCGTAATGGCCTCCGGACATTGCCGACATTTCACCGTCCGCAAGCTGCTGTTCGAGATTCGTCGTAAAGTCCGTCGAAGCAACGTGGATCTTACCCACAAGTTCTTTTGCCTTGATGGCTGCAAGGGCCCCTTCAAGAGGTTGACCGCCGCCGCCTACGACAATAAGACCGTCCATCGTAGGATTCGCATCGATCATCCCTTCTACTGCCTGCCGGGCCTCCTCGGAGGTGTACTTGTCGTCAACAACGTTCATAAGTACGGCTTTGTCGGAAGGATATGCACTGTTCCAATCCGCGATCGCCTGCTTATATCCGGCTATACGAGCATTAGCAGTTGCATCGCCAACGCGGTAGCTGGTAATTCCGATGTTCCTGCAGCCCTTGTCCTGGACCAGAATTCTTCCCAGTTCATAGCCATTCGCGGTCTCATCTTCATGGGTACATCCAATATAGTATGAACTGTCCAGTGCTATCTTGTTAATTGCGGGGTCACCGATCTTCCTGAAGAATTGGGCAATGTATACCTTGTTTTGTTGCGCGATGGGAACTACACGCGCCATTTCGGCATCGGCGGAGTTGCAGATGATAATACCGTCAACACCGGAGGCACACAGGTTTTCAACGGAGGAAATGACCTGTTCCGACTTGTGAGACTGCTCGATATATACAACCTTTACACCAAGCTCGCTGGCTGCTGCATCGATCATGCGCCTCACCTGGCTTCCTAAAGAATCATTAATTGACCAGGTTGAAACACCGATTGTGATTGGGCCTGTTTTTGCGGTTTTGGAAGCAGCACCTTCCGACTGGCCGTTTGCGAAAACGGCTCCGACTACCACGAGTGAAATTACAAGTGCCAAAAGATTCTTTTTCATTGCATAACCCTCCTTACATGTATTGTGGTCGTTATATGAGAAGGACTGGTTCCCTGTCCTTCTCAGTTCAGTGCTTGCGTACGATTCAGCACATCGAATTTTTTTGTATGATTTCTTGCCTCCTTTTAGCGAAAATGTTTAGAGCATTGTGTACGTTAACGCAGCTGCCATTGCCACATGCTTTTCCTTATAAACAACCACAACTTGTAATATTCTTGTACGTACAAGTTAGTATAAAAAACCTAAAGATTTCTACATGAATCCCGTACGATAAGATCAGGCTTGTAAACATACTGCGGCCTCTTCATACGGCCTTCAATCATATCAATAATGAATCTTGCCCCCTGAACTCCCATATCCCTTTTAGGATGCTTTATTGTAGTGATTCCTATATCCTGAGACAGGACCTCAATCGAATCGTCATAACCGACAACCGAAACATCTTCCGGGAACCTCAAACCACTGTCCTTTATTGCTTGGATAACCATAAGTGCGCTCTGGTCGTTATAACACGTAAAGGCTGTCGGCGGGTTGTCTGAACGAAGCACCGACTGGGCAAACATGTAAGGAAACAGATACATTCCGGCGGTGTCATACTCTCCAATCAGTGAATTATCTATCTCCACACCGTAACTATCCAAAGCCTGCAAATAGCCGCTTTTTCTGTCCACACCTTGCCTATCGTCGGTCTTGTAAACACAGGCTATTCGCCGGTGTCCCCGCTGAAGAAGGTGTTCAACAACGATATAAGCACCCTTTTGATCATCCATAACGATATAGGAACTGTCGAAATCCGGATAATATGCATTGATGAACACAAATTTTATGCCTTTCTTGCTCATTTCATTGAAAATCTGCAAGTTAATATTTCCTTGAGCGCTTTTCGACGGTTCAATGATAACGCCTACAACATTGTGTTCCATGACATTCCTAAGATATTCAGCTTCCTTTTCCTTGCTGTTGTTTGTATTCGCAAGAAGCATCATGTAACCTTTGTCAGATAGAACATCTTCAATACCGGAAACAATTCCCGGAAAAACAAACTCGGAAATATATGTGGTAATAACGGCGATAGCCTGCTTCTGCCTTGCATTCTTTCTATACTTGCTGAAAGTCCCCTTCCCCTGCTGTTTGTAAATAAGCCCCTCGTTGGCAAGATCACTGAAGGCCTGCCGGATTGTCTGACGGCTGACCTGGAATTTCTTCACCAGCTCATTCTCCGAAGGGAGCCGCATTCCAAATCCAATGGTCCCATCAATCAATATCTGCTTGATGTAGTGCCTGACCATCTCCTTTTTCGTTCCGTTAAATATTTTGCTGTCCAATTGTATTAGCCTTTCTTGTACGTACAATTATTATACAAGTCGTTTTTTGCTATTGTCAAGAAAAAGTTTGGTTCTTCTTGGAGAGAGAAGATGTAAAAGCCAACTTACGCCTTTTTCTCCATGGTTTCATCTTTACTTGTCTGTAAGTTAGATTGATATATTTTTTGTGCACGATTTTTGAATGATTCTATATGTTCTTGCATCTTGTTTTTCATACCGTCAAAATCTCTATCAAGTAGCTTTTTGTAAATTTCTTTATGTTGATAGACACTAACGGAAAGACGATTTGTTTGTATATCGGCAACTGCATGAAGGTTTTCGACAATATCAGTAAGCCAGAATTCCGATACAGAATTATAGATTATCTGGTGAAACATCATGTCGATTTTTTTATATTCATTTTGATTGGTATTGACCTTCTCTTCCGCTTCCTGGAAATGATTCTCCAATAGCTTTATAACTTCATCAATTTTATCATCAGATAAATTTCTCATTTTATCAATAGTATATAGTTCAAGGCACTTTCTAATATCAATGGCTTCTTCTATTTCTTTCCATTGAGGACTTCTTACTCTATAACCCTTCCAGTGCTCTTTTTCTACAAGGTGGTTTCTTACCAGGTTGGATAAAGCCTCCCTAACCGAATTCCGGCTCGTTCCAAATTGTCGTGATAATTCTTCGTCATTTAATCGGTCACCAGGTTTCCATGTCCCTGAAATGATTCCTTCATAAAGGATATCGTAAACCATATTTGCCTTGTTCATCTTTTTTAACGGATAAGCATTATTCTCAAATCGATTTTCCATAACGTTATTTAATCTTGATTGATGAAAAAAATCAATAACATCTTGAAATTTCAAATTTGAAATTTGAAATTTGTTGACAACACGACAAAACCGCGTTTAGAATATCTTTACTTAAATTTAGGAGGACTACTTTGGCGAAGGCTTATTTTGATGATGATGCAAATTTGGATGAATTAAAAAACAAAACGGTTGCGGTTATCGGATATGGTAATCAAGGTCGCTCTCAAGCCTTAAATATGCGTGATAGTGGAGTTAACGTGATCGTCGGCAACATTGAGGATGGAGCAAGCTGGACACAGGGGAAAAAAGATGGGTTCGACGTGTATAGTATCTCAGAGGCAAGCAAAAGAGCAGACATTTTGTTTCTTTTGATTCCAGATGAAATTATGCCTTCAGTTTACGAGGAAGACATTGCTCCATATATTGAGGACGGCAATGTAATCAATTTTGCAAGCGGATACAATGTGCACTTTGGCTTTATCGAACTGCCGGAAACTGTAGATATAGTACTCATTGCACCAAGAATGATAGGAAAGGGAGTTCGGGACCGCTTTGTTAGTGGCGAAGGTTTTCCGAGCCTGGTAGCAGTTCATCAGGATTCCACCGGAAAAGCAAAGACGATAATGCTTGCGTTGGCAAAAGCGATAGGCACAACAAAGATCGGAGCATTTGAATCAAGTTTTGAAGAAGAAGCCGTTGTAGACCTTTTTGGCGAACAGGTCATGGGAGGATTCAAACTCTATAATCTGAGAATGGCCTATGAGTTGCTTGTTGAGGAATACGGTTTCAGTCCCGAGGCAGTATTGCTTGAACTGTATCTTTCCGGAGAAGGCATTGAAACCTTACGGAATGCTCAGGAAGTTGGGATTTGGGGACAGCTTCGATACCATTCCACAACAAGTCAGTACGGACACCAGACAAGAGGGAAATACGCTGCCAGTGATGCATCCAGAGCCTTACTCAGAAGTATTGTTGAGAATATAAAATCAGGCGAATTCAGCAAAGAATGGAAAACGGAACAGTTAACAGGATATCCTGTTTTCAATCGATTGTGGAAGGACAATCTAAAGCATCCTTTTATTAAATCCGAGCAGGATTTGTTAAAAATATTAAACGCAAACAAAAGAAAGGGGGATGAGAAATGAAAAAAATTCTACTATTTTCGCTTAGTCTTTTTATCATTGTGGGGCTCAGCAGCACTTTTGCAAATGGGGATCAGGAAAAGCCATTTCCTTCAAAACCCGTTACCATTTTAGTTCCTTTCGCTGCCGGTGGAACCGCCGATACAAATGCCAGAGCACTGTCGGCGGTAGCGGAAAAGTACTTGGGACAGCCGCTCTTAATCGTTAATAAACCGGGTGGAGGAGCATTGGTTGCAGCAAACGAGTTTGCCTACGACACAAAAAACGACGGTTATACATTATGGTATGGAACATGGTCTCCATATATTTTGGCACCGCATTTAGGGCTTGTAGATTATGAATACGATGCATTTCAACAGGTATGCGCCATGACCGACAGCCCTATGGCGCTTACTGTCAGGTCAGATTCTCCATACAACTCACTTGGGGATTTGCTTACGGCAATAAAAAACAATCCGGGAAAGATAAAAGCCGGAACATTGGGTGCAGCAAACTCTCTTTCATTGGTTTTTACAATGATTGGTATGGAAGCTGGTGGTGAAATAGGAAAAGTGCCGTATGACGGTGGAGCAGAAACAGTTCCCGCATTGTTAAAGGGCGATGTGGATGTCATAATTCAAAATCCTGCAGAAACGATGGAATATGTGGAGGCAGGCTCTTTGAAGTATCTGGCAATACCATCATTAAAACGGTCAAGTTATTTTCCGGAAATCCCTACCTTTATCGAAGAAGGGATAGATATAGTAAATTCTGCCTATAAAGGCTTTTATGTTCCCAAAGGTACCCCTCAGGAAAGAATAGATATCCTCGCGGAGGCTTTCAGACAAATGTCTCAGGATGAGAAATTCATTGAAGTTATGGAAAGAACAAAGCAGGAAATTGTTTGGGCTCCAGCTGAAGATCTTAAAAAACTTGATGATCAAATGCGTGATAGTTTTGGTAAGGCTGTACAAGCAGCCGGTTTAGGCAAGTAAACCAAGCTGAGTACGGTTGTTGTCTGGATAACATGACAACAACCGTCATAATATAAACCAATAAGGATGTTATTGTGGAAGATAAGAAAGATCTGGTAACCGGGATAGGTTTTTTTTCCCTGGGAATTTTCCTTCTCATACAGTCTTTACTATTGGAAAACTACAATGGCGTAGTGGCAGGAACTGACCCCGGAATAAAATTCCTTCCGATCATTATATCGATACTCCTGATTCTGGATAGTATCCTTTTAATAACGACAAATATTATTAAAGCAAGAACGAGAAGAATAGAAAAAAGCAATAATTCTATATCCGTCCTTGAAACAATAGATAGAAATAAAAAGCTGCTTTTAACTATAGTCATTCTGATAGTATTTCCTTTTATACTAAAACCAGCTGGATTTTTAATTTCCGTATCTGTTTTTACTTTTTTACTGCTTAGAATACTATCAAATTCTAGATGGCATAAGAGTGTCATCACTTCATTACTGATAACACTCTTTTGTTATGCTGTCTTCGGGTATCTATTTAAAATACCTCTGCCATGAGATAAGGAGGTTGATAAAATGAGTGATTTCTTACAAGCATTGTTATTAGTTTTTAATATAAAAACCTTCGCATTTATTTTCTTCGGTACCTTTGTAGGTATCGTTTTCGGAGCACTTCCGGGGCTTACCGCAGTGATGGGTGTAGCATTGCTGATGCCCCTTACATTCTTCATGCCGGCACACTATGGGCTGCCTATGCTTATTGCTGTGTATTGTGGGGGGATCTATGGAGGCTCCATAACGGCAATTCTGATAAATACACCAGGCACTCCGGCATCCGCAGCAACAACCCTTGACGGATATCCAATGGCCAAGCGAGGAGAGCCTGGCAAGGCATTATCAATTGCTGTAATAGCCTCGGGTTTCGGCGGAATCGTAAGTGTTATTGTTCTGACTTTTTTATCCCCAATACTGGGCAAAATAGCACTTGCATTCGGCCCTATAGAGTATTTTTCACTTATACTTATCGGGGTTGTTCTTATTGGCTTTTTGTCAAGCGACTCCATATTTAAGAGTATAATTGCGGCATTGATGGGATTCGTCCTCTCCTTTATCGGTATGGATCCGATTCTTGGACTGCCAAGATTTGACTTCGGAAATTACCATCTTTTTCAGGGGATCTCGTTAATACCTGCCGTTATCGGTCTTTTTGCCATATCAGAAGTTTTTGTCATGATAACAAATATACAGACATCAACAGATGATATAAAACCAATAAAAAAGGTTACATATGCAAAACCTGAAGTGTTTCTCCGCAATATAAAAACACTCATAAAAGGTTCTCTTATCGGAACATTTATAGGTGCCGTACCTGCGGTAGGAAGCTCTACCGGAGGATGGATTTCGTATGGAGAGGCAAAGCGTGCTTCAAAAAATCAGGACAAATTCGGCACCGGATGTGCGGAAGGAATCATTGCCAGTGAGTCAGCAAATAATGCAGTCCCAGGTGGTGCCATGATACCTTTGCTGTCGTTAGGAATTCCGGGAGACCCTGTTACCGCCGTATTACTCGGAGGCTTGATAATACAAGGATTGACCCCGGGGCCTAATTTTTTCCTTAAGCATGCTGATACTGCGTACATGATATTCATTGCTTTCTTTTTTTCGAACATCGTTATGGTTCTTCTCGGGCTGATAGGCGTGAGATTTTTTGCAAAGGTATTGCATATACCTAAACACCTCCTGGCTACTATTGTAATGATCCTTTCGCTCATAGGTTGTTACGCAATAAACAACAGCATCTTTGATATCAAAATAGCAATAGTCCTGGGAATCTTTGCTTTCTTGATGAAAAGTGTGAAGGTACCTATTGCGCCTATGGTTCTGGCTCTTGTCTTAGCGCCTATGTTTGAGCAAAATTTAAGACGGGCAATGATACTAACCGAAGGCAGTATCATTCCGTTTTTTCAAAGTCCTGTTGCTTTGTTTTTCTATGGACTCTGTATTCTTTTAATGATAGGTCTGAGGAAAACAAAGAATACGAATTTTTGTGAGAAGAACGTAAAAAAGTAAAAGTTGACAAAAACATTTGATTATCTTCCTCAAGAATTAAAAAGATTACAGGAGACCCACTGTGGAATATTCTATATATATGCCCGTTAACATCCAATTCGGTGAAGGCATGGTAAAACGTATTGATCAATTTTGCTCTCCGAAAGATAGGATTCTTTTTATCTGTGATCCGGTTATTGAACAGATGGGGCTACGAAAAAAAATAGCGGATAATTTGAAAAATAGTGATATCTCTGTTTTCTCTGATGTTGAGCCGAATCCTTCGGTTCATACTGTGAACAAGGCTTTGAGAATAGCTAAAGAAAATAAAATCGATTTGTGTATTGGTCTTGGCGGAGGCAGTTCTCTGGATACCGCCAAGGCTGTAGCTTGTATTTCATCTGCTGATGGGAGTTTTGAAGATTATCTATATGGAAAGCAGGTCGTAAAAGGACGAAAAAAACTTATTCTTATTCCTACTACGGCTGGCACGGGAAGCGAGTGTACATGCGTCGGTGTTTATACCGATACAGAAAAAAACAGAAAAACAGGATACCGGACCCCTTACTTTTACTGTGATACTGCCATTGTAGATCCTGAACTTACGTATTCTGTTCCTTCTTCGGTAACGGCGGCAACAGGTATTGACGCTTTTACCCATGCTCTTGAAGCATACTGGAATACCAGTTCCAATTCGCTATGTCGAGGTGCTGCAATGTATGCCTGCCGGGATGTCCTAAAAAATCTTTATAGTTGCTATGAAGACCCTCAAAACAAGACCGCGCGCTCTTCATTGAGCAATGCATCCATGCTTGGGGGCTGGGCGTTTGGCCAGGTCCGGACTACTCTTATACATGCGCTTAGTTTTCCTTTTGCCGATTATTTTCATGTCCCACATGGGATAGCTTGTGCATTAAGTCTGGTACCGGTAATGAGATATGCAGTTTCGAACGAACCTGATTGTTTGACGGAATTGGCTTGTTTTTGTAGTTATCCATCAACAAAAGATCTTATTGCCGAAGTTGAGAACATGATTAACAGGATGAATCTGTTATCAAGTATTCCTGACATACATATATCGCCTGCCGAAATGAGGGACATAGCCGAAAAAGCATGTGCTCTTGAATATGCCCATCTGATCCCTGGAGATATTGATGTTGAGCGTTTGACTTTTTTATTAAATGATTTTTTAAGGAGAGTCTTCGAGTGAAAATTACAAGCATTGAGGTTGTAAAAGTAAATACTGGCGTTAGCAAAAGGGTTGAAGGCGTGCCATGGAATCCTATTGTTGTCATGGTACATACCGATGAAGGAATAACCGGTTTCGGGGAAATCGGTCTAGCATATGGAAATGCAGGGGATGCCGGATTTGGCATGGCAGCTGATTTCGCTAAGGTTATCATTGGAATGGACCCAATGAATAATGAAGAAATATGGTCAAAAATATTTAGAAGCACTTTCTGGGGAATGGGCGGCGGTACTGTTGTGTTTGGCGGTATTAGTGGAATCGATATTGCTCTATGGGACATAAGGGGAAAGGCCTTGAACGTTCCGGTCTATCAACTGCTGGGAGGTAAAACAAATACAAAGTTAAGAGCCTATGCAAGTCAGCTGCAATTCGGATGGGGCACGGAAAGCAAGGCGATGATTACTCCGGATGATTATGCCTGGGCAACGCAAAAAGCTCTGGATGACGGATATGATTGTGTCAAGGTCGATCCGATTGGTTTTGACCTGGATGGCAACTGGATGAAATGGAAAACAACCGGCCTTCTGGAAAACAAGCAAATTTCTACTGCGGTCGACAGAGTAAGAGCAATGAGAGAAGCAGGTGGTAAGAATATGGATCTGATAATAGAGCTCCATTCACTTACAGATACAAATTCCGCAATCCAGCTGGGTAGGGAATTGGAGCAGTTTAACTGCTTTTATTATGAAGAACCCACAATGCCTTTGAATGCTGATCTCATGAAAGAGATAGCAAATAATGTGAAGATTCCTCTTGCAAGCGGGGAAAGAATATATAGTAGATGGGGCTACAGACCATTCTTTGAAAAAAGATCTCTTTCCATTATCCAGCCGGACCTTGGATTAGTCGGAGGGATTACTGAAGGTAAGAAGATTTGTGATATGGCCAATGTATATGACATAGGAGTTCAGGTTCATATTTGCGGTGGCCCAATCGCAAAAGCAGCAGCATTGCAACTGGAAGCCGTAATACCTAATTTTGTTATTCATGAGCATCATTCCGGAGCACTTTTACCACATAATATTAATAGCTGCAAATATGATTATCAGCCGAAAGATGGTTATTATGAAACACCTTGTTTACCTGGGATAGGTCAGGAACTTACAGAAGAAACAATAAAGGCGTCAGAGAAAATGATAATAACATAGCAGTAAAGTAAGTGAAGATGCAATTCTGAAAACATGTATCTTTTTATTACCGTGGAAGGTTTGCGAATCTTCAGCATCAGGAATCTTATTGATTCCCTGATGCTTTTTTTTGTTATCATACGTATTCACAATCTATGTGCCACCTTCTGGCTCTGTCAGGCAAGCATACTCAATGTGGTATATTTTGTAACAAATTAGTATACCCTTTATATGTACGTGGAAAAAGTTAACCCTAAATTCTTTTCTGCTAATTCCTGCCCATTTTCAGCACGTCCTTATCTAACATTATGCTTGCGTTTTTTTTGTCGCCTTGATGATATCTGCCCCCGCCGATCTCAATTTTTCGATTTTCTTTTCACTCACTGCAGTATCGGTTATTATCATTTCGATATCATTGATATCAAAAATTTTCTTTAATTTAATTTGATCTATCTTTGAGCTGTCAACGGCACAGATGGTTCTTTTCGAAAATTGTGACATTGCTTTCTTGATTGCAACTTCTTCGGGGTCTCCAATGGTAAATCCTTTCTCGATATCTACACCATCACAAGAAAAAAGATACAAATCCGAACACATTGAAGAGACAAACTCAATAGCACTCTGATCGATAAAGGCCTCTTTTATGTGATTGAGTCTTCCACCCGTAAGATAGAGATCTATGTTTGCGGTTCTGTTCAATACTTCAGCAATGGCAAGCGAGGTGGTTATCACCGTTAGTTTAAGCGAAGCTTCAAGAATCTTTTTTGCGATTCCGACCATCGTTGTCCCGCTGTCAAGGGTGATGATCGAATCATCAACAAGAACATTATGCACGATATAGTCGGCAATCTCCTCTTTTGCAGCTACGTTCATGCCGTAACGCGTATTCATTGCCACATTGTACCTGGTGTTGCCATTTAAAACGGCACCGCCGTATGTTCTGGTAATCAGTCCCTTCGCATCTAAGTATTTAAGATCATTTCTGATAGTCGATTCACTGCATTTGAGTAACTGGCAGAATTCGTTTATCGATACAACGTTGTTGGAAATGAGCATCTGCCTGATCTTTTGCCTTCTGATATCTGTCTTTGACTTTGCTTTCATATAGCATAAGTGTAGTGAAGATTTCAAATTACTGTCAAGTTGATTAATAATATGCCAATAATATATCGAAGTCGATAAAAATAAATGTAAAAATTATTGACATCTGTAATATACGGCGTTATTATGACCTAACTTAGCAGATAAACCAAAATAATTTTTCGATTAGGACTGAAAATGAGTGATTACCTCTTGGAGTTGAGAAAAATTACAAAAAGATTCCCCGGAACAATAGCTCTTAGTGAAGTCGATCTACAAATACTGCCTGGCGAAGTTCACGCTTTGGTGGGAGAAAATGGTGCCGGAAAATCAACCTTAATGAAAATAATTGTCGGCATATATAAGCCTGACGACGGCGAGATCTGGTTTGACGGCGAAAAGATACATTTTATGACTCCGGCCGAAGCACTCAACAGCGGAATAAGCATGATTCCTCAAGAACTCAATCCAATCATGGAAATGACCATTGCGGAAAATATTTTTCTTCATAGAGAGCCGATGAAACATGGGATATTTACCGATTCGAACACCCAGGAAAGTATGACCAGAGAGCTTTTGAAGAAATTTAATCTTAGCTTTTCGCCCAAACAAAAAATGAAGGAACTGACAATTGCCCAAATGCAAATGATCGAAATAGCGAAGGCCGTTTCATGCAGTTCAAAAGTAGTAATTATGGATGAACCAACTTCATCTCTTGATTTGGGAGAAACGAAACAGTTATTTGAAACGATCAGGGATCTGAAATCCCGTGGAATTAGCATTATTTATATCTCTCACCGACTGGAAGAGATACATGAAATTTGTGACAGGCTTACGGTTTTTCGTGACGGACACTATATTGCTACGAGGCCGGTGAAGAACATTACTCGTGACGAGATCATTCAGATGATGGTCGGTCGTGTGGTCCAATATAAAGGAAAAATAGGGCGTGAAACTTTTGGCACGGAAGTTTTATCCGTTAAAGGGTTAAGGCGCAAGGGCTTTTTTGACGACGTTTCTTTTCGTGTCCGAGAAGGTGAGATCTTGGGATTTTCAGGTCTTGTGGGAGCGGGAAGAAGTGAGACGATGAAATCCATTTTTGGGCTTGATCCCTTAGATTCCGGTGAGGTTTTCTGGTATGGGAAAAAAATAAAAATAGCGAATACAAGCGATGCCATAAAACGTGGAATAGCCATGGTCACCGAAGATCGACGTGAGTATGGCCTGGTCCTTTGTCGAAGTATTCTTGAGAATACCAGCCTGCCCAGCCTCAGAATCAAACATTCTCCATACATAGATCACAGAAAGGAACAAAAAGACGTTAAGGAAAAAACAAGACAACTATCGGTAAAGGCGCCTCATGTAGGCGTTGCAACGAAAAATCTAAGCGGAGGAAATCAACAAAAAGTCATCCTGGCAAAATGGTTAATGATTGCTCCTAAGTTAATAATTCTTGATGAACCAACAAGAGGAATAGATGTTGGTGCAAAAGATGAAATATATAAACTCATTTCCGAATTCACGCATGCCGGAATGGCAATAATTCTCATATCGTCTGAGTTGTCAGAAGTAATGTGGCTTAGCAATAGAATCTTGGTAATGCATGAAGGGAGGATTACGGGAGAATTCAAGCGAGAAGATATTGTTGAAGGAAAAGTAACCCAAGAAGATATCTTAGATAAATCATTTGGAGGCTAATACATGCTTGGGAAAAAAAGTGTGTTACTCGACAACATGAAACGACTTGGCCATTCAAGGCTATACGGGATTTCCATCATTCTGTTTTCGATGATAGCGTTTTTGTTTATTGCCAGTCCCACTTTCAGGACCGTTCAGAATACTATAAATGTTCTTAATCAAGTAAGTATAAACGGCATCATCGCAATTGGCATGACCTTTGTAATTATCTGTGCCGGGATCGATATTTCGGTAGGATCAATCATCGCCTTGGCTTCGGTGGTTGTTGGTGCAGTTCTGACTCACGGAGGTAATTGTTTTCTTGCGGTAGTACTTGCCGTTATGGCATGTGGACTTGTCGGTGTTTTTAATGGATTTTTCATCGCCAAATACAACATGTTCCCATTTGTGGTAACAATAGCTAGTCAGTTAATTATCAGGGGCCTCGCATATGTCATTAGCAACGGAAAATCCTACATATTAACCGATCCTGTATTCAAGCAAATAGGTCAAGGTCGTTTATTTGGAAAAATTCCATATTCAATTTTGGTTTTTGCTTCCGTTGCAATAATTTGTTATTTCCTTCTCAGCCGTATGAAATACGGAAGGTACCTCTATGCCACCGGCGGAAATGAACATGCTGCCATTGCATCGGGTGTTAATGTTCAGCTCATAAAATTAGCCACGTACACAATAATGGGCATCTGTACCGGTATTGCCGGCGTGTTATTAACTTCGCGTGTAAATGCAGGGCAACCGGCCATGGGCGTTGGATATGAAACCGATGCAATAGCGGCTTCCGTCATCGGTGGTGTCAGTTTCATGGGCGGGATCGGCAGTGTGGAAGGTACGGTTATTGGGGTTCTTATTATTGGCTTAATAAATAATGGCATGAATCTGATGGGTGTATCGTC
Source organism: Sediminispirochaeta smaragdinae DSM 11293 (assembly GCF_000143985.1). Lineage (GTDB taxonomy): Bacteria > Spirochaetota > Spirochaetia > DSM-16054 > Sediminispirochaetaceae > Sediminispirochaeta > Sediminispirochaeta smaragdinae. The sequence continues at coordinate 850,262 of NC_014364.1, read as the reverse complement.
CTTTTATCAACAGATAGTAAAGGGCTTCATTATTCTTTTGACGGTGATGATGGATTTGAAGCTGACCAATAAAAAATGAAAATAGAATCGCACTTGCATCTTGGATAAAAGATATAGGCGATTTTATTAATAGAAATTTTAGGGGGATTGTAATGAGACGAAAGATGCTTTTTGCTGCCGCATTATCACTCATCGCAGTGAGTGTATTCGGTGCAGGTCAATCGGAAGACGATGGTATCAGAATTGGTATCTTGCAGAAAAGTCGTTCTGATCAATATCAGATTATCTTAAACGAGGCTCAGGAGAATGTTCTCAAGGAATTAAAGGCAAGCGGAAAGATTATTAATTATTTTCAGTTCGACGCAGAACTAGATGTTCAGAAGCAGCTGAACGAATCTGACGATCTGATTGCCATGGGTGTAGATGTTATTGTCATGAGCACAACAGATGCTAATGGTTGCGCTCCGATTGTGACGAAATGCAAGGAAGCCGGTATCCCACTCGTCATTGTTAATGCACAAACGGTTAATGCAGATGAGGCCTCTGCAATTGTCTGTTCCGATGATGTAGACGCCGGGGAGATCATGGGAAATTACATTATAGAAAGGCTGGGAGGAAAGGGCGTTGCATCTGGAAATGTCCTTCAGCTGGAAGGAGATATAGGTAACACTTCTCAGATGGGCCGAGATGAAGGTTTAAAAAATACTGTCTACAAAGAACCACATTTAACCATCCTCGAATCTTTGACGGCAAAATGGCAGCGGGATGAAGCTATGAGAATAACCGAAGACTGGTTGCAGAAATACCCCGAAATCAGTGCCATTGCAGCAGAGAATGATAATATGGCTATGGGTGCCCTTAATGCCGTTATTAATGCCGGAAGAAAAGATGAGATTGTTATTATTGGTGTCGATGCTATTCAGGATGCCTTGTTGAGCATACAAAATGGCGAATTAGACGCAACGGTCTTCCAGAATGGAAAAGCTCAGGGGGCAACGAGCATTGAAGTTGCGTATGCGATAGCTTCAGGACAGGCTTATGAGAAGAAAACGCTGATTCCTTTTGAACTTGTTACAAAGGATAATGTGGACGACTTCCTGAACAAGTAGTTTGTTTGACCATTGTGGTAAGTATTGTAAAATATTTACCACAATGAAAGATGGAAAAGGGACATATACGAAATATGGCAGGTGTGTAATGCAGCTTGATGATTTATATACAAAAAAACAGTCCAGGATGTTATTAGATGTATCCTTGTGGTCCGGCAATTTGGTGAACCTTGAAAAGAGTATTAATGAGACTAAGAATTATGCAGATGTATATCATTTAGATGTTTCAGATGCTCACTTTGTGCCTGGTTTACTCTTTTTTCCTGATCTCATTCATGCAATAAATATGAAAACGGACATCCCTCTTCATACTCATTTAATGATGGAGGATCCTATCAAGCATGTAGATGCATTTATTGAATCAGGGTCCGATTTTATTACGGTACATTTGGAGTTAGGGGAAAAGAAGGTCGGCGAAATAATTGCATATTTGAAAAAAAAGTGTATTCATGTAGGCTTATCTATCTGTGTTGAATCAGATATTATGCTGTTGGAAAAATATCTGGATGATCTGGATTTAATCCTGTTGATGGGTACGAAAATCGGCATTAAGGGCGTGAGTATGGAAAAGAACACTCCTGACCGCGTTAAGGGTATTAAGGCTATGATACAGGCTCATGGACTGGAAAATAAAATTATCCTTTCGGTTGATGGGGGTATTAGGGAACATACCGTGCCTTTACTGCGTGAGGCCGGGGCCGATATGATAACTCCGGGCTCTTTGGTTTTTAACAGTAAAAACCTAACTGATACTGTCAGCTGGTTGCATACATTAAACTAATATTCTGGAAAGGAAGAAAATGATTGTTGTTTTGGCGGGCCTACCGGGGGCAGGCAAGAGCTTTCTTGCTAAATCATTAATAAAAAGAAATCCGTCGTATGTATGCTTTGATAAGGATATTGTGCGGGAAGCGATATTTCCCGGCAAACTAACGGATTTCACTTCGGCGCAAGATGATCTTTGTATAGAACTCATATTGCAGGCGGCAAAGTACTTGCTTGAAAAAGATAGTGAGTTAGTTGTGCTTCTTGACGGTCGGCCTTTTTCAAAGAGATACCAAGTGGAAATGGTCCAGGATAGGGCACGGGAAATGCAAACACCTTGCAAGTTCATAGAATGTACGTGCAGCGAAGGGACCGCCATCACGAGACTTTCGAAGGGGAAAGGTGTTCATCTCGCAAAGAACAGGGATCACGATTTATATAAAAAGATCCAAAGTAGCTGGGAACCTTTGGCCGTCCCTCATCTTACGCTTGTTACGGACGGTCCCGATACCATAGATGACTTGGTTGACAAGGTCTCGGTGTACCTGCATGACTGATGAGGACTTCGCGGCTAGCATACAAGGGCAGTGTCTGATTGTTATGGATATCGGAGGAACTCGGATTAGGATCGCCTCTATTGAAGTATCAGAAAAGGAAGTGCCTTACGCTTTTGAGGAATATAGCAGTAATTTGTTGCAGGAAACTGACCCCATAGAAATTCTCCGCGGGCTATTAAACCAATATACAGAAAGGAACGGCATACACCCTGCTGCGGTTATTATTGGCGTGCCTGCAATTATTGATGAAGATAAGGACTATATAATCCAATGTAATAATATTACTTCACTGAATGGACGCAAAATTGCAAGTGAGTTGCGAGTAAAAATCGGGATTCCTGTTTATGTTGACCACGACACAAAGCTTCTGCTCCATGGAGAGAAAGCCGGAAAAACATTGGAAGATAACTGGGTTCTTCTCGGGATATTTTTCGGAACCGGTATAGGTGCTGATGTTTTGCTACATGATAAAGCCTGTAGACTATATCGTAACGGATTGGAATTGGGACATATCCCATTCCGTCTTAACGGAAAAAAATGTGTTTGTGGCAGGCATGGTTGCGCTGAAGCGTATGTAAACGGTCGTGTTTTGGAAGAAATCAGTGAAGATGCACATATCCACATATCGAAAGTTTTTCAACTTTGGGGAGAGGACTCCATTGCGGGAAAACGCTTAAAGGAATTTGTTGATAACGAGGCTTTGTTGGTCACCACCGCAATAACAATAATCGAGCCGACTCATGTAATTATAGGAGGGGGAATTGCCGCTATGGAATGTTACCCCAAAGGCTATCTGGAAGAATTTGTAAAAAGACAAGCATGTACGACCTCCATTAATGAAAACTGTATCATATCGTGGGCCGAACGAGGTGATATGGCCGGGTTTCATGGGGGCGTTTCTATATTTAAGGAAAGAGCAGCTACCGAAAAGAAGATATAGACAAAGAAAAGATTGCTCAGGAGGATATATGTCTCTGGTTACAATGAAATACTTTCTGGAAAAAGCTAGAAAAAATAAATGTGCTGTTGGTGCATTTAATTTTTTCGGACTAGAAAATCTGCGTGGCATTATCAAGGCTGCCAGTAGCAAAAAAAGTCCGGTTATCGCCATGGCGTCTATGGGAGCCCTTAAAGTAATGGGCTTGGACGTTGTCGTATCCGCCGCAAGAGCTTTAAGCCAGGAATATGAAACCGATATAGTACTTCACCTTGACCATTGTACCGATATGGATTTGTTATTTATGTGTATTGATCATGGATTCACATCGGTTATGATCGATGCTTCAGATAAAGACTACGATGAAAATGTTCGTCTTACCCGTCTCGCGGTTGATTATGCCGCAAAAACAGGATGTTCCGTGGAAGCAGAATTGGGGCATGTTGGTGGAGTTGAAGACAATATTGTTGTATCCGAGAGGGAGGCCCTGTTTACGGTTCCCGAAGATGCAGAGAAATTTGTAAACGATACGAATATAGATGCATTAGCCGTCTCTGTCGGGACGGTACACGGTTTTTATAAGCTTCCCCCAAAACTTGACTTTGAAAGAATCACGGCTATTCATACAAGAACGGCCATACCGCTGGTCCTTCATGGTGGGACTGGAGTTTCCGACGAGGATTTCAAAAAAGCGATTGGCCTCGGTATCCTGAAAATTAATGTTGGTACCGAATTGAAGGTGCATGGCTATTTTGATGTAATGAAGAACACCTCCCTGGCGGTCAAAGATTCAGATCCCCGAAAGGTTTCCACTGCAATTGTCGATGCATGCGCCTCTATTGTTTCAACAAAAATCGAGGTATTCGGCAGCAGAGGTATTTTGTAACAGCCACGAAAAAACAAAAGCCGGCAAAGAGAAATCTTCGCCGGCAAAATATGTATATCAACTATTTATAGATATCGGCTTTTCCATCACTTTTTAAAATGCAAATCTTTTCTTTAACCTTTTCAGAAACAGCCATACTTGATTTCTGCAGAAGTTTTAAATGATCCTTCAGATCAGGATTTTCTTTCAAAGTTTTTCTAATCTCATCAATGTATGTTCGCCGCAAAACTGTTCCAATATTTATTTTAGCGAATTTGGTATTCTTAATTCTATCTAATTCTTCGTTAGTCACCCCACTGGATCCATGTAACACAAGAGGAATTTTCACGATTGCACTAATTTTCTCAACATTGTCAAATTTGATATTTGCCTTCTGACTTTGCATTGCATGTTTTGTACCAACAGCAACGGCCAAACAATCCACTCCAGTAGCATCCTGAAAATATTTTGCACTTTCAGGAGTCGTCAGAATCTCTTCAGCACTTTCACCTTCCTCGCCTTTTGCAACACGACCAATTTCGGCTTCAACCGATATACCCAAAGAATGGGCAACCTTTACAACGAACTGTGTGTTCTTGATATTCTCTTCTACAGGCAACATTGAGCCGTCATACATAATTGAAGTATAGCCATGATGCATTGCTTTAAAGATTAACTCTAAATTATCTGCATGATCCAAATGAGCAACAACAGGGACAGAAGCATTAAACGCCAAATTTCTCATAACAGAGGCGGCGGTTTCAATCCCAAAGTTCTTCACACAGCTTCCCGAAGACATGAGGATCACTGGAGAATTTAGTTCTTCGGCAGCTCGAACAATTGCTTTAGCATCCTCAAAAGAGAAAAAATTGAAAGCAGGAACAGCAAAATTCTCATCCTTTGCCGGATCAAGAATTTCTTTTAATGAAAGTAATGACATAATACCCTTCCTTATAGTTAAAATATTCCATCAATTCCACTACTAAAATTGTTAATTCTAAGAATAGAAATTTTTATACATTTTCTCTGCAGTCTCCTTTCTTGCAATTGCATGCGGTGAAGGTTCAATCTGAGATATCTTGATCTTTTGTTGTGCCCTTTTAATAATCTCAGTATCGCCAGCTCCGTTAGCAGCGCAAAGGGCAGCCCCCAAGGCCGATAATTCTTTCTCTTGAAGAATACGGATAGGTTGGCCAATGATGTCGGATATAAACTGAAGCATTAGCCGATTACGAACAATCCCACCACCCGCAACTATTTGCGGCAGGGGAAAATGAAAGGATAATTCATCAAGAATAATTTTTGTCATAATTCCCATATAGGTGTATAAAGACGTAACCACCTTTATGGGATTAGTCCCTAACTGTATATTACGCAATTCAAAGCCAGAAATGCCTTCCTTAGTAATACGATCACCTTCTACATAAAAGACAGGTAAATTTTCAGTGGAAAAATCTTTTTCGATAATATCGTTCATTGTATCATAAAAGCCTTTGGGATCATTAGAACCAAAGAAGGAAGCAAGCGCATCATGAAGTTTCCCAAAATAACGCAAAGAATTTTCAATATAATAATCACTCTCGCTGTAACAAGCACCAATTGTAAGGTTGGAGATACGCTTCATTCTTTCCTTCATAACCTGTTTAGATATGCCTTTGCCTTCAGTGAAGCCACCCAACACAGCAGCAGATCCCATCGAATAAAAAAGGGTCTCACTCCCAAATAGTAGTTTAATCCCATACATTCCTATAATGTGATCATGACCGCCTAGATAAACAGGAATACCTGTTTTCGTTGAACCAGCATAACTTCCTGTAGGTTTGCATGTGGGTAATTCCATATCAAAACCTAATGAACTAAGAAGTGAAGAATCCCACTTTCGATCATGAATATCAAACAAATAGGATCGGCAAGCTTGTGAATAGTCCCAATAGGCCTTCTCAGTCAATCGGTATGCAAGATAGTCAGCAATAGAAAGGAACGTATATGGATGATTAGTTTTCTCTACGATATTCCCATCTTTCATGAACAACATTTTGAAAAGCCCCATGGTGTAGTTAAGGCTTACCCCTCGGGACTCATACCGCTCAATTTTGACCTTCTCATGTAAGGTTTCTGCTATAGTCCGTGTTGCTTTATCATACCATACAAGAGGATCGCAAAGAGCTTTACCAAAAGCGCCGTTGCCTGCATGCTTTTGAGAAATCTCAACAGGAACAACTGACTCACCAACACTGGAAAAGCTTATTCCCTTTACCGTATACTTTTCTTGGGCATTTTGTATCGCAAGGTTCATGCAATGCTCAATATCGTCAATACTAAAAAACTCAATATCGTTGCTATGATATTTTTTTGTTTTTTGTTCATAGATGATTTCAGTTGTACCGTCACGACGCAAAGCAATAGCTTTTGAGTTCGTCGTGCCTATGTCAAGACCTATATAGCAATCCATTTGTAACCTCAAAAAGCTTAACTCCGGACAAACAATCATGATATTCATCTTTGCTAAAAATAGCGGCACCATAATTCTTGACATTCGCGGCACCACAAGCGGTTGCAGATAATAAAGAATCCTTTAATGTTGATCCTGCCAGCTTTTTTAGTAGAAATCCTGCAAAAAAGGAATCACCGCTACCAACAGCATAATTTCCATCAACCGAAGGAGGAGAGACACGGTAAACTACCTCATCCGAAATGGCGATTGCCCCCTGAGCGCCCAAGGTAACGATAAGCAACGTAATTTTTTTTTCAATTCTGAATTTATCAAGTGCATTCAAATTACCAGAATCTAAATTAAATGCCAGTCGTAATTCATCGTCATTCACCTTTAAAACAGCAATCGGATGATCAACAATCCTTTTTAGCCATTCATTTGAAATGTCAACAGCCAAAGATACATTTTTACTGCAAGAAAGTCGGGCAATATCAACTAAATCGCTCGGTAGGAATCCGTTTACAGCACTACCAGATATTACAATTACATCTCCATCCTGTAATAAATCAGAAAAAAAACGTTTAAATTCTTCTACCTCAGAACGCGTAGCGGTAGGACCTGCCTCATTTACCATTTGGACGGATGTGGTCCCGTCATAATCTCGAACTATTGCAGTATTTATCCTACTTTCATCTTGTATCCAGAAATTTCGTGTTTTTATTCCAAGCTCTTTACACTTACTTTCAATTAATTTACCAACAGTTCCTCCTAACATATTTACACAGAGATAGTCAGTGAAACCAAAATTCTCAAAAACCCTTCCGATATTCAAACCCTTACCATCCACTTGGTGAACAACCGTAGTCCCCCTAAGGACATGCTCTAAATCAGGTCTTTTATCAATGAGAACCCAGTGATCAAAGCTAGGATTCAAGTTTAATATAAGCACGCGCATAGTTAATTTCCCTTTGATTCAGCTTCATGCAACACACGTTCAACCGTATCAGCATCAGTTACTAAAACATCAATTAATCTACTTCTTAGTCCACCAAGAATACTTTTGGTTTTTTGTTTTCCATAAGCAATGATCAGTTTTGTTTTTGCAGAGGCAATCTGTTCCAGACTAATATTGATCATATTTGCTTCAACTCCCAAATGAATCATTTCTCCCTTTTCATTAAAATAATGGGTAAGAATATCACCAACAACATTGTTATCTTCAAGCCTCTTAATATATTCTTCTCCGATTAAACCTTTGTTAAACAAGGGAGAGCGAGGAATTGAATATCCAACACTACAAATAAGCACATCGAGGTTCGACCAAAGCTCGTTTATCTTTCTATAATCATTGCTATCAGTCAAAACCGCTTTCTTTGGTCCATCAACCAATAATGGTAGATAAACCAATTGGGCTGTTGCTCCTATTTTCTCCGCAAAAGTATGCGCAATATGATTTATATTGAAATTTCGTGAAGAAATTAATGAACTTCCTCCCGTTAAAGGAATAATTTTCCAGTTCCGTCTTGACTCATCAAAATTCGAAGTTACAAAAGAATAAACAGTTGACCCCCAACCTAATCCAATAGTCAACGGGTTTTCAGCACTTGGTGCACTATATACATAGTTCGAAGCAAGCTTATGGATACCGTCAAGGGTCTGTGAATGGTTACCATAGCTAGGAGCTATAAGAATATCTTTTAGCTTGAACAATTTCATGAGACGTTCTTTCAATTCGATGATTCTCTTTGACTCTGAAGTTGGTTGAATAACTTCGATCTTAACAATCCCAACTTCTTCGGCCTTTGCAAGATACTTACTAATCTGGACACGAGAAACATTTAGTTCATTTGCAATTTCCCTTTGCAGCTTTTTATTGACATAATAATCATATGCCACCTGATACAATAGTCCCATGTCAATCACAGTTCAAACCTCAATCGCAAGTTATTAGCCTTTAACAGAACCACTTGTCAATCCAGCAATAAAATAACGCTGCATTAACATAAACATCACCAAAGGCGGAAGCATCGACACTATTGAACCAGCAAATAAGGGTCCCCATCTAGTTTGATACTCTCCAACAAAAACAGAAAGAAATGCAGGAATATTCTGAATGTCTTCTGTTACAAGAATAGACATTGAATACATTAATTCTGCCCAAGAGAAAAGGAATGTGTATATACCCACTGCCGCTATTCCTGGTAACGCAACAGGCAGGATGACTTTCACAAAGGCCTGAGGGAGATTACAACCATCAATAACCGCAGCCTCTTCAAGCGCCTTAGGAACCGATATGAAAAAACTCCTAAGAAAAACAATTGTGATGGGAGTCGTGAATGGCAGGTAAGCCAAAATTAGTCCTATATGGGTGTCCAACAGACCAATAGAATGAAGTAATCGAAAAATAGGAAGCAAAAGGACAGCCATCGGGAACATCTGAAAAAGTAAGGCAGAAGCCATAAGGCCTCCCCGTCCACGAAAAGAATAACGAGAAAAAGCATATGCGGGAAATAGTCCGATAAGCACTGACAATAGCATTGTTCCCCCAGAAACAATAATACTATTGATAAAATGCTTGAAGAATCCCATATCACTTATCTTTTGATAATGTTCAAATGTTATGGTATGAGGATAATATGTTATTGGATATCCGTAAATTTCAGGATACGTTTTCAAAGAAGTGATGACTAACCAGATAATTGGGAAGGCAACACAAATTGAAATACATGTAAGAAGAAGGTAAGAAACTCTTTTCGTTGTTTTTTTCCTTGCTGTTCGTGTCATTCTACCTCCTCCTTATTTATCCAAAACATAAACGCTCCAACAATTATCAGAATAAAGAGAAATAGAATATTGCTAAGAGCTGCTGCATCCCCATATTTAAGGAAACGAAAACTGATTTTATAGATATATGTGACTAACGTCTCCGTCCCATTGCCTGGACCTCCACCAGTCATAATATAGATGAGAGGAAAATAGTTTATTGTCCAGATGATAACAAGCATAAGTGTACTTATCAAAACAGTCCGCAATTGTGGTAAAGTTACAGAGAAAAAACGTTGAAAAATATTTGCACCATCAATTTCTGCCACTTCATACATGTAAGCAGGAATTCCTTTGAGACGTGCCAGGAAAAACATGGCAGCAAGAACAAAACCTTTCCAAATATTAGCAATAATAACTGACGTCATAGCCATATTGGGACTAGCAAGCCATGGGATATACGCTTTGATTATTCCCATTTTTAATAATAAGTCATTTAGTACACCATATAGATCATTATACATCCACTTCCACATAACCCCTGCGACAATATCAAGAGTTCCCCAAGGTAAGATGATAATCAAACTGCGAAAAAAAGTTTCCCCGGTCGTTATATTATTTAGCAATAGAGCAACAATCAATCCCAAAAGCATCTGGCCTAATACACTAAAAAATGTCCACGTAAACGTATTGCGTAGAATGATGGGAAAAGAATCATCAGTTACGACCGATGTATAATGGCGAAGGGTAAAACCTCCATCAGTTGCCCTAAAACTAGAAATAATGTTTGCGGAAAGTAAAACAACCACTAAAAACAGTATTGCGACTACATATGGCAACACCATCTTATATGCAATCTTTTCTTCCCGCCTTAATCTGCACTGCATAGAAATTTCCTTACGATCCTTGCTAAAAAAGGACCCGCTTTCTTGCTTTTTAAAAAAATGCTCCACATGTTGTATCATACAACGAGCGGATCCTTTTAGTAATTATGCCTACCTATCAGTTTCCAGCGAGAATTTCATCCACCTTGGCTGCAGCATCATTAATTGCCTTTTCAGGAGTTTTCTCTCCCAGAAGAACAGACTGAATCATTAGCTGAATCTGCTCAGACACTTGAGGGTACTCTGGGATAGGCGGTCTGCACACAGCATTAGGAAAGGCCTTAAAAATATTCTGCCACTTTTCATCTTGAAGAACAGGAGAATCCTTTGCAACATCCTTGCGCGTAGGCATCGGGCCACCCTTCTCGCTAATCCAATACATCCAAGTATCATAGCTAGTGAGGTATTTTGCAAAATCCCATGCTGCATCAGGGTGTTCGGCCTCTTTGGGAATCACTAAAGCCCAACCGCCAAGGACACTAGCAGGATTCTTTCCATAAGGATGAATGGAAAGTGAATAATCAATGTCAGGATTTGCAGCTTCTATTAATGGGAAAGACCAAGGCCCTCCAATAGCCATTGCAACACTATTCTGAGCCATAAGATTTCTGTAATTATCTTCGTTGTAGGAGAGCGGTTCAGGACTCACTTTATACTTCAGCGCCAGGTCGGTATAAAATTTTAAGGTCTCAAGCCCAGCCTCAGAGTTAAATGCAGCCTTGCTATAATCGTCTGACAGCAGCTGACCACCATTTGAGGCAAGAAATACAATATATGCCAAAGTAGTATGTTCAGTCTTTGTTCCACTAACACCGTATCCGTATGTTCTAGGTCCCTGAGCAGTTATTATTGAAGCATCTTTTACCAGTTCATCCCAGGTTTTTGGAGGATTATTGGGATCCAATCCTGCGTCCTTAAACATCTTCTTATTATATAGCATCAAACGTGCATCGGTGTACCAAGGTAAGCCATAACGATCTCCCTGATATGTAACCGTCGGCCACAAATTTTCCCATATCTGGCCTTCATCTTCCCAGTTACTGATTTTATCTTCCATAGATAACAACCAGCCTTTTGAAGCAAACGTCGGAACCCATCCACCTAAATCTGCAAAAGCAAGATCAGGGCCACTGCCACTTGATAAAGCAATGAGAAGCTTATCGTAGTAAACATCAAAGCCAAATAGCTGGACATCAATATTTGCGCCAGTCATCTCCTCGTATTTCTGTGTGATAGCTGTCCATGTATCATCGAGTTCTGCAACCTGTCCCCCAACCCAGATTGTAACTGTTTTACTCTCTTGGTCAGACTTTTCTTGTTGCCCATTAGCAAAGCTAAAAGCAGCAACCGAGAAAGCGAGCATAATTACGAGCAGTCTTCTTTTATAAGACATTCTTGCTCCTCCTTCTTATGAGTGTTTTTGGTTACATATGTAACTTACATATGTAACCATGTAAATAATATTTTACCTCCGCTTATTTCTCCTGTCAAGAAAAAGTTAGACCTCTCTTAATTTCTGATTATTCTCTTGGAGCGAATAGATGGCCGTTTTTACTTTATTAATTTCATCATCAAAATAATTCTTTAACTTCTCAAATGAGATCGCTAAGTTTAGATCAACATTCCAACTACATATATCCAAATCTTTGCGCACTTTACTATAATATGTTTGCCATTTTTCGATTTTAAAGGTATCCCGAGGAGCTCCCCGTTTCAACATATTTTCATACTGTTGAGAAGGAGAAATTACTATTGAAATCCCAACCGTGATGATAGATACATGTTCGTTTGTAACATTGGAAAAGATATGATCTGGAAACATGGAACTTTTCCGTTCTTTTGAAAAAGGAGCGACAGCAATACAACTTACACCAAGAGAAAGATTTTCTTTCATGAGGCGAAATAAGGCCTCGTATTCAAGATCACGCATTTTTCCATGGTACTCGTCGGAATCTTTGTAGCTGGACCTCATTGCTAAATATGGCCGAAGAAATGGTTCCGACAAAGTATCAAGGTCAAATAGCGCCGTTCCAAGTAATCTTGCTAACGCATGAGCGCATGTCGTCTTCCCACTGGCAGGTGGGCCAGATATAAAAATTGCATATACGCTATCCATCTTACATATGTCCTCCTTACGACACTCGTAAATTCTTATCGCTACAATACAACTCTTCGTTTAATGAGGACAAGGGAAAGAGTCACAAGTTCAATGACCAGAGTTTTATAGGTTAACATAGCGCCTCAAGGATTTCACGGACAGTTACACCACCGATGTGCTTCATGTCGGAGTTCGATTTCATCATGCCTATAACGGTAACTTTGATATCTTCCACCGTGAGTTTTCATAGATCAAGGTCATCTCATCGGTTCCGTCTATAGCAATTCTTTTCTAGTGTTCGGAATCCTGGTGATTGCATGCTGTCTTTCCCGGAAAAATCCTTAGGTTTTCAGGATTACTTGATCTTATGTATCTATATTCTTGTAATTGGAGGCAAGGAAAAAATTTAGATATTCCTGACCACCACGATTCCGAACACTACTAACTCTTTTATAGATAAACTGCTCAGTTTCCACCCCAACCGCGGCAGGGATTGGAGGGGTGCCGCAGGCAGACCCCGCAGGGGCCATGGGCCCCGAGGAGGCCGGAGCGATAGCGGAGCCCCGCAAAGCCCGGTCCGAGCGACCAGCGAGGAGCCGCCCAAAGGCATTCACAAATCACGAAGATGGTTGCATACTGGAGGTATCGAACAGACAGGAGGTTGATATGAAAAGAAGTCGGAATCTGGTGCTTGTGGTTTCGTCGCTATGGCTCTTCTTTGCACTGACCGCAGGTTTGGCGGCACAGTCGCCCCAGAGCGAGTTTCAAGAGGTCGCGGGGAGTGTGGCGAGCATCAGCAAGTATGGGAATTTGGAATTGGATATCAAGCCCTCGGCGCTTTATCAGGCGGGCTATGAGCTTGGCGATGTGCTGAACATTTCCATCGGAGAAGCGACGGTGCAGGCGCCGTTTTGTACGTCCTACAGTGATGTTGATACCGGTAGTCCATTGGTACGGGACGACAAGAAAAACGACCTGCTGATCATTGCCATCAACATGGGGAACTTTTCCTCAAGCTACGGGGTAGAGGTGGGAGATGCGGTAACCCTTTCCATGGAGGAGAAGGGAGCCTATCTCAGTGAGTATCTTCTGCGCCAGTTAAAGAGGACCAACAATCGGGCCGACTACTCCTCGGATTCGATTTTTGCGAATTTCCGCAACATTCCCTTCGGTGATATTGCACCGGGACTCCTGTTTCGAAGCAGCAGCCCCGCGAACAACGAGCTTGGCCGTGCGGCCTATGCCGATGAGCTGACAAAGGCTTTTAAAATCAGGACGGTGATCAATCTCGCAGATTCGAAAGAGGAGCTGGAGGGATTCTTTGCCGGAAAGGATTTCGCCTCGCCCTACTACAAATCGCTCTACGATGCGGGCCAGGTGAGTTTCCTGGACATGGGGGTTGATCTGACATCCGAGGATTTCGGTGCAAAGCTCGCCGAGGGACTTCGTTTCATGATCTCCCACGAAGGCCCCTACCTCGTCCACTGTACCGAAGGGAAGGACCGCGCGGGTTTTGTCAGCGCCCTTTTGGAAAGCCTCATGGGTGCCTCTGCCGACCAGGTTGTCGGGGATTACATGAAGACCTACGAGAACTACTACAAGGTGGAGCCGGGCAGCGAGCAGTACGAGGCCATTGCCGAAAGCAATATCAAAACATCCCTCGTGGCCATCATCGCAGATCGGCCCAAGGGCAGCGACCCTGCGGGAATCGATCTTGCCGCAGCCGCACAATCCTACCTGCTCGGTATCGGGCTGACGGGTGATGAGATCTCGGCCCTGAAAACACGGCTTTCCACGGCTGTCGAACAGGATGCAATCTCCATATCGGGAACGGTCCGCGAAATCGAAAAGTACGGTCACACCTCCACGGATATTACAATCGCGGATTTCTACGACAAGGGCTTTGCGCTTGGCGATATGGTGACCGTTACGTACGATAACGGTTATGCCATGGAGGCTCCCTTTCTGGACGGCTACTATGTGGAAAACGGTCAGCCACTGGTTCGGGCCTATCCCGGCCACGAGGATATCGCCGTCTGCATCAACTACGGAAAGCTGTACCAGGTTGCGGATGTAAAGGTAGGAGAGAGGCTGACCATTACCTTGAGCGAAAAGGGAGGTTATCTCGACGAATATTCGGTTAGGAGCCTCAAGCGGACCAACGATCGGGAAGATTACTACTCGGACCGGGTTTTTGCAAACTACCGAACCATCACCGAGGGTGATATCGACGCAAGGATCCTCTACCGAAGTTCCAGCCCCATCAATCCGGAGCTTGGGCGTGCGGCCTATGCCGATGAGTTAATGGCTGCCGACGGGATAGCTACGGTGGTAAACCTGGCGGACAGCAGGAGCGAAGTCGAGGGCTACATTGCCGGTGAGGATTTTGCCTCGCCCTATTACGCCGATCTGTTTCACAAGGGCCAGGTTGTAACCCTGGGAATGGACCTTGCCTACGCGGCAGAGCAGTTTCGCTCCGACGTTGCCGAGGCCGGCCGCTTTATCATCGCCCACGAGCCTCCCTACCTCATTCACTGTACCGAGGGAAAGGACCGGGCCGGTTTTGTAAGCGCCCTGCTGGAGTCCCTCATGGGAGCCACCACCGACGAGATTGTTTCCGACTATATGACCAGTTACATCAACTACTACAAGATCGAGCCGAACGGCGATACCTACGCGGTCATCACCAAGGATATTCTGGGGATGCTCAAAACCATCGCAGGAAGCGACGAGATAGCGGAAGCAGACCTTTCGGCAGGAGCGGCGGACTATCTGATTTCAGGTGGTATGAGCGGTGATGAGGTAAAGCAGCTGAAACGCATCCTCTCAGGAGCTGCCGAGGGTCCTGAAACAGTTGCGGCACAGGGGCCCTCAGAGCCTGCAGCAAGCGAAGTTCCACGCGCCGTCTATACCGTGGGTTCGGGTGACAGTCTCTGGAAGATATCCCAGCGGCTTTTGGGAACCGGCTTCCGATATCAGGAGATCTACGATGCAAATAAGGAAAAGATAGAGGATCCCCGGCTGATCTACGCGGGACAGGAGTTTGTTATTCCTGCTCGATAGGATTGCAGGGGTTATGGATTACAGCACACAGCGGCTCCCGAAAAGAGCCGCTGATGTATCAATGCATTTCCCCTCGCACTTCTCAATGGATGACTTTTAAGGTGTATCCTTTCCTTCTTAATAGTTTGTCCCTTTATAAAAGGCTACCCTTTCTCTGCCCCGCCGGTTAAACCAGCTATAATATATTTCTGGGCGAAAATTCCTAATAGAAACATTGGAATAACCGCAAGAATGGATATAGCAGAAAGACTGCCCCAGTTTACGCCATATTCTCCATAGGCAAGTTCAGCAATAGCAACAGGGAAAGTTTTTGTATGTATAGTTTTTGCAAATGTGAGTGGTATAAGGAAAGAATTCCAGATAGTTAAAAAAGTAATAATTAATGTACTTGAAATTGATGGTCCAGAAATTGGCAGTATAATTTTCCTCAAAATCGAAAAAGAAGAACAACCATCAATACGGGCAGCATCATATAAAGAAACAGGAATATCATCAAAAAAAGATTTTAGCAGCCATGCGGCCAGAGGATAGGCCATCGCACTTACCATTAAAATAATACCTGTCTTGGTGTCAAACAAGCCAATATTTTGAATAAAGAAATACATTGGAATGATAATTGCAATTTCTGGAATCATTCGTGCAATGATGATAAAAATCATGAGACTGCTTTTCCCTTTGTAGGAAAAAGCACTAGTAAAGCTGTAACCAGAAAGAATTGCAAAGCTCATGACAAGAGCAGTCGCTATCAAAGTGATCCAAATGCTATTGAGGAAATACATCCCGTACTGTGATTCCGAAAGAATTACTTTATAATTTCCCAGAGTGAATATTTTAGGAAAAAGTGTAGGTGGATATGCATATATCTCCATTTTTGTCTTAAAAGAAGTAAACACAATCCATAATACCGGTAGTACCGTATAAAATAATATAAGTATCGCTGCCAGGTAAATTCCAATTTTAGCAAGATATCGATATTTTCTTTTCATACAAAACATCCTGTGGGATAGCAAATCAATTCTTTTTTTTCAGTACAATCTGAATAAATTTCACACTCATAAGAAATGATACAAAAAAGATCATAGAGGTCGCTGCCGAACCCATTCCTATATTGAAACCAATCAAGCCCTTTTTATATGCATATGTGCCTAAGAGTTCGGTGCTTCCAGCTGGACCGCCACGCGTCATGATCCATACCGAGTCAAAAGTACGTAAAGCCATCATGGACCGCATCAAAAATGCAACACTAGCCGCAGGTACTAACATTGGCATAGTAATACTCCGCATTCTCCTTAGAACACCCGCTCCATCTATCTTTGCAGCCTCATATAATTGCTGTGGGATTCCCTGTAATCCTGCGTAGAGCACCAATGTAACAAAGGGAGTAAAACTCCAGATATCAACAAAAATCAATACTCCAAGAGAAAGCCCCGGTGTGCTTAACCATTCTATATTCTTTGTAATTAATCCTAACTTTAAAAGAAAATAATTTAGAACTCCAGACGAGCCGTTTAGGATCCAAGTCCAAACAAACGCTGTCACAACAGGGGGCATCATCCAGGGAAGCAACATGATACCACGAAGGATCTTTTTCCCTTTGAAATTTTGCTGCAACAATAGTGCAAACAAAAAACCAAGGGAAAATTCAAAAAGTAAGGCACAGAAAACAAATAGTAAAGTCTGTAGAAACGTTGCCCGAAATTTCTGATCCAGCAACAGATGTGCATAATTCTTTAAGCCAATAAAACATTTTGGAGCAGTAGAAGCAAGATTATATTTATAAAGGCTAAGTATTATTCCTTGTATAATTGGAATTGCAAGGACACATACAATCAGCAATATTCCAGGAAGTGCATACCAGTATGGGGTATGGTTTAATCTCTGTTGTTGTCCTGTCATTTTAGCTCCCTTTCGAGATACTTCAGTCGAAAAGCACCTACAAGTAGCACAGCATTGTAAAAGCGGGGAACTTTTGGCAAATCCATCCCCCGCAAATTTACTTTTTATGAAGGGTGCTCTGCTTTACATTATTGCAACAATTCGTTTATGTCCTTTACTGCAGAATCAAGAGCATCTCTGGCACTTATTTTGCCGACCATTGCTTGATCAATGTATTCACTTAGGATTTGCGAAGTTTCAGAACCTCTCATCATCATAACATGTTCCGAATTTGCTCTGGCAACAGAAAAAAGAAAATTTGAAAACGACAAGAAGTCTTTAGGAATATCATATAGCCTATCAGCCTCATCATATGCCGACTTTCTGAAAGGCCAATCATTCTTTTGACTAAATTCAAAGGCACCTGCTTCTGTCGAGATGAGATAAGTCGCCAAATCCCAAGCAAGATCCTTATGCTCTGACATCAGAGGGATTCCAAATCCCCAGGCATTTAAGACCGTACGCGAGGAACCTCCCACAGGATGGGGTACCTTCGAATATCCAACCTTACCTTCTACCGCAGATCCAGCCGTCATTCCATATAAATAAGGCCAATGAGTGACCATAGCGAATTTACCAGAAAGAAAGCCTTCATGAATTTCATTATTGTCATAAGTGATCACATCCGGAGGCATTACCTTATATTTGTTCCGTAGATCAATCATGAACTGTAAAGCTTCGACACCTTCTTCACTATTAAAAAGAGGCTTACCGTCTGCATCGACAATTTTTCCATTGTTTTGCAACAAGAAATCAAAGAACGTATAGGTATTGAAGACTTGGCCTGGAAAACAGATTGATGCGAATCCCCATTGGTCGATATTCCCATCACCATCAAGATCTTTTGTAAGCGCCCGTGCATAAGTAACCAATTCGTCCCAGGTCTCTGGAGGACGGTCGAATCCTGCAGCTTTCAAAAGATCGGTTCGATAAAAAAAACTTCTGGTATCTAATCCGTAAGGAAAAACATAGGGATGACCTTTGTAGTTGCTAACCCCCATCTCCAGCAAATCCCCGTGATCAATGATCTTTAAGTCATATTTGGGATCATAGCTACCATCCAATGGAGTAAGCATCGGATAGAGCTGATCAATATAAAAGTCCCAAAACATAATAAGATCAAATTTCGGATTTTGGGTTTTTGAAGATAGAACATATGTTGAAGCATACGTTTGTGTATTTTCTTCAATAATATTGACAGGGACATTCATTTGTTCTGACCAAGCTTTTACAGACTCAACAGCGGTTTTGTAATCACTTGTATTTACCACCATTCCAATTGTCAAAGATTCCCCTGTACTTCCTTCTGCAGTTTCACTTTGGCCGTTTGCAAAAAGTAACATTCCTGAAAGCAAAAAGATTACAGCAGTCATCGTTTGCAGAATTCGCTTTTTTATCATACAAACCTCCTATACTTTTGCCGAGCCACCTTTGGCTCTCCGTCTTTGACCTGCCAAAGATAATCTAGCGATACTTTCGACAGATACCCAATCTATTTAATTTCCGGATACACTTGACTAAGATATCTCTTTAGAACCTTCTGATCTTCCGGTGACATCGCTTCCGCAGGAAGCCGAGGGATTCCGACATCCTGGCCCAAGAGAGGAATGCCTTCCTTGAAAACGGTCAACCAGTGGGGAGACTGATTTTCGCCCACCCGTTCATACATAAAGTAGTAGGCAATCGGCAATATCCGTTTCCAGATCTTCTGAGCCTTTTCAAGATCCTTGTCTACGGTAACGGCATTGAACAGATCCACCGCTAAATCGGGAATAAGGTTGGGAAGTCCCGAAAGCCATCCGTCTCCTCCGACGACAAAGGCCTCCAGGGGAGAATAATCATGACCATACAGGGTGGAGACCGAATCACCGCACAGATATTTGATGTAGTTGACCCTCATAGGATCACCATGGGCCGCCTTTACCGCGTTCACAACCCCCTCATCGGCAAGGTCTTTGATCTGCTGGGGAGTAAGTTCGAATCCGGCAAACCAAGGATTGTTGTAGACCATGATCGGCATTCCCACCGCCTTTGAAATCGCCCGGAGGTAATTCAGAGCACTTGGGATAGTGGGCTTGTAATAGTATGGAAGTAAAACCATCAGCCCGTCTACGCCGATATCCATGTAGGCTTTTGCCAAATTGGTGGCCAGGCGGGTCGAATAGTGAACAACACCTGCGAATACAGGGACCCTTCCGGCGGACTGCTCAACGGTCGCCTTGGCGATCTTAATCCGCTCCTCATCCGACATTGCCGCAGCCTCGCCCGTACTTCCGCAGGGAGCAAGTCCATGCACGCCTTTCTGAATGAGCCATTCAGTGAAGGCCTTGTGCCCTTCAATATCCAGGCTACCGTCATCATTAAAAATCGATAGCATTGCGGGGATAATTCCATGTGGAATTTTCATTACCAGTCTCCTCTCACACAATATGTAAAATTTTCACGCGCACATCCGGTATGCAACATGTTGGATATAAGCATAATCCCGTTTTTCCCAGCTGTCAATCAACATTTTTCATGCAACATGTTGCATACTGCAAAAAAAACTGTTATATGTATGATATAATTCAAACCGGAGAACGCGATGAAGGAAAATCAGAACAAGATTGAATTAAAATCCCTCAATCAAGAGTGCTACGAACGAATAAAGCAGGAAATTCTCATGGGACACATGGACTGGGGCCAACGTATCGACATTATCCAGATCGCAGGTAATTACGGTATCAGCCGTTCGCCCGTCGTAAAAGCCGTCGACAGACTTTCTATGGAAGGATTTATCGATATCCTTCCCAACAAAGGCAGTTTTGTGGCCCGCCCATCCCTGCAGCGAATTAATGAGGTAACGGAAATACGACTCATGCTGGAAACCTACAGCCTCAAGTTGTCGATGGAAAAAGAACGAAAAAAACTTCTCCAGGACCTACAGGAAAATCAAAAGCTCGTTGCAGAGGAAAAAAACAAGTTCGAAGATTTTCTCCTGTACGACCGTAACTTCCACCTGATCATTGCCAGACACACCGGCAACAGCCGCCTTCTCGAGCTCTTTGAGAACACACGAAATCAGGTGGAATTCTTCAGAATTCACACCTTTATACCGGCACAGGTAAGCCTTGCGATACGACGTCACACTGAAATCATCGAAGCAATAACCGATAATAATCGAGAACGGGGAATTGAGAGGCTGGAGATCCATTTAAAAGAGGTCTACAATGATTCGATTAAGTCATTTCCTAGCGAAACGGTTCATACTTCCGGTTAGCGCACAATTCCTTTCCGGCAACAAATATGCGGATATAACCTACATTTCTCACTATAAATAAATTGATCGCTGGAATCCTCCTAATAACAAGGGAAAATAGAACGTTGCCCCCCAGCAGAACATGATTATGGCAGAATAAAATCTAAGCAACGCCTGTCGTCAAGAGAATGTTCGCGAAGGTCCGATCTTCTCCGGTACCAATGGCAAGCCTGAGACAAGGATCGCAGCAAGCCTGGTAAAAAGAGTAACGATCCAATCCATCCAAAGAAATTCCATTAAGGTGCGCCCCGAACTCTTCAAAAATAGCAGGAAGCTCTCCTTCTGGTTTCATTACTTCCGCCTTTTCAATGTTGATTTCCTGACAAAGGACCTCCAACATCTGAGGAACCGTTGGAAGCCCCCGACGCAGACCGAGATAGACCTTTTCCGAATTTCCCGTTTTGGACGATAACGGATAGTTCCCATCAGCAATCAATATTTTATCTCCATGGCCACAAAGGGAAAGCATGTGCATGATTCCCGGATGAATACAGACCCCGCTCAGCATACCGATCTCCTGACTTCCCGTTTCTCATGATCACGAAGTTCTCCCAAAGCACCACCGGGATGCCATATGATGTATTGCTCAGGTGTCACCTCCCGAATACTTTGCAAAATAATGCTCAAGCCCTGCAGGATGAAGATTTCAACGAGAACCGAAACCCTCGGAGCCCGATCGAGCGGTCCGCCTTCTTTCCCGACTCCCGCAAATAGATGTGCATCTCCTTCCTGTGCCAGCCACGACTTGGGGTTGCCTGTAACGGAAATAATCTTACACCCATTTTTCTTTATCGCACCAACGGTAGCTTTCAGCTCTGCCGTCTCACCACTATTGGAGATGCAGATAACCACATCTCCGGGAACCAACTGACCACAGGAACCATGTACCGCCTCTGTTCCATGAAGATAATAGGCAGGTGTTCCAGTGGAAGAAAACAGTGATGCCATATATTCTGCCACATGAGCTGGTTTGCCAATTCCCGTTATATGCACACGGTTACCTTTTTTTTCAGCATCAAGGATGATATCAACCGCATCATCGTATATTTCGCTTGTCACCAGTTCCTTATAGCGGCCAAGTTCCGTACTGGCAGTATCTACAAACCGGTGCAATGCTTCCCGCCACGTTTGTGCTTCCATCATGGTTCCTTCCTACCTTTTCAATATCTCTAAAAGTTGAAAATCAACTCGTTGCTCTCCCTCGCGTACCAGTAAATCAATGACTTCCGTCAAGTATGGTAATGAAGGCTGTGCTCCTGTTTTTGAAACTGCCAACGTTGCGGCATAGCTTGCAAATACCAGGGCTTGTTCATGATCCATGCCCGCGCAAACTCCCGTCACAAACGATCCGACAAACGAATCACCAGCTGCCGTCGGGTCCTTGACTTCCACTACATCGATACAGGGCTGCAAGAAAAATTCATCTCTGTTTACCAGGGCTGCCCCCCCGCTTCCCAGGGTGACAAGCACATTTTCCACGCCCTTCTTCAGCAGTACTTCTGCCATAGAATAGATATCATCTTTATTTGCCTCGCCATCGTTTTTCCTGATGGCTACTCCGGTAATGGCTTCCGCCTCATGCTCGTTGGGACAAATGTATGCAAGGCAACCAAGCAACTCGTCCGACAGGGGCGCCGACGGTGCAGAATTGAGCATCACGGGAACCCCCTTTTCGGCAGCATATCGGGCAATCTGTTCATTAATCGCCATCGGAATTTCCAATTGGAGCATTACCATGTCATATCGCTCCAAGATCCTTTCAATAAAAGCGATCTCTTCCACCCGGATTGTCATATTGGCACCCGGCACCACGATAATTCTATTTTTTGCCCCCCCACCTCTCGATTCTTCGAGTATCACGTCTCCCACTGCAGAGGAGACAAGATCATCAACAGCTACAGATTCGACATCAATTCCAGAACTTTTACACGAGGCAATCAAGGTCTTGCCGAATTCATCATTGCCAACCTTACCCGACATTTTTACTTCGGCACCTAAACGGGAGGCCTGTACGGCCTGATTTGCTCCCTTACCTCCCGCAGCTGTCCGGAAAGATTTCCCCAAAACAGTCTCCCCAGAGCAGGGGAAAAATTCTGTGGTAACAATAAGGTCCATCACAAAGCTTCCAACTACCAATATCCGGGGCCGCCTCAGATTCGCTTCCTTTCTCCCGGACTGTATGAGAGTCCTTTTCAGCGTCATATAAATTCCTACTTTGGCCGCCGAGCCCTTGGTCCGGAAATGATTTCCGTCAAACTGTTAAAAAACATCTGTATGTCATTTCTATCAACATACCCCATATGCCCAATGCGAAAGGTTTTTGATGCTATTTTCCCCAGCCCGGGTCCCGATACTATGGAATACTTCTTATAAAGCTCGTTTCTTATCATTTCAGGATCGCAGGCTTCGGGAACAACCAAAGCCGTAACCGTCGGCGAGGCATATGGTAGTCTACCCAAGGGAGTGACCCCTGTAGATTGCGATAGCTCAAAAATCATTTCCTGCAATGCTTTATTATGCCCAAAACAGTTTTTCATTCCTTCGTTGAAAATAATTTCCAGGGATTTCCTTAATGCAAAAAATATGCTGACAGCCGGCGTGGTAAGCGTCATGTGCCGGTTTGCTTCTTTTCGTATACGTTTTATATCGAAATAATAATCAAGGCATGTAACAGTTTCAGCAGCAGCCCATGCACGATCACTGAGTGACATTATGCACAATCCAGGAGGAGCCATCAGTGCTTTCTGGGAAGAAGATACGACAACATCCACTCCCCATTCGTCTAATCTAAATTCTGTTCCACCCAATGAGCTTACTGCATCAACAAATATCAATATTTCCTTATTCACTTTCCTTATTTCTGTCACAATGGTTTTTATGTCTGAAAGGACTCCTGTCGATGTCTCATTCTGTATTAGCAATAGTGCTTTTGCATCTTTGTGCTCTTTTACTGATGCAGCAATAACAAAAGGATCTACAGGCTGTCCCCATGGAAAAGGGACATCAACAACATTCATGCCGTTTGAAGCGGCAAGACGAGAAAAAAGATCAGCAAAATGCCCATTCGAGGCAACTACGATTTTTTCTCCCATGGACAAACAGCCTTTCACGGCGGCCTGAAGTCCCCCTGTTCCTGATGAAGGAATCAGTAATATCTGATTCTTTGTGTGCATGAGTTCTTTCAAATATTCTTCAATCTCTTTGTACAAATCCTGGAATGATTGAGTGCGGTGACTGATCATTGGAGATATCATTGCCTTCAATACTTCTGGATGCAATGGCGTCGGTCCGGGAGCCAGTAATAATTCTTTTCGGTAAAAAGTTTTCATGGAAACCTCTTCATCCAATATATTTCTTCACTTTGGCTTCACTCCAGTTTGATAACATCTGGAATAAAAAGCACAGAACATAGTAGAAGACAGCTACATAGAAAAAGACAAGAAACGGCGAATTTGTCAGCATGGTGATCTGCCGACCTATACGAGTTAATTCACTGATACCGATTACCGAAATAATCGAAGTATCTTTTACTAATAAGATTGTTTGTCCAACAATTGAGGGCGCGACTTCCATAATAGTCTGAGGAATTATTACAAGGCTGTACTGCTGAAATATATTCAGTCCAATTGATGCACTGGCTTCAATTTGTTCTCTGCGTATCGTATTCAGACCACCCCTCATTATCTCGGTCATATAAGATCCGTGATTAATGGCCAACGCAACTACTGCTGTTGTAAGCGGAGGGATATTAACCCCCAAATAGGGAAACCCATAGTACGCAACATAGACAAATATAAGAAAAGGGATATTTCTGAAAAGATAAACATAAATTTTAGCAATGACACGCAATACAGATATCTTGGAATTTCCCAGGACTCCCCCGATAATGCCGAGAATCAAGGAGAAAAATAACGGTACTACTGAAAGTAAGAAAGTATTCGGGAACCCATGGAGTAGCAGTGGTTTTAGAATTTGTAGCGATGTTGATAAAAAATCATTCATTATTCAGAACCACCTTATCGTGCATAGTTTATCTTTCTTTCAAATAAATCGATGGCAATGTTTAACAGCATATTTACGATCAGATATATGATACCTGCAAATAAAAAGGCTTGAAGAAACATATAGGTTTTGTTTCCAACCTCTGTCGCCGCTTTTGTAATTTCGGTAATTGCCAATAACGACAAAAGGCATGTATCTTTGATGAGCTGTACCATCTGTCCGCCGACGGCAGGAACTATTTGCAGAGCCGCTTGAGGAATCAATATTAGCCTAAAACGCTGGTGCACACTCAGACCAATTGACTCGGCAGCTTCTATCTGCCCCCTTGGAATTGCCTGAAACCCGGCCTTTACCATCTCTGCAATATAGGCTCCACTATTAAAGGACAACCCAATTACACCGGTTTGAAATGCCGATAACACTATTCCCAAACGGGGAAGACCAAAGAAAACAAAATAGAGTTGTACAAGAAGCGGTGTATTCCTAATTGCTGAAACATATATTTTCGCAATTGTGCCAAGAATACCTTTATGAGAATACCTTATTATTCCGACGACAAGACCAATAATCAAAGCAAATAACAAGCTGATAATCGAGGCAGACAAGGCCGTCTCCAAACCTTCCAGGTAGAACCGAAAGTTTCGAGTTACAAACCTGATTAACATTGAATCCATAAAATTCTCCCCAAACCGGACAAACATAAAGTCGATTTCGATTTACTCATGAATAACATGACGAAAAAAGTTTTCTGTCCTCTTTTCTTTTGGAGAATTTATAATCTCAAGGGGTGTTCCCTGTTCAATTATTTTCCCATCAGAAAAAAAGATTATTCTGTCAGCGACCTCTTTGGCAAAACCAATTTCATGAGTGACAATGATCATGGTCATACCACTTTGTGCCAACTGACGCATAACATCTAAGACCTCTTTTATCATTTCCGGATCGAGTGCCGAGGTTGGTTCATCGAAAAGAATAAGTTTAGGTTTCATGGCAAGTGACCTGCAAATAGCTACCCTCTGCTGTTGCCCCCCTGATAATTCTCTTGGATAATTCTTTGCTTTGTCATGCACGCCTACGCGTTCAAGCAGAACCATTGCCTCATCAATAGCTTCTTTCCTATTCATCTTTAGGACATGGACAAGTCCAAGGATTACATTGTCCAGAATTGTAAGATGGTGAAATAAATTGTAGCTCTGAAAAACCATGCCGATTTCTTTTCTCAGTTCCGTTCTCTTTATTTCATAGATACTCTTATCACAAAATAAGATATCGCCATGGTCTATGTGATCTTCAATGCGATTTATACACCGAAGAAAGGTACTTTTTCCTGAACCACTAGGTCCGCATATGACAACAACCTCACCATCTTCAACTGTTAAACTTACATTATCAACTGCTTTTACCTTCTCATCTCCATATCCAGCATGAGAAAAATATTTCTTTACATCGTCCGCCTGAATTACATTCATTTGTTAGCTCCCATGTATCTGAAATCACCAAAGAGAAGTAATACACTTGCTTAAAACTAATTAAGCAAGTGTATTGTAGCGACCAAGTTACTGCATACTGACACGATAGGTGTCGCCTATTTCCTTCTCATAATCACTTATGCCAATAAATTTGACTAAATTTTTCCGTGTTTCAGAGAGCTGCATCCCAGGCTGAACATAATCAACACGCCATTGATCTCCCTTTGTCCAGTACTCTTCCAACTTTTCAAGCTGTCCATTTTCTTTTACTTTTTTGATAAAAAAATTGAGATAGTGCCACATAAACTCATCCCCCGGTCTAACCGCATATGCCCACGTATCGGTTTTCACCAGTTCTCTGGGAGTTGTTAGTAATGTAAGTTTTCCGGAATAATTTAGTGCTACGGTATTCTTAAAAATATTATCATTCATCCCCGCATCAATTCTTCCGGTAACCAAAGCCTCCCATACATCAGTATCAATCTGAAATGTTTGTATCTCGGCCTCGGGAAAATAATCGGCAGCCACTTCAGCGGAAACAGTACCGGCAACTGCTCCAATACGTCGGCCTGAATCATTCAAATCCTGCCAGTTGTTGATTGCATTCCCTTCTTTCGTCCAGATGCTCACCCCCGTTATGTACCAATCTTCACTAGTAAATAATACCTGCTGAGCTCTTGCAAATGTTGTTGACATGGTAGTTGCCAGGAAATCACTTTTATCTGTTAACAATGAAGGTATCAGTCCTTCCCAGCTTGTGTCGGTCATGACAAGATCTACATCAAGATTGGCAGCTATCATTTTTGCCAAATCAATTGCCATTCCTGCTGGTTCATTGTTTTTGTCCTTAAATTGATAGCGCTCGGCGGCCAGATTAAAGGTGATATTAATTTGTCCTCGATCCAGAATAGTCGCTATGGTATTTCGTTCTACTAGTGGTTGTCCTGCTGACTTTTGTTCCTGTTGGCCGCCTCCAGAACATCCTCCAAGGAAAAGAACCATTGCACCCAAGCAAAGAAATTTGCACTTACAAAACACACTCCCTGTACCCATTCTTACCCTCCTTATGACAAAAAATTAAGACTTATTTACATTCCTTGATAATCTCCAGCCAGTCATGAATTAGCTTAATAGCTCTGCTTCGGCCATTATATGCCTCATCTGATCAATTTCTGCTTCCTGAGGCATAAGATTAGGCATCCTAGCTATTCCAAGATCTCTCCCTTGAAGCCTTAATAGCGTTTTTACTCTTCCGGGAAATGGTTGCTTTTGGTAACACTGAACAACAGGAAGCAGACGCCTCTGTATTTCAGAAGCTGTTTTCTGATCTCCCTGTAAAAAGGCATTCCACTGCTTCACACAAAGTTTGGGAGCAATGGTTGCCAAGGCGGAAATTGCACCATCCGAACCAGCCACATAAGTAGAATAAAGCATGAAATCACAAGCGCTATACGTATATGCAGTACATCTGTCATCATAAAGTGCAACAGTTTCCGCATGGATAACAGGATTTACCTGTTTGATCCCTACAATACCTTCAATGTTCAACAGTCTGATAAACATTTCGGGTTGTATTACATTTGCAGGAACAACATTATACACAATGATTGGTATATTAATTGCTTTCGCAATTTCCGCATAAAATTCGTAATTAGATTCGGGGCTTGCCCCATAATAAAAAGGTGGTGTGATCAGCAACGCATCAACAGCAAGTCCTTTCAATTTTGTTGCAATCGCAATTACTTCGCGAGTTGAGTTACGAATTATCCCTGCGATGATTGGAAGTGTTTTATTCTTTTCTTCCTGTACAACCTCAACGCATCGAACGATTTCATCTTCTGTCAATAAAGAACCTTCTCCGGTACTTCCTCCTGTACTGATACCATGGACACCACATCTATTAAGAAATCTCATTTCCAGTCGTAATAATCTTTCATCCAGTGAACCATGATTATCAAATGGGACGGCTATGGGAGGGATGATTCCCCTTGGCAACTCATTCATATTTCCGACCTCTTATGCAAGAAGACCCTGCTTTACTAATAGAGCCTTTATGGTTGCAATTTCTTCCGGAGTACCGGGAGACAACGGCCGTCTCGGGTATCCCCCATCGATTCCGTACAGTTTCATGGTGTCCTTCAGGAGCGCAACGGGATTTGTTCGATTATTCTGCCCCATGATGCGGAAAACAGGAAGCAGCTGCTGTTGCTGCAAAGCAGCTGCCTCTATATCGCCCGAAAGAAAGGTATTAATCATGGTACGTATCTTGTCACCAAATATATGGGATTGGCCGCTAATAACTCCGCCGATACGTTTATCACCGCCCTGGGTATATGCTTCAAGTATCATGGTATCATCGCCGTTATAGATGATAAAATCTGAAGGAGTTGCATTGATGAATTCAGTCATCTGTTTTGCATTCAACTCCGCCTCTTCCTTAATAGCAACAATATTCTTGTATTCTGATAGCTTTCCTACAGTCTCGGGTTTAACATTAACTCCTGTGAAGATTGGAATGTTGTAGATCATCACATTGACATCTACTGCCTCGGATAAGGCTTTATAGTGCTCGTACAGTTCTTTCTGGTTTGGCTTGGTATAATATGGAGCAACGGCCATGATAGTCTCGAACCCCAGCTTTTCAGCCGCTTTGGCCAGTTCTATTGTCTCCTTGGTAGAAGCAGCACCAACACCTGCGATCATAGGAATCTTTGCAGCAAATTTTTCTCGAAAAATGCGAAAGAGTTCGACTCGTTCACTGAAAACCATCGTATGGAATTCACCCGTCGTCCCGCTAAGGACAAGTGTATCCCCCTTTTTTGTATCAATAAGGAATTGTGCCAGTTTAACAGCCTTCTCGTAATCAACTTCTTGATTCTCTTTGAAGGGGGTGACCATGGGAATCAGAATCTTTCCATAGTCCTTCTTGTTGAATTTTTTCACAGATGCCTCCGTTTTGTCTGATATCAAATTATATGACATCAGACAATTTTTCTTAAAATTATAGCGACTATTGTTCGCCGCCATTTATCAGATTCATCATATCTTCCAACGAACAGGCAATATGAGACTGCATAGCTTTTACAGCCGCTTGCTCTTCCTTCCGAATAATATGGGTCAAGATTTCCTCATGCGGCGCCAATGCATGTACGATATTTTCTGAAACCGCAAAAGACCTTTTTCGATATTCAATCAGCGACTCTGAAACAAGAAACCCCATGCGCACTAAATACGGGTTATTCGTAGCTTCCATGATTGCAGCATGGAAAGCATCATCAAGTCTGGCAAGTTCAATATTATTGCCTTTATCGATAGAATCCTTGAATGACTCGTGAATTGCACGAATTTTTGCAATTTGTTCGGGCTTGCCCTTCTTGATTGCCAAAGTTATTGCCATGGTCTCAATTGCCAATCGAACATCCATAAGATCTTCAACTTGAGTCTTGTTTTCAGAAAACCAGTCATGAACCATCTTGTTGGTATAGTTGCTATTATCCAGCACAAATGCGCCTCTTCCGGGCCGTATCTCAACCAACCCCAAGGTTTGAAGAATCCTCAAGGATTCTCTGACGGTTGAGCGGCCAACACCCAAGGTATTCCTCAACGCCTCTTCCGTAGGAAGCTTATCCCCGGCTTGATATTCACCAGATTTGACGAGTGTGCTTAGTTCTTCCACTACTTTATCAGTAATGGAAATCTTATCAATCTTTCGCATTTTCACACCTATTTATTTTGTCTGACAACAGACTATCATGCAATTTTATGTAAGTCAAGTTTTTTTGCGGCATGAAACCCGATGGAATTATTTTGCTGTTATAGCGCAAAATCCTGTAGAGCATTCCGCATTGAATATCAGATAAGGTCTTGAATGGTAGCCGGTCAATTGATTATACATCATACTTGCCATACCTATTTTATATAAAATCTAAGGACTAAAAACAGTATGGGGCGGAGCCATGGGGTCGGTGGACTCTGTCATACAGTCCTCCAGCCTGGATATTGCTGAATTCTACATTCAGCAAAAGGTCGAGGGAGTATTTCTCGCCCCATTTGAATTAATGCAAAACGGACGCGACCTTACCCGAGCCATAGTAGAGCACCTAAAGGCCCAGAACATTCAAGTTGTCTTAATTGATTCGGCATATGAGCTATTTCCCAAATCGAGCGGTATAGACCTGGTCAGTATCGACAACTTCAGAGCCGGCTACACACTGTCGATGCATTATTTGGAAAAGCAAGAAAAACGTGTCGATTTTATCATGCCCCGCTTCCCCGGAGAGACCGTAAAGCTGAGGCACAGAGGATTCTATTCGGCACTAATCTACCATGGCATTCAGCCAAGTCCGGAATGGTCCCATGTCTACGAAGAGTCAGATAATCTCGGCAGAAGGCTCAAAAAAAACGGAGTACGAAACATCATCTGCAGTAATGACTGGATAGCCTTGAAGCTTATGAAACAACTTCAGCACCAGGGATTTCAGATTCCTGAAGATTTCAGGATCGCCGGCTTTGATAACTCGATGTTCGCTCAGACCTGCACGCCAGGACTGACATCCATAGATCAGCCGTGTGATATTCTGGCCCGTACCGCTGTAGAAATCATGATCAAGCGCCTCAGCGATCCTGATTCCGTTCCAATTCAATATTATTCTGATTTCACCCTGTACATCAGGGATTCGACAAGCTGATTCTACATCTTCAACATCCGCCGCAGCACTCCCAGTCCCTTGTTATAGGGAGGATATCGCAGGGGCACATCGATGAGGTTGCTCTTCTCCAGCACACTTTTACTGTGGGAAAAGGTGCGGAAACTTGCCTCACCATGATATCCGCCCATACCACTCTCCCCTACTCCCCCAAAAGGCAGGTAGGAGGTGGCAAGATGGACAATCGTGTCGTTTATACAGCCGCCGCCGAAGGAACAGCGTCCTGTGACAAGCTTCTTAACCCTCTGTGAACCGGTAAAAAGATAGAGCGCAAGCGGTTTGGGCCGTTCGCTGATCCTGGCAAGGACATCTTCCAGACGATCGTAGACCAAGATCGGTATAATGGGACCGAAAATCTCCTCCTGCATCACCGGATCATCCCAAGCCACATCATCCAGAATCGTCGGAGCAATCTGTCTGGTCGACTCATTCACTCCGCCTCCGAAGACAATCGTCCCGCTTTCCATCAAGCCCCGCAACCGGGCAAAGTGCTTCTCATTGATGATCTTCGGATAGTCGGGATTCTGCTCCGGCTCTCTGCCAAAGAAATCTACGATCGAACGCCGAAGCTCCTCAAGCAGCGCCTCTTTCACCGTGCGATGCACCAGGATATAATCAGGCGCCACACAGGTCTGGCCCGCATTCAAAAGCTTTCCCCAGACAATCCGCTTCGCCGCCAGGGCGATCTTCGCACTCTCATCCACGATGCAGGGGCTTTTTCCGCCAAGCTCAAGGGTAACAGGCGTCAGATGTTCGGCCGCAGATCGCATCACCGTCCGGCCCACTGCCACGCTGCCGGTAAAAAAGATATAATCAAAACGCTGCTCAAGAAGTGACTGGTTCACCTCCCGTCCCCCCTCGACCACCGAAACAAGCCCCTCATCAAGGCTCTCCGCAATAATCTTCTTGATCACCGCCGAGGTACGAGGCGAATAGTTTGAAGGCTTCACCACCGCCGCATTTCCCGCAGCAATGGCCCCGGCAAGGGGTGCAAGGGTAAGCTGAAAGGGATAGTTCCAGGGAGACATGATCAGAACCAGGCCATAGGGCTCCTGATACACCACACTCTTGGAAGGGAAATGTACAATCGAACTCTTCACGCGCCTCGGCCTCGACCAACGCTCGAGGTTCCGCACCATAAAGCCGATCTCATCCAGAACAATACCGACTTCGGTTTCATACGCCTCATAGGCGGACTTATTCAAATCCTCCCGCAAGGCCTCAAACACCGCGGACTCATGTGCCTCAATCGCCCTGCCTAGGCGCAGGAGTTGCCTTCGCCTAAAGGCCGGATCCTTCGTAACACCGCTTTCAAAAAAACGCCGCTGATCGGCAAGCACTCCACTCATATCACCCATGGCTACGCTCCTTATATCCTTAACCATACGACGGGCCACACGGCTCGTACAAGCGCTTTTCCCTTTTTTCTTCTGGGCGTTGCCCGTGCACCTGAGTGCACGGGCCAGTCGACTCCGGGGTACGCTTCGCTCCCGTCCTCGGCTCCCCGCCTCGGACCGCCGACGCCCTCCGTCTCCTTAACGCGGGATAGTGTTCCGAATCCTGGTGGTAAAAAAGAAGCACTTGTCCTTTGTTCGATGTATACCATACTATCACCTATGGGTATACGAAAAATAGCACAGATTGCGGGAGTTTCCGTATCGACAGTCTCCCGTGTTCTCAACGGAACAAAGCCGGTAAGCGACGATCTGAGAGAAAGAGTAGAACAGGCAATCCAGGATGTCGGCTATGTCCCCGACTATGTTGCTCGAAGCATGGTGCTGAAAAAAAGCTTCACCGTTGGGGTCATCATGCCGAATACCTCAGAATTATATCACCAGGCAATATTCTACAGCATAGAGAAGGTCCTTGATCAGTATGGCTACAAGGCCTTGCTGTGTCTGGTCAAAGACCCGGATGACGCACAGCATCAAAACAACGAATCAGGCTATCTGGAAGTATTGGTGAAAAGCAGAACCGATGGGATCATCATGATGCATGAATCATCACGCCCGGAAATCTATTCGCGTCTTCACGACAATACTATTCCGATGGTGCAATGCAATATCGATATTCGCAACATTGGCTATCCTCAGGTCAGAATCGACGACTTTGCGGCGGCCTATGACGGAACCTCCTATCTGCTCGGACTCGGCCACACGAACATCGGTGTCATCAGTACCGTGAGCTATTCGATGGCCGAAAAGCGGATCGGAGGATATCGCAAGGCACTTGCCGACCACGGTATCCAGTTCGACAAGCATCGTATTATCTACAGCGAAGATGGACCAGCATATACGAGGGTCTCCTTTGGCGCAGGGAAGGCAGCGATGCGTCAGTTGCTGGATACGACGAAGGGAGTCACGGCGGTTTTTGTGATGAGCGATGAAATGGCGGTAGGCGCTTTCCAAGCCGTACGTGAAGCAGGCTTATCAATACCCCATGACATATCGATCCTCGGATTCGACGGAATAGAACTCGGAGCATTTACCAACCCGCAACTCACAAGTATCGAACAGCCGATCGGGCAACTCGGCACCATTGCAGCAAAAAAACTTATGGCAATGATATCGGGCAATACAATCGAACAGGATGAAATCCTCAGGTATCAGTTACGGGTCCGTTCCTCATGTAGAAACATCTCCTAAACCAAATCTATGCCGATAAAAGATGCCAAAAAAACGTCAGCAGGAAAAAACTTGACAGGAAAACGTTTTCCCAATACCCTGATACCATAACTTTTGAGGAGGCATTATGAAAAAGATCGGAATGGTATGCTTAGCATGCCTATTGACCGCTTCTGCGGTATGGGGCGCAGGCAGCCAAGAAGCACAATCGGAAAAAACACAACTTATCTTATGGGACCAGTACTACCGGGGGGTCGAAAGTACGATTATGGATGGCCTCGTGCAGGAATTTGAGGCCGAGAATCCCGATATTGATATTGTCAGGGAAACAAAGACCCTCGACGATTTGAAACTGGTGTTAAAGATGTCCGTCGAATCGGGAACGGGCCCCGACATCATGCAGCTCAATCAGGGCGAGGCCGACATGGGTGCATTCGTAAAAGCCGGTCTCATCGTGAACATGAACGATACGGCTGCAAAAGAGCATTGGGAGGAGGTCTTCTCCGAGGCTACGCTGAAAGCCATGGGATATCAGGGCGACTATTACGGTATCGCAACGACCGCAGAGGTCGTCGGGTTTTTCTACAATAAAGAGTTGTTCAAGCAGCTTGGTTTCTCTATTCCCACAAGCTTCAAAGAGCTCGAAGATATCCTTGCCGCGACAAAAAAAGCGGGCTATACGCCGATTAATTTTGGAAACCTTGACGGATGGACCGGTATTCATGAATTCAGCGCGCTGCAGCATGTATTTACGACAAGAAATGAGCTTGATGACATGATGAGCGGGAAGACCGGGAACTACTGGACGGCCGATGCAAACCGCAAGGCCGCAACGAAACTACAGGAGTGGGTTAAAGCAGGCTACTTTACAAAAGATTTTTCAGGAATCGGCTATGACGACTCTGCAAATATGTTTTTCATGGGCGATTCCCTGTTTATGCTGACTGGCAACTGGTTAATGGGGGAGATGCTCGAGAATGCCCCCTTCGAGGTCGGCTTCTTCCTTTTTCCTGCCGATGATGCGGCCCATCTGAAAGCCATTGGCGGCCCCGGCATTCCCTTTGTTATCTCAAGCAAGTCGGAACACCCTGAAGAGGCTGCAAAATTCCTCAACTTCCTGGCCTCCAAGCAGACGGCGAAGGCCTGGGCCGACCAAATGATGTTGCCCGCACAGACCGTATCGGCATCGGATTACCAGGACTCGCCACAGCTATATCAGGATATCTTACGAGCCTACAACGATATAAACAAAATCAACGGTATGGGCTATTACATTGACTGGATCACGCCTACCTTTTATGACACATGTTCAGCTGCCGTACAACAGCTGACCGCTCTTGAAATAACCCCGCAGGAGTTTGTGGAAAAATTGCAGGCCGATTACAACAGTTACTATCCGGCAAAATAACAATCGCAGAACAGGGCCCTATCTACTCTCAGGGCCCTCATATACCTACACAACGAGGAGCAGCATGAACAACGTTCTCATAGTCGGATCGGTATTTGTAGACATTATTTGCGAAGGACTTTCTGAGTACCCCAACAAAGGAGAAGAGCTCTATATAGATAGCATCGTCACCTCTCCCGGAGGATCCGCTATTACCGCCGTGATACTGAAAAACCTCAACATGAACGTATCATTGGCATCGGCAATAGGAACAGATTTCTTCGGAGCATACCTCATAGACTACCTCACGCAAGTCGGGATCTCCGATAGCCTTATACACCACGAACCGACACAAGAAACCGGTGTAAGTATCTGCATTCCGAAAAACAATGATAGGAGTTTTATATCGAAAAAGGGACCGGAGCTCGCACGTTATCTTCCCCGCATATTCGAAAAGCTTACCCCCCTATATATAGAAAAATTTCGATTCCTACATGTCGACTTTCCCCAACTGCAACATCCCACAATTCAACAGTGTATATCCGATCGCAGAGATTCTCTGATTATCACCTCGGATATCGGCTATGAAGAGGCATTGGCCTGGAAAGCCGACGACTTTAATACATTAAAAGATGTATCGTGGTTTTTTCCAAACGAGCAAGAGGCTCGTTTAATCACAAAAGAACAAGACCCGGCAGCCATGGTGCATCACTTACGCCGATACGTCCCACATCCGGTGGTGACGCTGGGCCCCAAAGGGGCAGTGACAATAGACGAAAGCGAAAAAATAATACAGATTCCCGCACCGCAGGTACAAGCGGTAAACCCCAGCGGCTCCGGTGATTCATTTACCGCAGGCCTATTGTACGGCCTGGCCCATGGTTTTTCGATTGCCGATACGATACGCTTTGCAAATATCGTGGGAGCAATGTCGACGGAGGATCTTCGATCCTGCAGTTCCGATCTGACTATCGAAGATGTACGAAAGCGATTTGATCTTGAAAAGGAAACAGAGGAGGCTACTACATGATCCTTGCCGTAATAGGGGCAGGAAGCCCGAGAACACCTTTATTAATACGCGGGCTGCTTTCCCGAAACATGAAGCTTGAACATCTCTATCTCTACGATAACAAGCAGCAGCGATTAGAGCTCAATGCACGGGTAATAGAGGCGATCATTGCGGCATCGGGCCAAGGGCTGAAGCTAACAATCGCATCCTCCTATCAGGAAGCCGTGGAGCACGCCGATTTTGTCTTCTCGTCCATTCGGGTGGGAGGAGACGAGAGCAGGATTGCCGATGAAACGACAGCCCTAAAGTTCGGGCAACTCCCGCAAGAAACCGTCGGAATCGGCGGATTCTCCATGGCCTACCGAACCATTCCCGTTGTTGTGGCGCAGGCAAACATCCTCCACCGCATAAACCCCAAGGCATGGATCATCAATTTTACCAACCCCTCGGGAATGATCACGCAGGCCATTCTGGAAAACAGCAATCACAAAAAGGTCATCGGCATCTGCGATGCACCTATCATGATTGATAAATTCGTCGGAACCCTATACGGAGTGTCCAAGGATCATATCACAACCCACTATACGGGACTAAACCACCTCGGATGGGTCACCTCGGTAAAGGTAGACGGGAAAGAGGTAATGGAAGAGCTCGTTCATGAACGCTTAAAGGAGTTTGTCGCACAGGAACCATTTTATCAAGATCTGGTCGATCACATACAAACCTACCACATACTGCCGAACGAGTATCTCTACTATTATCTCTATCACGAAACCATCACAAAAAAAATGGCCGGGGTAAAACAGACACGCGGACAGGTCATTCATACGCTGAATAAACAGTACTATGAAGCACTATCTGCTCCAGACACAAACCCTATCGATGTGTATAACCGCTATATTCAACAGCGGGACGGATCGTATATGACACAGGAAACCGGGTATGCACGAAAAGAAGCACCACGCTTCGACATCCTCACCCACACGGGATTGTGGGGATATGATGCGGTCGCATTCAACCTTGTCGAAGCCCTGGTTGATACAAACCAAGGCAAGCAGCTGATTGTGAATGTCGCAAACAGGGGCACCCTTCCCTATCTTACAGATAGCGATGTCATCGAGACTTCGTGCCTATGCAAAAACGGCCAATGCCATGCAACGGAAGCAACGACCGAACTGCCCGCATGTGCCACCGATCTCATCAAGCAGGTCAAGAAATTCGAGCGGCTTACCATCGCCGCCGCAGGGAAGAGAGATCGGGAATCCCAAATCGCGGCCCTCGAAGAGAATCCCGTGGTCGCCAAGCATCTTGTTCCGCAGATCATTGACGACCTGAACAAGCGCTTTGCATCTATAGGAAGTGATGATGAGTGAACACAGATCCCTGTATGATTCACCCCTTCGCGGCTATCTCTATCTCCTCCCCGGATGTTTCATCTATTGCCTGTTTTTGTTTATTCCCGTGCTTCAGACCCTCCAGTTAAGCTTTTTTTCCTGGAACGGACTGCAGCCGAAAGTATGTGTGGGCATAAAAAATTTCATAACACTTTTTTCCGATCCCATCTTTTATCGGTCGCTGGTAAACAATCTGGTATTAGTCGTTTTTATCATGGTATTGCCCACGCTCATCGGCCTGGTGCTGGCATCGATCATCGAACTTAATCGATACAAAATACGTAAACTCTTTGAAGTGGTTTTGTTCATGCCCTACATTCTTTCCCTCGTTGTTGTCGGAGTCATCTGGAGATGGATCTACAATCCCTCATTCGGCGTCATAAACACATTTCTGCGGGGCATTGGCCTTGCGGATATGACGAAAGCCTGGCTGGGCGACAGCGCTACCGCCCTAACAGCCGTCGGTATATCAGGAACCTGGGTATTCCACGGCTTTGCGATGGTCATCTTTTTGGCAGGGTACAGCAAAATCTCTCACTCCCTTTATGAGGCGATATCCATCGACGGAGGAAATACACTGCATAAATTCTGGTATATCGCCCTTCCGTCGCTGAACCACGAAATTTCCGTTGTAACGATTTTTCTTTTTATCAACTCGCTTAAGACCTTCGATCTCGTTTATGTGATGACAAAAGGCGGGCCGGGATATGCAACCAATGTTATCTCCCTCTATGTTTTCAAGAATGCATTCCAATACAACCGGTACGGCTACGCCGCAGCACTTGCCGTGACACTTGCACTCATCATCTATGGAATTTCTTTTGGCATGACCACATTAAGAAGGAAGCACAGCGATGAATAAACACCATAGAATTCCCGTCTCCCGCATCATCT
The DNA here is from genome assembly GCF_000143985.1 of Sediminispirochaeta smaragdinae DSM 11293. Classification (GTDB taxonomy): domain Bacteria; phylum Spirochaetota; class Spirochaetia; order DSM-16054; family Sediminispirochaetaceae; genus Sediminispirochaeta; species Sediminispirochaeta smaragdinae. The sequence continues at coordinate 812,069 of NC_014364.1, read as the reverse complement.
GTTTTCTGATCTTAGCACTCTTTTTGATCATTGCCTGTGCTCCGTTCTCATTGATCTGGAGTGCCGCATTCAAAACCAAAGCGGAACTGGTGCATAATGTATTCGGTCCTCCCCAGCAGATGCATTGGGAAAATATTGCGAAAACCTGGGAGCAAGGACATTTCGGTATCTATTACAAAAACAGTGTTCTTGTCGTCATTCCCGTAGTGCTGTTTTCGATCATGCTGTCACTGACAAATGCATATGCCTTTGCCTACTTTCGTTTCCCCGGAAAAACCCTTCTGTGGGGCATCGTCCTCTTCGGTATGACCATCCCAATGGAAGTAGTGGTCATCCAACTCTATCACCACCTCAAGGGAATGGGATTACTCAATACCCTTCCCGGCTTGATCCTCCCCCAAATTGCCATGGGCATTCCATTCGGAACCTTTTTCATGCGGGGAACCTTGAAAGAGATCCCAAAATCGCTCATCGAGGCTGCCGAAATCGACGGTGCAGGAACCTCGCAGGTGCTGTGGAAGATCATAACCCCAATGATAGGACCATCCGTCATTACGCTCATCGTATTCTTCTTTACCTGGACCTGGAATGAATTTCTTCTAACCCTGGTGATTATCAGCAAAGAAGCACTCAGGACCCTGCCCGTCGGTATGGCCTTCTTCCAGGGCAAGTATGTCGGCAATACCCCCCTGATCGCCATGGGCGCAACCTTAATGACGGCTCCCATTATCCTGCTCTACATCTTCTTGCAACACTATGTAATCTCAGGAATAACAGCAGGGGCATTAAAAGAATAATCGAATTCTTTTTCTGGGCGTTGCCCGTGCACCTGAGTGCACGGGCCAGTCGACTCCGGGATACGCTTCGCTCCCGTCCTCGGCTCCCCGCCTCGGACCGCCGACGCCCTCCGTCTCCCTAACGCGGTGATAGTGTTCCGAATCCTGGTGGTTTCAGGCTCTCGTACTTTCGCGAATAACCAATTGTCCGGAAATTCGCGACTTCAGATAGCGATAATCGGCATCTGCAATACATTTGAGTATCTGGTCGACAGCCTGTATCCCCATCATGCTTTTGGGAACCCGCACGGTAGTAAGGGACGGCACATGTATCGCTGCAAAGGGAACATCGTCAAATCCGACAACAGAGCAATCGCCGGGGATATCATAGCCTGCCTCCAGCAGTGCCTTCATGGCACCAAGAGCGATAATATCATTATCGGCACATGCAAACCTCGGCAACTGAAAGGGCATGAGCCTCTTGATCGATTCATAGGCTCCAAGCAGGGTCGGTTCAAGTAAAAGCGTTTTTACCGATAGCCCCATTTCAGCAGCTGCCGAGAAGAGTGCATCACTTCGCTCCTGGAAATTGGCCGTCCAGGAACTACTTTTGAGATAGGCAATTTCCGCTTCATTGCAGAGGGAAAGGGCACTCCGAACTCCCTCTTCATTGTCGATACCTACCGTACTGCAGACATGTCCCTTCATGTTGTTATCCAGAACAAGATAAGGAGCCTCAATCATGTCGAGAAGTGAATACTGCTCAGGCTGCAGTTCTGTCCCTAAGACGATCACCCCACAGAAAGAGGCCATATCAAGCTCTTGCAAGGTTTCTTCCAAGGCATGATCACAGGCGATCATGGTAACCCGGTATCCATGGACCTTGCATTCTTGTACGATGTATTCGAAGATCGATGCAACCGATCCCTGATTTTCCTCAACTAATTTGCAATGGTATCGGTACTTGAGAAACAAGATCGTCTTGCTCGTCTCAGTAGGATAACCATTGGCCTCCAGCAGCTCCCGGATAGCCTTACGTTTTTCCTCTCCAACTCCCGTTTTGTTGTTAAGTACCAAGGATACCGTTGCAGGGGAGACATGGGCGATCGATGCAATTTCCTTAAGCGTCTTTTTTTTCACAGCAATTCCTCTTTGGTCGGCAATGATTCATAGACGCCGATGCGCTGAGCACAGGTCATGGCGGCATCATGAGCCTTAGCTGCACTATCCAAAAGTCCGTGCCCCTTGATCATTTGGGCAATAAAGACTCCTGTAAAGAAATCAGACATACCCGACGGGTCAATAATCTTTCGCTCGGGACAAGGGTCGATAATATCCCAGGAATGGCTGGTAGCCACGATCGTTCCAAGATTTTCCATCTGAAAGACAATCGCCTGTTTTACCTGAGAAAGGAGGAGGGTCGTCGCAATCCTTGCCCCTTTCAGATTATCCACCGGGAATCCGCACAAAAGGCTTGCCGTGTTACAAGACAAAATTAAGAAATCGGGTTTTGTTGAAAACACGTTTTCGGGAATGTCGACCGTGGAAAAATTGATTGCCGTGGGAATACGATGACGTTCGGCCAATTCCAAAAGCGTAAGGGAAGGCTGTACGGTAGCCACTCCGAGATGGGCTCCTATAAAACCACACTGCTTAATCTGCTCTTCACAACTTGCAATATACTGGCTATTTAAAGTAAAGTTGGCACCGAGAAAGTCCAAATACATATTGGGCTCATCGGCACGGACGATGATAGTGGACAGTCCTGTTTTTTCGTTGGCTACCACTTGAACCAAGCTGTAATCGACCCCTTCTTCCCGGACGGTTTCGATGATGTCGCGGCCGAAGGCATCATCCCCGATTTTTCCCATCACGGCGGAAGGTATACCGCACCGGGAACAACCAAAGCTTTGGGTGCACCCATAGCCACCGGCATGGGTCGACACTCGTTCCCCCATAATCTTGTTCCCAATGACGTGCCTACCAGCCTCCAGGACCATATCGATATTAAGTACACCAAAGAAAAGGGCTTCGGCCTTCATCTTTTAGGTCTCCCGGGGGATCAGAACCGGGGTAAGTAATGTGGATAACGATTCATCGACGGCCTGCCCCTCTATTTCCGCAAGAATCATCTTTGCCACGGCAACGCCGATCTGATATCCGGAAGGAGCAACGGAGGTTATCTGGGGTGATAAATTCTGGGCAAGAGAGGTATTACCGAAACTGACAAGATGCATCGGCTCGCCCCGATTTCTCAGATAGTTCAGGATACCCAAAGCCTGAAAATCGTTGACAGATACAAATGCGTGTCCCTGCCCGTGTATATCATATTTTCGACACATCCGCTCTGCATCCTTGGGATCGTCGGTAGTCAGCATCAAATGAAGCTTTGCAGGGCATTGGGCAATTAAAGCCTCATCCAGGTAGATGTTTCCGTTAAACAGCGAGGAAAAAAACCAGATATCGTTCGGCTGAAATTGAGCGAGATGCAAGAAAGCCGACTGGGCCAAGGCCTTCACATCGTATTGGACAAAGGAAACCTTTCCGACCGTCTCCTGCACCGTGTCCCCAATGATCAGACACGGAAAATTGGCATCACAAAGTTGTATCAACATGTTGTCCATAACATCAAGATGAAAAACAATGCTGCCGGCAATACCCATACTCCTGATATTCCTCAGGCATTGTCGTTCCACCTCGTCATTTTTCGTCGTATCGTTAAAGAGGATACTATAGCCTGCAATGGTGGTTACATCATCAATGCCTTGGAGCATTTCGGCAAAAAAAAGGTTAGCGATGGTAGGAAGGGTAACGGCGATGATTTTCAGGTACTCCTGCCGTAATCCTCTGGCAACCTCATTTGAGTAGTACCCCAAATCCTGAATAGCTTTCAGAACACGCTCACGGGAAGCTTCCGTAACGTTTTGATTTCCGTTGATCACTCGCGATGCCGTTGCAATGCTTACTCCAGCGCGCGCCGCAACATCTTTGAGTGTAACCAAAAACATCCCCCCCTTTTGGACCCTATTGTAACCTACAACAAATATGAGATGCAATCAGAACGTATACATCTATAGCAGACTCTTAAGGAAGCATTTCGGGTGCTGAAAGGCTTCCCATTCAGCACCCGATCATCGATTTTTAACGGCGGCGGACGAAACATATACCCTACGGGAATTTCGTCATCATGTATTTACCCAGTTTTGAGGTTCTTTTCCATTCAGAACATCGATGACGGCTTGTGCCGTACAGAGACTTACCGCGGTGTAGGTCTCAAAGGTTTCGGCCCCTGTATGGGGCGTACAAATAATCTTATCCATGGCAATAAGCCGGCTCTCCTTCGGCAGGGGCTCCGTCTCAAAAACATCAAGAGCAGCCCCACCGAGGTGCCCGGCCTCAATGGAATCGCACAATGCTTCGCTATCGACCAAAGCACCTCGCGCGGTATTGATGAAATAGGCCCCCTTTCGCATCTGGGCAAACGTATCCCTATTCATATAATGGCGGGTCTCCCTGGTACTGGGAATATGGATACTGACAATGTCGCTTTCCGCAAGAAGGGTCTTTTCATCCACAAGGGTAACGCCCAGCGCCGCTGCCGCCTCCCTGTTCGGAAACAGATCGCACGCAAGAATCCTCACCTCAAATCCCGACAATTTTTTTGCGACACGGCGGGCAATATCCCCAAAACCAAGCAAGCCAACGGTTTTCCCCTTGAGATCGTGTCCCACTGCCCGACTCCAAACCCCCTTGCTGAGATCAGCATTGAGGCGAATGGTATTCCTTACCATGTCAAATATGTACCCAACGGCAAGCTCCGCCACTGCATTGGCGTTCATGCCGAGAGCGTTGGTTACCTTGATGCCTCGCTGCCGGGCTGCGCTCAGATCGATATTATCGATTCCGACACCAAAGCGGGCTATAGCCTTGAGCCTCGGAGCAAGAGCAAAAATTTCCTCATCCCATCGATCCATTCCGATAATCGCAGCATCAATATCCGCCACCAAAGGTCGTAGCTGCTCGAAAGAATAATAGGGCATGTCACTCTTATTGAGAACAACCGTATGTCTCGCTTTTTCAAGCATCTCCTTTGCAGGTGCACACAATTGCGCATAGTGAGATGCCGTTATCAGTATTTTCCCCATAATTTAGATATACTCCTTCATTCGATCGACAAGTATGTGTAGAGCTGCATCGTCAAGCAGCAACGGTTTTGCCTCATCCACGACAAAGGGAACACCCCATTGCTTCCCATCCCGATATTTCGGGCAAAGGTGAATGTGCATGTGTTCGGAGCTGTCCCCAAGAATGAGAATGTTCACTTTATCCGGGCTCAAGGCCTTGGTGATGGCAGAAACGGAAGTATGAATATCTCCCATCAACGCCATGTACTGTTCACGTGAAAGCTCCGTTATTTTCCGTAGGTGTTCCTTGTAAGCGAAGATGCACCTTCCGCGGTGTGTTTGGTCACGATGCAGATAGAGCGTTCCCGTCGGAAAACTTGCGATCTCCCTGACAACTTTCTCCAGAGCCTCGTCCCTGTCACACCAGATGCATTGATCCACAGCTTTCGTATCCATTACACATTACTCCTGCGGCTCTTTCGCACCGCCAGTTTACGTTTGATGATGGGGAAAAAGAGAGGATAGAATAAAGAAATGATTCCGATGATCAGCAGAACACAGGAAATGGGCCGCTGGAAAAATATCCATGCATTTCCATCGGACAGGGCCATCGCCCTTCGGTAATTGTTCTCGATTGTCGCGCCCAGGATCAGTCCCAGAATGATGGGAGGAATAGAAAATTCCATCTTGATGATGAAATAGCCAAGGATACCGCAGATAATCATCAGGTAGACATCGTTAATGTTATGATTGATCGCGAAGGTTCCGACAAAGCAGAAAACGAAAATGATGGGGGTCATCAGGTGATTGGGAACATTGACAATCTTTGAGAAAAACTTGATACCGCTGAAGCCTATGATTGCCATGAAAACATTGGCAAAGAACAATCCCACGATGATGAGATAGACCTTTTCGGTTTGTTCGGTGAACAGTAACGGCCCTGGGCTTATGCCCTGCATCATCAAGGCACCCAACATAATTGCGGTACAGGCATCGCCGGGAATTCCCATGGTTAGAAGGGGAATCAAGGCACCGCCGCTTATGGCATTGTTTGCGGCTTCCGGAGCGGCAATGCCGTCTGGAGCCCCATCGCCGAACTTCTCGGGATGCTTGGACCAGCGCTTTGCCTCGTTGTAGCCGACCCAGGCGGCAATATCGCCACCTGTCCCCGGTATCGCACCTATCAAGGTACCGATAAGGCTGGAACGAACAAGAGACGGAAAAATTGTCTTGATATCCTGTCTGGATGGAAAGATCCGCTCTATCTTTGTCTTTTGTACCTCTTCCTTCTTTTTATTGAAGGTTTCTTCAACGGTAATAAGCCCCTGAGAAAATGCAAATAAACCAATGAGAACCGGAATAAAGGAGATGCCTCCCGAAAGATAGATCGTCCCAAAGGTCAATCGGAAATCTCCGGTAAAGCTGTCCATGCCGATCGTTGCAAGCAACAAACCGAGGATGGCTCCGATAATTCCCTTCAGCACACTCGTGCTGGATACACTGGTAACCACCGATAAGCCGAACACAGCCAGGGCAAAGTATTCCGGTGCACTGAACTTCAGAGCGACCTTTGCCAACAGGGGTGCCGTTATCAATAACATAACGGAAGAAAACATTCCCCCGAAGGTAGAGCCTGTAGTGGAAATAGAAAGGGCACGACCGGGCTGCTTGTATTTGATTGCCATGGGATTCCCATCAAGACAGGTAGCAGCCGAATTCGCCGTTCCTGGAGTATTCAAGAGAATTGCGGTGACCGACCCCCCATAGATTGCCCCACAGAAAATCCCCAGCATCATCATGATGCCGTTTGAACCGGAAAGCGAGAGGGTAAGAGGAAGCATAATCGACATGCCCATAACAGAAGATAAGCCGGGCATGACACCGACCCAGACACCACAGAGAGCCCCCGAAAATAACGACAAAAGACTCGCCGGACTAATAACCGATGCTAAAGCTTGGAAGAAAGCGCTCATTGTTCTCCTCGATATAATTGGCTAATAGAAAAGCTTTCCTTTGGGCAAAACCAAGCCCAAAGCCACTGCGAATATGACATAAATGCTTATGGTGATTGCAAAGCTTGCAATGCAGATCTTTGGTATACTTCGCACGCCCATGATCCACATAACCAGTACAACAAAAAGCAATGACGAAGGTAGAAAGCCGATAAAATTAAGTCCAACACCGAAGAGAATCATCACGGCAAACAATTTAACGACCTGGCGAAATCCCTTCGCCTTGAAATCAATCAGATGATCGGCAAGTTGTTTCCGTGTGAATATCGTCGTTACAGCAAGCAGCGTGGAGACGAAAATGAGCAAGACACCAAGAATTCTCGGCCAGAAGCCTGGTCCCGGGGTTCCATTTACAATTGGGTCAAATCCGCCGGAATAATGAATCACATAGATCCCGACACAGATGAGCAGTATCGCGGTTCCGATATTATATTTTTTCACGTACGTCACCTTGATGAGGAGTGAACGGCGGCGTAAAAAGGGCTGCCGTTCACTCGTTTCGATTATTTGACAGAGATATCCTTGCAAAGCTTCGAATAGAGTTTCAGCTGATCGGCAAGGAAGGCCTTAGTCTCCGCCCCATCCATATTGATTGTCTGCATTCCCATGGTTTTCAGCGTTTTCTGGAATGCATCAGAATCGATTGCAGGCCGTAAAACGCTTCGCAGATATTCCACCTTTGCAGGATCTACATCGGCCTTGGCAGAAATAATGCAGAAGCCGGGCATGAAGAAATCGATATCTGCATAACTCTCTTTCATGGTTGGAACATCAGGATAGGTGGAAAGCCGCTCTTCGGACATCGAGGCAAGGAAACGGAGGTTCCCGGCTTGAACTTGCGATGCCGCATTGACGGTTTGGGCGATGGTTGCATTGATATGTCCGCCGACGATCGCGGTCACGCAGTCCGCACTCCCTCCATAGGATACCGTCTTGAACTTGACATCGAAAAACTGCTCGATGGCAAGGACCGCAAGCGAGGGAGCCGCACCCATTCCGGTTTCTCCAATAACAATCTCATTCGGATGAGCCTTTGCATATTCGATGAACTCTTCGAAGGTTGTATACGGCGCATCGGCAGCCGCAATCAGCACAAAGGGATCGATCAGGGCGCAGGCAATAGGCTCAAAGTCTTCTACGGAAATCTTGGTTCGCCCCAGGCAGTAGTTGATGACGAGGTCGGTGTTAAGCACGCCGAGGGTGTAACCGTCGGAGGGAGAGGTGACCACCTGGTTCAGTCCGATGAGGCCGGCACCTCCGGTAACATTGGAAACGGCAAAATTGGTACCGGAAGGAAGCGTTTCCTTCGCTGCATCAAGAACGCCACGAACGGACAGGTCCGTTCCACCGCCGGCAGAATACTGAACGATAACGTTGATGTTCTGATTCGGGTATTCCTTTTCTCCATTCGCGAAAACCTCGCCGGAGAACAGCAGGAATGTTACGATCAGGGCCAGGAAAACTCTTTTCTTCATATATTGCTCCTTTGTATCCCTTTCGGGAAAGAATTGCTGATTATTTCAGATCTCGAATGATCTTTCGCAGAAATGCGGCACTCTGCTTCATTCCAAGCGATGCGTCGGGAATATCCTGCGGATGCCATCGCCGCTCATATTCAAGCGACAACCAGCCGCTGTAACCTCTATCTTTAAGCATTTGCAGGATTGCCGGCCAGTCAAGAATTCCCTCTCCGACAATTCGGGTCACGACCTTCCGCTCCTCCTCCTGAGGGTGTGATACATCAGATGATGAGAAGGTGTGGTCATTTCCCCTGAAGACAAAATCCTTAACATGAACATACCAGCTCTTGTCGAATTGCAGAGGAATGGCCGTTTCGTATTCTTCGTTTCCGGTGAATGTCAGATTTGCCTGATCGTAGAGAATACCTACCGAAGGATGGTTAATAGCATAGGAAATATCAACACTTTCCCGGGCCGATACGGTCATGGTATTAAAGTGATTTTCCAGCACCAGAGAGACCCCATGTTTCTTGGCAATCTCCCCTAGGAAACGAAGACTTTCCACCAGACAGCCGCGCTTTTTCCCGTCTTCATCCCTTTCGTCCTGACCGAAGTTTCCACCATACAGGCGGATATACTTGGCCCCCAGAATTTCTGCGTATGTGATAACCTTGCACATGCCTTCGATTTCTTTTTCTCGGATACCCTCGTCAAGATCGTTGAACCGGGAAAAATAGGGAGTCAGACAGGGAATCTCAAGGGACAGATCTTTTGCAAGACGGGATAACTCCCGAAGCGTATCAGTGGATGTCTTTTCCTCCAGTGCACACCGGTAACCATCCTGAACAATGATCTCGGCTCCGTCGAGTCCAATCTTCTTGAAAAGCCGAAGAGCATCCTCAAGTGAATACTCCGGTGTTCCCATCGTATGACCGGCAATCTTCATTCACCTACTCCAGGTCGGGAAGGCCTGCGGCCTTAAGAATTTTATGCATCAGGAGATGAGTTTTAAAGGAATCCGCCGCATTGGTAAGCATCGTCTCTCCTGTTTCAAGGCAAGAGAAAAAATGCTCGTCTTCGGCACGAAATCCCATCTTATCAGCGACCTGAGCCCAGCCCATGGCAAGGGGCGTCATGTCGGTGGTATGGCTCTCCTCATGGTCCACGACAGTTACGGTATCGGGACAGTTGACAAGGACGCTCTTGTTATGGCCGTGCATCTGGAATGTCTCCACCCATTGCCCGCTTGCGCGATCGGCGACAAGCATACCGACGGTACCATTCGAAAAAGTCATTTGCGCCGTCGCAAGGGTTTCATAATAGGGGTCCGTAAATTTAGAAATTGCCTGGACATCCTCACACTCACCGCAAAAGTAGCGCAGGAGATCCACCATATGGATGGCATTCTCCAGAGTTGCACGATATTCCGATGCCGGTCTATTTTTCTGGGCTATGATGACATCGGGAGACAAGGTTCCGTACACTTCCTTTGCTTTCCGATATACAGGAGCATAACGACGGTTAAAACCGATCATCAGGGCCTTGCCGCTCTTTTCCGAGGCCTCAACCATTTCCTCCATCTCGGAAAGGCTGCATCCCATGGGTTTTTCGCTGAACACATCGAGGCCGGCGTTGAGTAACGCAAGCACATGTTCATGGTGACATTCCTTGGGCGAGAGAACAAAGGCACAATCGAGGCCAAGTTCAATCAACTGTTCGATATTTTCTACGGCATGGGAAATGCCGTATCGCTCTTTTGCGGTTTGGGCACTGGCAAGACGTTTTGCGATAACACCGACCAGTTCAACATTATCCATCTCCGAAAGAATCGGCAGATGGGCATTCTCTGCAATCGAGCCGCATCCCACCAGCCCGACTCTGAATTTCCTTTTCATGCGTTTCTCCATGTCTCCTTAGGATTTTGCCAAAAATCCGCCGTCCACGGCGATGGTGAATCCATTCACATAGTCCGAAGCCTCTGAGGCGAGGAAGATAGCAGCCCCTGCCAAGTCTTCCGGAACTCCCCATCGCTCCATAGGAATCCTGGTATTTGTTTCCGCCATGCGCGAAGCCTCGCCCCGCATGGGAGCAGTCATGTCGGTGACCATATATCCGGGAGCAATGCAGTTGACATGAATACCGTAGGGAGCCCACTCATTGCACATGTGCATGGTAATCATCCTGACCGCGGCCTTCGAAGCGGTATAGGGAATAACCTTGATGCCTCCCTGATACGAGGTCATGGAGCCTATGTTTATAATCTTCCCTCCATGTCCCTGTTTGACGAACTGCCGTGCAGCAGCCTGGCAAAGGAAAAACAAACCAGTCAGATTTACATCCAGGACATCCTGCCAATCCTTACGGCTGACATCCAGCGCCATTGCTCTCCTTGTAATTCCGGCGGCGTTTACCAGCACATCAATTTTCCCAAAAGCCGACACCGCCTTCTCAATGATAAGATCGGGACTTTCAGGAAGTGCTACATCAAGTCGAATATTGAGGTATTCACGACCCAAAGCCTTCACTTTCTCACGAGTTCCCGAATCATCGCTTCGTCCAACACACACGATATTGGCTCCGGCTTCGGCAAGCCCCAATGCAATGCCCTGGCCGAGCCCTCTTGTGGCCCCGGTCACTACCGCAGTCTTTCCTTCCAAGCTAAATTTCTCACAAGCCTTCATCTTAGTTCCTTAATCGTTAATCTTTGTGATTTATTTTTTCACGATATGTAATCGTTATCAAAAGTATGAAAATAGTATTAACATGACTTTTATGAGGTGTCAACAAAAAACTAAATTAATTTGTTTCACCCGCTATTAACGGCTAAAAAAGGGCACTTTCACTTGACATCAACTTAATTTTGGATGATAAATTTAGTTGTTCATGATATTTCATCGTTTTCAAGACAGAGACATGCAGGAAAAGGAGCTATAAGAATGAAAAAGAAAATAGAAGGCATTGTTCCGGTAATGATCACACCCTTTACCGAAAACGACAGCATCGACTACGAAAGTCTGGAGGCTTTAATCGAATGGTACATCAGCCATGGGGCAGATGCCTTATTCGCCGTCTGCCAATCCAGTGAAATGCAATACCTCAGCCTTCAGGAAAAATCAGAACTCGCGAAATTCGTCGTCAGGACGGTAAAAGGGCGCGTTCCCGTCGTCGCCTCGGGACACACAAGCGACGATCCCTATGGGCAACTCGAAGAATTAAAGGTGGCGGTTGATTCAGGCGCCGACGGTATCGTCCTGGTCTCAAACCACCTCGACCCCGGCCGCAAAGGAACAGATACCTTTATCGGCAACCTGAAATGGCTACTGGAACGACTTCCTTCGGACTTGCCCCTGGGAATTTATGAGTGTCCGGCCCCCTACAGGCGCCTGGTCTCCGATGAAGAACTCAAGGTCCTGGCCGATAGTGGGAGGTTCAGCTTCATGAAGGATGTCTCCTGTGATCTGCCAACCGTACAACGCCGTGTGGCCATCACAAAAAAGAGTGGCATGGCAATCCTCAATGCAAATGCGGCAATCGCCTGGGATGCAATGAAGGCGGGGTCCAGAGGATTCAACGGCGTCAGCACAAACTTTCATCCCGATCTATATAAATGGCTTTACTGCTCAAGCCAGGATCATCCGGCCCTTGCCCAGGAGCTTGCGACCTTTCTGGTCCTTGCCGCCTGCACCGAAGCATATGGCTACCCCGTACTGGCAAAGATGTACCACAAGCGTTTGGGAAATTTTAAGGCTACAGGGTCCAGAACCTTTCCCTATGACGTACATGAAAAGGTATGGGGAGTCGAAGCCATACTGGATAAACTCATTGAAGGTACCGAGGCTTACAGGAAGAAAATCGCTGACCTTGGGTAGTGTTTCGAATATTGGTGATCTCTATCCCCTCTCGGGCATAGAGATCACCAGGATTCCTGACAGTAGAGACCATTCATTTTTCAAGCCCAATATTTCCACATCAAATCTGTAATCCTTCACTGACATCATATTTCGCAAAAGAACGGTTTATCATACACCAAAACCTTAACCTCTTCGTCTATGCTTATTGTAGGGAGGATGAATGGGACACCGGCTTGAGCAGGTTTTTCGGGATCAGTACGGCAAAATGCTCCATTTCATTATTCGGCGTATCGATGATGCGGCAGAGGCAGAAGATATGCTTCAGGAAATATTTGTTCGGGCGACGGAGCATGTGAATGTTCTCGATCCCATCGATAACCTGGTAGCTTGGCTATGGTGTTCCGTAAAAAATCGTGTGATCGACTACTATCGTGCCCGCGCTCTTCGCCGGGAGAAGGAGACAGAGCTTATCGTCGACGACGGCACCGACGGCCTTGACCTCCTCGCAGATCTTAAACTGCCAGGGGGTGAGCATGCGTACCTACGGAGGATTATTGCGGACACCCTTTACGAGAGTCTTGATGAACTGCCCGAGTCCCAGCGAGAGGTTTTCATATTACAGGCGATAGAGGGACGAACCTTTGCTGAAATCGCCGAGCTGACCGGGGAATCGATCAACACCCTTACCGCCCGGAAACGGTATGCCGTGAAATTTTTACGACAAAGACTAAAGGAAATCAAGGAGCTCTTGCATGAGGAAATGTGAGGCTCAATATACAGGAGGGAAAAAGATGTTCTACCATAACAGAAAATTTCACCCATTGAGGATAGGGCTCTGGGTTATCCTGGGAATCGTTGCCGCAGCGGCCTTTGCCCTTGTCCTCGGCCTTGTTGTCATGCTGCTTTGGAATTGGCTTATGCCCCAGCTTTTCGGTCTTTCCGTCATCGGCTATTGGCAGGCCTGGGGGCTGGTATTGCTAAGCCACATCTTATTCAAAGGGGGATTACATCACACCGGCCATGATGACAAAGATACGTATCATCATCGGAATGAGTGGAGAGAAAAGTTCAGACAACGATTTGAGGATGCGGAACATGATCCTCAATAAACTTTTCCTGCAGGGTTTAAACCTGAGGGCAAAAAAAGAAGCGGCAGAAATTTTCACATACCTCCCTCTTCGACAGGGATCGGTTGTGGCGGACATAGGTTCGGGCGGTGGCTTTTTTGCCGTCGAGTTCGCCAGAAAAATCGGCGACACCGGCGAGGTCTATGCAGTCGACATCAGCGGAAAAAATCTTCGTTTTTTGATGGACTATGCACGGAACAAAGGGATGGAATCCCGAATCATCGCGGTTCTCGGAGAAGAACATAGCTGTCTCCTTCCAGAGGCCTCCCAAGATTTGATCTTTTCGCACAATAGCTTCCATCACATCGCCAGACCGGAGCTTTATTTTCAATCTGCCAGCCGGGCCATGAAACCCGAAGGCCGCCTTGTGGTGATCGACCGGAACAAGGCGGCAAAGGGAGGACGCCACTGGGGCCACTCATCATCACCGGAGGGTATATGCAGTGCCATGAAAGCGGCAGGACTATCTTTGGAAAGTTCGAAGGAGATCCTTGAGGGAAAGACATTCCAGATTTTCAGAAAGACGGCCTGACTTGATACGGTCCTATTTTATGGGTTGCGACAAATTCTTATTCAAGAATCGCCATATCAAAAACTCAGATAATTCCTTGTTATTCTTTCGATAACTACTAAAACTTATAGTAGTGCATATTTACTGCAGCAGTGCAGTATTCGTTCAGCATGTGGCGAGGAGAAAAGGCATGGATGTCGGTCTGAGGATCAACATCGATTTGTTTTGTTCGCAAATCATCGTATTATTGTTTGCGGGAATACAGGACAAACGGGAACGGAAGAAATTAGATTACCGCTTTTTTACATCTATGCTTCTGCTGGTATGCATTACGCTTTTCAGCGACTCAGCCATATTACTGACAGAAGGCACAAAAACTACGCTTGGACAGGTCATCCTAAGGAATTCCACCTTCCTCCTTTTTGTAAGCACCCCCCTCATCAGCATGCTTTACGCTGGCTATATAGAGTTGGTCACACTACCGCCGCACCGAAGAAAAAGAAAGGCCATTGTCCTTTACTCGGTACCAGCTCTTGTAAACCTAAGTTTGTGTTTCATTTCGCTCTTAAAAGATTGTATATTTGCTATCGACAAAAACGGGTATTTGTATCCAGGAAGATTCCTCCACATCACCACCGTTGTGTTCTATGGGTATCTCGCCTGGGCAGTAATTCTTGCCCTTTCCCGAAAGAAGACAATCAATCCAAGAGTGTTTCAGGGGTTGATGTCCGTCCCTGTTCCCATGGCCGTCGGCGGTGTGCTGCAGATATTGCTCCCTAAATTTGTCATTCTTTTGCCTACTTATACATTATCAATGATTGTTCTCAATTCCACCATTCAAGAACGGAGGCTCATGTACGACTATCTTACAGGAGCATATAACCGACGACGCCTCGATGAGTATCTCGAGGCTCTGATCCAGGAGTGCAGGCAATCAAAAAAGGGATTTTGTGCGTTCCTGGCAGACGTGAACGACTTTAAACATATAAACGATCAATATGGGCATGTCGTTGGCGACGAAGCGCTTATTATGGTCGTGAAGGCAATGCAGACAGCACTACGCATTGATGATTTCATTGCACGTTATGCCGGTGATGAGTTTGTCGTGATTCTGCCAAACGCAAACAGAGCCGAGCTCGATGGAGTAATAGCGCGAGTCCACAGTGCAATAGAAACGAGTTCGAAGTCTGGCTGTCCTTATACACTTTCATTAAGCATCGGCGGCGACGAATACTCGCCTTCCTTTCAGGGAGATGCAGAAGACTTCATCAGCTATCTTGACTCGCTTATGTACGAAGAAAAAAATCGTTATCATGAGACACATTAAAACAACCGGACACAAAGAGAAACCATGAAACATTTTTCATCATGCAAAGCCAATAGGTATCTCTCCTACATCTCCGATAACAGTCTGCCATTTCCGCAACATCAGATCTCAAAATCATTTACCGATGGAATGAATACAGCTTCACTTGCCAAGAAACTTGGCTTCATTGATAAAGAGTCAATACAGTTGCACCATGCTATCGAGAAGCTAAGATTTCTGCATGTGCTGCTGGAAAGTAATTTCAATAAATTCTTTCGGACGGGTTAACGCCACCATAATTTTTATACGTAAGATATTTTCCAATATATCCTTGGCAGTCATGGTTTCTCCCAATCCGACATGGACACTGAAAGCATCTTCCTCAGTAGCTCCGGCTAATCCTCCCCGTTTCCAGATACCTTCAAGGAAATTAGAAATCATACGTTTTATCTTGTTCCACGTATCTACTGTATTGGCTTCAAAAACATAGGCTTTCGAAGCCAGGCTGATGGACTCTTCCAGCATAATTGCCGTTCGGCGAACGTTTATATAACGCCAGTCATGACTGTTGCCGTCCAGAGTACGGGCTCCCCATACCAAAACGCCTTCTCCGGTAAAAGAACGAATGGCGTTTACCGCTTTGCCGTCGGAAGGAAGATTCAGATATTCCTGTTCGTCATGCGAAATATTCACCGTCGGAGAAATCACAGACGCCAGGCTCACATTGGCAGGAGCCTTCCAGACACCCCGCGAAGAGTCGACCATAGCGTATATCCCGGCTATCGCCGCAGAGGGAGCCATTCTGTTCAGATAATCTCTGATGTTCTCTAAAATATTGTTATAAACATGACTGCTCTGAATCAGGGTTCTGTGTATCAATGCTTCTTTGTCGGCGGTGAAACTTTTTGAAGAGAGTTCATCCAGAAGCTCCAGAAATTTTTCTCCCTTTTCATCGATTTTTGCAGCATCAGCGAGTCCCATTTCTTCCTTAATGCATGCCGCCAAAACATCACGGTTGGAAATCTGTTTAAAACTAAGCTCGTTACCGGATATAAGTTCGGTATTCAGCCAGGGATAATAGGCCGCAGCAAAATCCAGATAGGTGTTGCCAATGCCTTCACGGAAATTCTTTACGCAATCGCCTTCCGCGGCCCGAAAGTCTTTGTAACCCTCATAAACATCCAGTATGGCAATGCGGTTTTTCATTTTGCCGCCGCAATGCTCAAGAATCTGCTGCTGCAGGGAGTAGCAGGCCCCTTTTGACGGTAATGTTATTGCTTCAGGGATGAGCACCATGCTAGGCTCCTGCTCTTTAATAAGAGCATCAATACCATTCTGTAACGCCTCTGCATTAATTTCGTCTGTATAGGTGCCCACGGAAACGATATAGCAGGTATTCCCGCCATTCGCAAAAAAGAGCAGCAGGCTTCGAAACAGACAATAGTCCGTCGACTTCTGGGTAATGGTGTACTTCTTCTTTCCGGCTGAAACCGTTCCTATCACACCGGCGGAGGCGGCATCACCTTCCGCTGCCGTCTCCGTCAGTTCAAACTGATAATCGGGAGCGCCGCCAAAATATGCTGTAAAATCTTGTAGCGACGAAATCCTCATCGGCATGTTCAATAGAGAACGATTGTCCTTCACCGCCTTTTCGGTATACCCGATAAAAGCCGGTACGGCTGTGGCAACCTCCACCACAGAATTCGGAAAGTCATTATTTTCTACGATATATACACCTGGTGTTTTCATTGAACCACTCACACAAATTTCTTTTTAGAGTGTAGCATGAAAAAGGGAAAAACATGCATGCTTTTTACATGTCATCTTTTTGTATCAGCTTCGCCAGGAAAGGTTCAAAGCCAAACCCTTGCCGGAGCTTTGCGTATTCACTCTTTAAGCTATCCGAGTTTTGGCAGCACCCCATCTTCGTTGCCCTGATCATGATGTTCTTGTCTGTATTGCGGGTAGAGGTGAATTCAAAGATATCAGTCTTGTATCCGCACATGCCGACGAGATGGGCTCTCATGGTGTCGGCCACAAGATAGAGCAGTTGTTCTTTGAATGCCTTGTAACGTGTTACTCCTTTTATCGCGTTATTTTTGAATTTCTTCCGAATAGTGTGCTGACAGCAGGCAACCGACAATATATAACGCGCATCCAACTCTATTCCAAGCCAAAGAGCTTTGTCGGTGGCCGTGTCACAGGCATGTAGCGAATATGCAATATCGACATGTTTCACCATGGGTAGGTCAAGAATATCTCCGGAGTGAAATGTCATGTTGAGAAATCCAAGCTGTTCTGCTATGTCTCTGCTGTTTTTCATCAAGCGATTATTTGAATCGATACAGTGGATCATCACCTGCCGATCACATAGCGTTTTATAATAATGATAGACAAGAAAGCTTAAGTAACAATTTCCTGCCGCACTGTCTATGAAAACAAGCTCTCTCTTCTTGGAAATCTTTCCGACACAGCTGTCTATCACTTCAAGATATGCCAAGATCTGCTCAACTTTCTCGGTTCCCTTTGATCCTGGCTGAATATTTTTTACTCGTATTACATGGAAGAGTGACTCTAACGACTTTTTCTGCTCAACAGTGATTAGCATAGTGCCTCCTTTTGAATAACAGAGGCAAACATTGTCTATGGATATAACATGATAAACTGATACTGAAGAAGTCCCGAAAAAACCATATATACAACGCCCACCTCATACACTGTCATAAAGAGTAGGTTTGATGTGTGGTTTTTTTCGGCTCCGGTTTTGCTGTTTAAATCTCGACAAAGCCGGACAGGCAACTCCTCGTTGATTGGTTTTTATATCGTAGTTGCAAACGACATACCTGTCAATCACTCAGGTTATGAACATATCGAAAGTCATCTGCGGAAATTACTCCTATCAGCTGTATAGCTTCAATTATTTCCTTGAATCAATGAAACGACTGGAACAAAAAGAGATAGAACTCTGGGGGGCTGGTCCTCATCTATTTCAAGACGATTTTTCAGAACAAATGATGCATTCGTTATATAAAAAAATCAAAGACTATGGCCTACGTGTCATCTGCTATACTCCCGAGCAATGCATGTATCCGATAAATATCGCATCAAGTGACCCAATTATCAGGAAACGTAGCATAGCGTATCTAACACGCTCTCTTGAAATCGCATCGCAGATGGAAGCTCCGAAAGCCCTAATCACCACGGGACAGGGATATCGGGATGAAAGCAAAGAGGATGCATGGAATCGTTGTGTCGAAGCACTATCCATATTAGGCGGAAAAGCGGAACAGTTGGGAGTAACCATCGTGTTTGAACATTTAACGAAAACAACGACCAACCTATGCCTGAAAGCACGAGATGTCGATCGTATGCTGAAAGAGGTCGGAATGATTGATGTCGATATGGCAGCCCGGCTGCATGAGGGGATACGTGACTATTTCGAACTCATGGGGAAATCGATTCAGCATGTCCACTTCGTCGATGGAAATCCTGCATGATTCTTATCATCTAAACCCGGAAGCAGCCTATGCAAAAAGTCTGGAGTGGTGCAGAAATCACCAATATCTTTTTTCAAGGTGAGCTGACGATTGCATTGACTTTTCTTTCAGCCACATCTATCATTGCAGGTATACAACACCTTGGGGTGCCGGAATTGGCCGGCTGAGATGGAAACCCGCGAAGTTTCCGACCCATGAACCTGATCCGGATAATGCCGGCGGAGGAAAGCGTGAGGTTGATTCATCCATCATCCATTCATTAATCCCTAGCCAGCCGGATCTCGTAGATAAGGAGATCCTATGAAACATCTTCTCTCCATTGCAGGAAGCGACTGCTCGGGGGGCGCGGGCATTCAGGCCGATTTGAAGGCCTTCAGCGCTAACGGCGTCTACGGCATGACGGTCATTACCGCCATAACGGCCCAAAACACCCGGGGAGTCAGGGCAGTCAGGGCCATGGATCCCGACATTGTCGCGGCCCAGATCGATGCGGTTTTTTCTGATATCCGTGTCGACGGGGTAAAGATCGGCATGCTTGCCGAAGGCCCTATCATCGAAGCGGTTGCCGCGGCGCTGCGCAGAT
Source organism: Sediminispirochaeta smaragdinae DSM 11293 (assembly GCF_000143985.1). Taxonomy (GTDB): domain Bacteria; phylum Spirochaetota; class Spirochaetia; order DSM-16054; family Sediminispirochaetaceae; genus Sediminispirochaeta; species Sediminispirochaeta smaragdinae. The sequence goes on along the minus strand of NC_014364.1, from coordinate 792,822 downwards.
GGAAACCGCCGATTACGGTTCTTGACCCGGTCATGGTGGCGAAATCGGGGCACCGCCTTCTGACAGAGGAGGCCGAAAGGCTCCTGATTGAAAAGCTGCTTCCTCTTGCAGACCTCATTACTCCCAATATCCCCGAAGCCCTGAAACTTGCCTACGCAGGGCAGGAGACGGCACAGACCGGGGGGGCCGAACGAAACGAAAATCTGTCGGAACAGGAACGCGAAAGGCTTGCCCTGGAGATTTTGAAGAGGGGAGCAAAGGCTGTCCTGATCAAGGGAGGACACTCGGCCGATCCCGACCGTTCTGTCGATCTTTTGGCAGATGGTAAGGGCTTTCGCCGTTTTGAGGCCAGGCGCCTTGATGCACGCCACACACACGGTACGGGATGTTCCCTCTCCAGCGCCCTTGCGGCCTTTCTCGCCCGGGGATTCAGCCTCGAAGCGGCAGTAGAAAGGGCAAAGGCATATGTGACCGAAGGCATAGCCCACGGCCTGGCGATCGGCGGGGGCTGCGGCCCCATCCACCACTTTTACGCCCTCTACGGCGGAGAGGAGCTACAGCCATGAATACAAGTACCAGAGAGAATACAACAATCGGCTCTCCCCAGCTCGCCCTCCTCTGGTTCGGCGCGGCAATCTCACTGGCCGAGATTCTCACCGGGGCCCTCTACCGCGGCATGGGAACAGGAGGGGCGCTTGCGGCAATCATCGGCGGCCATCTTTTGGGTGGAATAGCATTTTTCGCCGTCGGCTGGATCTCCTGGAAAGAGCATAAGGATGCCATCGCCATTGCGGACAGCACCCTGGGGAGGCCGGGAGTAACAAGCTTTGCCCTGGTAAACGCCCTTCAACTGGTCGGATGGACAGCGGTGATGATCATCGCCGGAGCCGAGGGACTTGTTGCCGCGAGCAGCGCAGCCGGAATGACGATATCACCTCCGGTCTCCCGGCTGCTGATAGGAGCGCTCCTGCTTATCTGGACCGCAGCGGGACGAAGGGGGATACGGGGCATTAATATGATTGCGGTGGCCCTGCTCCTGATCCTTTCACTGTTGTGGGCAATCAAGCTGATCACCCTTCCAGCAGGGGAAATTTCGGCCATTTCAAAAGCCCAGGAGCCGGATTCCATGGCCTTTGGGAACATGCTGGAACTTGCGGTTCTCATGCCCCTTTCCTGGCTTCCCCTGGTTGGGGATTACACCCGCAGCGCAAAACATGGCCGCAAAGGGGTATCGGCCGCAACCGTCGGCTACTTTCTTGGAAGTTGCGGGATGTATCTGCTGGGACTGCTTTCCGTCACTAAACTCCCCGGTGCAGGAGCGGTAGAAAGTATGCTTGCCGTGGGAATGGGAGTGGGCGCCGCCTTTGTCGTCCTGCTATCCACGGTTACCACCGGTTTTCTCGACGTCCATTCTGCAGGAGTCTCCCTTCGCCTTGCCTTTCCCGCAATAGGAAAGCACGTGGCCCCCTTACTTGTCGGTTTCGCAGGTCTCATGCTTGCCATGCTGCTTCCCGGCGGCTGGTACGAAAGCTTTCTCTATCTTTTGGGCTCCCTCTTTGCCCCCTTCTTCGGGGTGATATTCTGCCGTCGCCTCTTCTTTGCAAAGGCTCCGCTATCGTTACTCCTGATTATCCTCGGCTTTGCGGCCTGGGCGGCAGGGGTCGGAGCCTACTATATCCTCTTGCCCAAGGGAACCCCTCTGGGTGTCTCCCTGCCGGCAATGCTCATCTCGATGATTGCCTATTTTCTCTTCATGAAAGGAGCTCATATATGGAATTCAAAGGCTTAAACACAGCTTTTCACGACATACGCAACGCATCCCCCCTGATTCACCACATCACCAACATGGTGACGATCAATGACTGCGCCAATATCACCCTCGCCTTCGGCGGTGCTCCGGTTATGACCGACTGGAAGGAAGACGCCCTCGATATGGTGGAACATGCAGGGGCCCTGGTCCTGAACATGGGGACCCTCAATCCCGATAGTATCGAAGCCATGCTGGCCGCAGGCGGCAGGGCAAGGGAACTTGGCATCCCCATCGTTTTCGATCCGGTCGGGGCAGGAGCAACGGCCCCGCGCCGCAAAGCTGCGAGGCAGATTCTTGAAGGCCTGCGCCCGGACATCGTCAAGGGAAACGCCGCGGAGATCGCCTTCCTTGCAGGCAGGAAGGTGAGGCAGAAGGGGGTCGATTCAACCCTCGAAGAGGGGGTACGGGAAAGTGTATCGAGCCTGGCCTCGGCCTTCGGCATAACCGTGATCGCGACAGGACGCGAAGATATCATATCCGACGGCAGCAACACGCTTCAGATTCGCGGCGGCTCGGCCATGATGGGAAGGATAACCGGCACGGGCTGCATGAGTGCATCGGCCCTCGGATGCTTTGTCTCGGTCCTTCCTTCGAAGCTTGAGGCGGCGGCAGGTGCCATCCTTGCCATGAACCTGGCCGGAGAGACGGCAGCCCGGGCATTGGCCGCAGAAGAAGGCAGCGGCAGCTTCCGTATACGGCTCATCGATGCCGCAAGCCGTATGGACGACAGTACCTTTTTCCACCCGGAGCGGATCAACCATGTATAAATCCATCAATGCAGCCATGAGCCTTTGCCTCGTAACCGATGCGGGATTCCGCCCCGCAGACGAATTCCTTTCCACCGTGGAAACGGCTCTGAAAAACGGCGCGACCATGGTCCAGTACCGGGAAAAAAGCGGACGCTATTGCGACAAAGAGATCTACGATCGTGGTATTGAACTAGTGACACTCTGTCACAGATTCGGTGTTCCGCTGGTCGTGGACGATCGACTCGACATCGCTATGGCGATCGGTGCCGACGGACTTCACATCGGCCAGAACGACCTTCCCCTGCCGGTTGCAAAGCAAATCTGGCCGGAAGGAGGGATCTTCGGCGTTTCGGTTGCAGACCTCAGGGAAATGCGTCTGGCCCAGGAACAGGGGGCAGACTATCTCGGAGTTGGAGCCTTTCCCACAACGACAAAGAAGGATTATTCCAATGTGGAGGCAAAGCTGTTATCATCGATGGTAAAAGAAAGCAGCCTTCCAATGATGGCCATCGGCGGAATACAGGCCGAAAATGCCTCGATCCCTATCGGGTGGGGCTGTGTCGGTGTGGCGGTGATTTCGGCGATCTGGAAGGCACCGGATCCTGCCGTGGCAACGCGGCACATCCTGGAAACGGTACGGAAAGCGAAAGGAGATCGCGTATGACGGAGCCGGTCAAAGCACTGCTCTGGGACAAGGACGGAACCCTGGTCGACAGCCTTGAACAATGGGTAGCCCGCGACCGTCGTCTGCTCCGAATGCTTTGCAGGGAATTGGAAATCCCCGAGGCCGATCATGCCGCTGCCGTGGCGGCAGGCCTCGCTGCTATCGGTGTGAGGGAAGAGGGAATCGACCCAAGGGGAGAGATCGCCAGGGGAACCGAGGCCTCCATTGCCGCAGCCATGGCAGGAGCCCTCGACGCCTTCGGACCCCTTCCCTCCCCCGAGGCCTTCGCATCCCTAGTGGGGCGCTTTATAGGAGATATTCTTGCATCGGACAAAACCCCGGCCCCTTTGCGCCGGGGCATCCACGCCCTCCTGACCAAAGCTGCGAAGAGGGGGCTTATCCAGGGGCTCGCAAGCTCTGACAGCAGGATGTCCTGCCTCAAGGAACTTTCTGCCCATGGAATCGAGACCTTCTTCACGTTTTTCGCCTTCGGCGATGAGGTTCCCAGAGCAAAACCGGATCCGTGGTGCGTTGAGCAGTTCTCCAGAGAGATTGCCATTCACCCCTCGCAGATCCTCGTCATCGGAGATGCTCCTACCGACGAGGAGATGGCAACGGCAGCAGGGGCACAGTTTTGCGCCCTGCTTGGAGGTGCCGGGGCCAGGCAGGATTTTTCAGATCGCTGTATCGTTGCAGGTCATCCGGATGAGATACTCTCACTGTTAGCCTGAAGGTGGCTGCATCATGTGCTACGTTTCACCACCAGTGTGCGATTGTCAAGATGCAGGAAATAGAGCGCAGCGAAAGCGACAAGAAGCTCGTTGACGGGAATGGCCAGCCATATACCAAGATCCCCCAGGAACCGGGGAAAAATCAGCACCAGAATATTGATAACCACAACGCCCCGGAGAATGGCAATAAGAGCCGAATGTCCTGCTTTTCCAAGGGCGGTAAAGAAGGCCGTGGTAATGATATTGAAGCCGTTGAGCAAGAAGGAAAACGAGACAACCAGCAAGCCGGTGCTTGCGACACTGAGGAAGCGCGGGGTATCGACATTGTACAGACGAGGCAAGAGGGAGGAAGCGGCTGCGCAGGCAACAAATGAGATTCCACCCACCATGCAGGCGGCAGACACGGCAATTCGGAAAAAACGCTTAACAGAATGGGTATCTTCCGCACCATAGGCACGTCCGACCAGCGGGGCAAGGCCCTGGATGATCCCGGTTAGGACCATCCCCTGAAGCATAATGATATAGCCGGCCACCGTATACGCGGCAACACCGTCGACACCTATGCGCCGAAGGAGCACCGCATTGAAAATGAAGGTGGTTATGGAGACGGAAAACTGCCCGATCATTTCCGAAGAACCGTTGTACAGCAACATAACGATCTCCCGCATCCGGCAACGGGGGACCACAAGACGAAACAGTGATCGTCCGGAAAGGAAGTAAAAGAGCCCGAACAAAAAGGGAAGAAGAAGGGCAATCCCGGTGGCAAGGGCGGCCCCCCGCATTCCCCAGCCGTATACCGCAATAAACAGGTAGTCGAGCAGAAAATTGAGACAGTTGCCTGCCAGAGAAAAGAAGAGGGAGAGGACCGGTTTCCCCTCCGCACGCAAAAAGATGGAAAACCCGATGTTGATGGTCATAAAGATGTAAAAGTAAAGCAGAATTCCCAGATAATCGCGACCATAAGAACGCAGGACACCATCAAGATGGAGAAAAGAGAGCAGCTCTTCAAAGAAGAGCCCGGCTGTCAAAACGACAAGAAATATCGATACCGTTCCCAGTGCAAAGGTTATCGAGAAAATTCGGCTGGCCTCCTCGAAATCACCTTTTCCAAGATTATGGGTTGCGGGAACCATCCCTCCCACATAGACCATGATGGAAATTCCCAAAAGCAGATAGAGAAAGGGAACAACGAGATTAGTGGTGGCAAGTCCCCGGCTTCCTACGAATCGTCCAATGAATAGTCCGTCGACCACGATGATAAAGGATGAGAGAAACATTCCCAGTACAGCAGGCAGGGCATAGGCAAGAAACTGTCTCACCGGATGTTTCCCAGACAAGAGTAACTGATCCATGGAATCCTCCTTTTTCGTTTCCTGAAAAAGAGGATAGGAGCTCTTACGTTTTATTACTTCTGAATTTGTGCGCAGGCCGTACAGGAACACAGAGATCAACATCAAAGTACCCCGCCTCGTCGGTGCCTGCCGAATAGTAACGCTCAAAAACAAAACCTTGTCCTACTACATATCCGTGATAGGGCATCCAGACTCCGACAAGATCGTTGAAAGCAATCAAAAGCTGTTCATGTCCCCCGCGATAGCGGTAACAGGCATGCAGGCCCCCGGGCATCGCGAGGGTACCCGGCCCATAGGCATCAGGCAGTTCAAAAGCGGGGTTATAGACACAGGAACGGGAATCGGTGATGAGGGGATCGTCGAAGGAAATCCCGATAAACGATGGAGAGGAAAGCCGGCGAAGATAGGATCCCATGCTCTCGCAAAAGCGACACCAGACCTCACCAAGGCGGGAATAGGGGCCGATAAATTTCCTGGTGACAATGCGGGTGGACGGCAGCACACGAAGAGATATCCGGGAGTCCAGGAAAGAAAGCAGGGCATCGTCGGGGGATTCCTGTCTTTTACGTATTTCATGGAGCTGCTCGGCATAGGGAACGGAAGCCCTGAAGGGCCGCTCATTCCGATAACGCATAGGAGAAAGACCGAAGTGATCGCGGAAGGCCGTGGCAAAATTCGAGGGGCTAAACCCCGCTTCCAGGGCAATATCCGTTACCGTTGCCGATGGTTCTTTCAGTAAGCGGAATGCCCCCCGTTCGAGTCGTAATCTTTTGATGCAGGCATAGAGGCTTTCACCCGTTACCTGCCTGAACATGCGATTGAAGTAATAGGGTGAAAAGCAACAGGCATCTGCAACCCTTCCCACAGAGAGCTGTTCATCGAGATGGGTATAGATGAAATCGACAGCCTGGTGAATGATAAAAGGGTCAGCCATTCAATTGTTCATCATGTTCTATGCTAAGCGCCATATGGCTCTTCAATGTTTCAAAGTAGGGCCGATATCCCTTTCCTTTTTCAAAAGATAGCAATTTTAACTTTCTAAGAAATTCGATATCACGTAAAAATGTCCTACCAGACACTTTTCTATACAGGTTTTCTATTTCTTTGTTCGGGAAGGTCGATACAGAGGGATCAAAGTATGTATCCATGGGTAAGGATAAAATCAATTCTCTCCTCCTCTTATTCATCGAGGATAAATCCTGCTTATTCTTTTTCAGATTCTTAAATACATCGAATATATGACTTTTCCATGAAACTACCAGCTGTGACTCCTGTATTTGTTCCAACACAGCAACCAGGCCATCGCGGAATCCCTGAAGTGCATAAAAGATAAATTTTGTTAGATCCTGAGTCTGCGTAGCATGTTCTATCTGACGATAATACATGGTTCTCGTTTCATTATAATGATTTGATAGTATGTGCGATGCAATATCAGGAATCCCCGCCCTCATGAGAATAAAGAATTCTACAAGCCTGGCCGTCCTTCCATTTCCATCAGAAAAGGGGTGTATCCAAGCAATATACAGGTGCGTAACTATGGCCTGAATGATTGCATCTTCGATTTTCTGGCTTTCACCAAATTGAAATTCTTTTTTTATCCACACACAAAGCTTATCAATAAGCTTTGGAACGCTCTCCGAAGATGGCGGCCGATAGTTGCCGACAATTACATTCCGCTTTCTGAAGGAGCCGGGAGTGGCATCAAAAGCCATTCCTATATTTCTACCTATCATTTCATGGAAACGCTTTAAAAGATTTGGCGTGATGTATTCAATGTGCTTATCAAACACCAATTGCCGTAAAACTGTATTCAGAGCTGTAATAACATTGCGGACTTCTTGTTTCTGATATTCTTTGGATGGCGGGACTTCCCCTCCTGATTGGATGTTCTCAATTTCTTCGTATGTAAGGGTGTTTCCTTCTATGGCAGTAGTAGCCTGTGCCCCCTTAATCAAAGCAACGGCCAATAGTTTCCTTCGATATTCAGGTAAGATAGGGGTGTTTGTTATCGAATGTATTATACCGATACTTTCACCTAATAAAAGGGCAATGTCCTTCGTGATGGTCCATCTCTCCTGAAAGCAGAGATGTTCATAATTAGTATGGTATTGGAGCATGGCAAAAAACTCCTTGTGTATTGTCTTAAGGATTATCTATTATTTTCCACATGTCAAGGAAAAAATGTCGAAGCTATCATATATTTTTGTCAATATAAATCAACATATAAATTTATATGTTATAATAATATAACTGTTATATATATGTTTATTTGTCAATAATATTGTCATAAACCACTATAGATTAACACTATCATATTGTCGTAACACACATAGGGTCTGGATAAAGAAAAACCCCTTTCTGCAAAAGAAAGGGGTGCATCCTTCACTTTCGATTTCTGCCCTACTCGAACAGATCCTCTTCACATTCCGGCATCACGGATTTCAGGAAATCGACGGCCTTTACCACTCCCGCCATTGCAGGCATGGTGAGATCTTCCTGCTCGATGCAGACGACTCCGTCGTAGCCGGACATCCGTACCACCACGAGAAACTCTTTCCACCATAAGGAATCATGACCGTAGCCAAGGGCTACATAGTTCCAGCTGCGATCGGAAAATTTGTCGATGGTTTTGGTATCCAAAACGCCATGTACAGTGGCCATACGCCGTTCGATCCGTACATCCTTTGCATGCACATGATAGATCGATGTACCTAATACCCTTGCGGCTTCGATCGGATCCCCACCCATCCAGAAAAGATGGCTAGGATCAAGATTCATGCCGACCATATCACCGACAGCATCGTGCAGCCTGAAAAAACTCTCTACGTTATACACAAGCTGGCAGCCATGGTTTTCAAGGGCAATACATTCAATACCATGATCGGCAGCACGTTTGATATTCTCCCTCCAATAGGGAATGGCAACCTCGTTCCACTGCCAGTTCAGAATCTCCGTGGTAATCGGAGGCCAGGAAGTGGTAATCCAATTCGGATTGCTGTCGCCGGGTCCTCCGGGCAGGCCCGACATCATGATGACCTTTTTTATGCCCCACGCTTCTGCAAGCTTATAGGTCTTCCGCACCACATCTTCATGCTGCTCACCCATCGCTCCCGGCGCAAGCTGATTGCCCGAACAATTCAGGGCAATGATATGCGCACCTGCCGCATGGACCTTTCCCATGTACTCATCACGCTTATCCTTACTCGAGACAAGGGCATCGAGATCAACATGAGGAGCAGAGGACCAGTTGCCCATGGGAAGTTCAAGCTTTTTCACCCCAAGGGAGGTAATGGTCTTCAGCATCTGCTCAAAGGGCTGAAAACCAAGTCCATCCGTATTAAATCCTATCTTCATCTATTTCTCCCCCGTGATATTATCTTATATCAGGGTTACACCACCGGCAATAGTGTGTGTGACAGGAACATGAAAAGCTCCCACGGGAATCAGACGAAAGGCTTTTGATATCATGTATGGCTTTTTAGAGGCTGCAAATTTTATCTGTTATAGCAAATATAGCAAATTAAATATGCTGGCTAAACCAATACCGGATTCAGCCAGCAATTCTTATATACGATTAGTTTATACCACTACTTCGCTTATTTTAACAGGACGATTTTCCTGAAGGGATTTTTTTGCTGCAATGGCAATATACACAGGCATTAAACCATCGAGGCCGGAGACTTCCGGATCCCTGTCGTTAATAATTGCATCAACAAAGCTTTGAGCCTCTGCAATAAAAGCATCATTATAACGCTCGAGAAAAAACCACGTAGGCTTCTCGCAGAACACTCCATCGGCAGTACTTATCATGGATGTATTTATCCGATCATTAAAATCCTGAACACAGCCTTTGTCACAATGAACTTCGACGCGTTGATCATAACCATATCTAGCCGCTCTACTATTTTCTATAACACCTATTGCCCCATTTTCAAACTTAAGCATTATGATAGCCGTATCTACATCATCATACTTTTTAAGACCTGGATCGATCATAATAGTACCGTAAGCTGCAACCTCAGAGACTTCGCTCCCCGATAAATAACGAGCCATATCAAAATCATGAATCGTCATATCCATGAAAATGCCACCAGATGTTGCTACATACTCTATTGGTTGCGGTTCGGGATCTCTGGAAGTAACCTTTACAATATGAGGATGACCCATCGCACCAGATGCTACGGTATCATGAACTTTTTTATGATTATGATCGAATCGGCGAACAAACCCTACTTGTAGTTTTACCCCAGAGGCCTTAACCGACGACAAAGCATGTTTTATTACACCAGCATCGGTATGAATCGGCTTTTCGCAGAAAATATGCTTACCTGCCTTTGAGGCTTCAAGAATCAGTTCGGCATGAGAAGCTGTCGAAGAACAGATAAAAACAGCATCAACATCAGAGTCCTGTATAAGCTTTACAGGGTCATCATAAATTTTCTTTATTCCAAGGCAGGACACCCAATCGCGGATCTCGTCATTCATCACAATGTCTGCAGCTGCTGTCACTTCAGCACCCCTTACCGATGCAACGAGATTATTACCGTGTAATCTTCCTATACGACCCAAGCCGATCAGTCCTATTCGCACTGTTTTTGCCATATAACGCCACTCCTTTATGCATTTCCCTTTTTTCTTGTCTGCATGTCAAACCAAACAGCAGCTACTAAAATACTGCCTTTTACGATGTATTGCCAAAATGCATCCATATTCATCATGCTCATACCATTATCAATAGAAGCCATCACCAGGGCACCGAAAATAGCGCCTGCCACCTTACCAACGCCACCGGTCATGCTTGTTCCTCCAATGACAGCAGCGGCTATTGCATCAAGCTCAAGATTCATATTGGTAACAGTTATTGTTCCAGCATTAAGACGAGCGGCGAGAATTAAACCGGCTATTGCAACCATCATCCCATGGATGGTATATACGATAAGTAAATTTTTACTTACGTTGATTCCAGAATATTTTGCGGCATCCAGATTCCCTCCAATCGCATAGATACTGCGGCCAAAGACTGTTTTTTCCGCTACAATAGTCAAAAGAAACGAAATGATAAACATAATCAAGACCGGGACAGGCATTCCTCGATAACTATTCATGATATAAACGGCTACCAAGATACCAACAGCTGTTATTCCCCAGCGAATAAGCATAGCCTGTAAAGGCTCAAACAGGGTTCCATGTTTTCGCTGACCAGAGCGCCGTTGAATTTCATTCATTAACAAAAAAAGAATTATAGCAATGCCGATAACAGTAGTTAAGGTCTTACTTATGTATGCTTGTCCGAAATAGCGTAAAGAATCCTCCAAAGGAGCAATAGTTGCACCTTTGGATATTGCCAAAACCAAACCTTTAAATACCAACTGACCACCGAGCGTCACAATAAAGGGCGCCAGCCCGGCATAGGCAATAAGAGAACCCTGTAGAACAAATACCAGCATGCCCAGCAAAAGAGAAATAATAATAGTGGGCAGCGTACCCACATTATAAAAAACCTGTAAACCTGCCGCCGTACAACCAATAAAGCCAACTACAGCACCTGCAGAAAGATCAATTCCGCCGGTAACCATTACCAGGACCATGCTGCTTCCCATGATGGCCACAATAGTCATTTGTCTCATCAAATTGGACAGATTTCGACTCGAGAGAAATGATGTACCAAGTGTTCTAAAACCATTACTGGTTAGATAAGAAAAGACAACCCATAGTATCACCAAAATGGCGACCATGGTAAAAGTACGCATGTCGATCTTTTTTTTAGAAAAATAGTGTTTCACTGAATCGTTCATATCTTTTACCTCCCTGCAACCGACGCCTGCAGCAGTTTTTCTTGTGTCGCTTCGGCAACATCAAATTCCCCAGTGATCTTTCCACCGGCCATAGTTAATATTCTGTCGCTCATTCCAAGTATTTCTTCCATTTCGGAAGAAATCATGATAACTACTACGCCTTTCTCTACCAGGTCATTCATGATTTTATAGATTTCATATTTTGCTCCGACATCGATTCCCCTGGTAGGTTCATCGAGGATAATTACTTTTGGATCACAAAATAAAGCTTTCGCGATGACAACTTTTTGCTGATTACCACCACTAAGCGTAGAAACTTTTACACTAATATTGGGAGCAACGATTCTGATGGTGTCCACATAATCTTTTGTATAAGCGACTTCTTTATCTGCATCTAAAATACCGGCTCTTGATACTTTTTTCAAAGCAGCAAGGGTAACATTTTCTTTTATATCCATTAAGAGATTAAGCCCTAATTTTTTGCGATCTTCACTAATGATTGCCAATCCATGCTTCAATGCATCTAATGGACTTTTAATTATTACGTCTTTATTGTCGATCCAGACTTCACCTTCACCTTTTTCACGAAAAGCACCGAACACGGATGTAAATAGTTCAGTACGTCCTGCACCCATAAGGCCACTTATACCAAGTATTTCTCCCCGATAAGCCTTCAAGTTTACATTATCGATCAATTTTCGCCCTGGGACATCGGGATTCTCAACAGAATAATTCTTAATTTCAAAAACCAGATCGCCTCTTTTATGAGGAACTCTCGGAAACATATTCGTCAGTTCACGACCGACCATTAATTTAATCATAGTCTCTTTATCAATATTCGATCGCTTTCTTGAATCGATGGTCTTTCCATCACGCAAGATGGTTATCTCATCGGCAATGCGCATTACTTCATCTAAACGATGAGATATATAAATACACGTCACACCTTTTGATCGCAGCCCGTCAATAATCCCGAGTAATACATCGACTTCTGATTCTGTAAGGGCAGAGGTTGGTTCATCCAGAATAAGAAGGCTAACGTCCTTCGCCAAAGCCTTTGCGATTTCCACCATTTGCTTTTGACCAATACCAAGATTCTTAACCTTTTCATCGGGACGTATAAGAATAGTATCTGTAGTGTTCATGCCAATCTGTTTAAGCAAAGATAAGGTTTCTGCATACATTGCATCAAAGTCAATAAAGCCATACCGAGTAGGCTTCTCATTGAGAAAAATATTCTCGGCAACACTCATTTCCGGAACTAAATTTAATTCCTGATGAATACAGGCAATACCGGCCCTTTCTACTTCCTTGATGCTAAAAAACTTTGCTTCATTGTCATGTATAAGCATTTTTCCGCTATAGGTATTATATGGGTACACTCCGCTGATAATCTTAATTAAAGTTGATTTCCCCGCACCATTCTCTCCAACCAGTGCATGAACGGTTCCCTCTGTCACTTTGAAATCAACCTTATCCAAAGCTTTTACGCCTGGAAATAATTTGGTGATCTTTCTCATTTCCAGTATATTTTTCTCTTGCACAGACCCTTTCCCCTTCATTCTGTATCGTCGAAAAACATACGTGCCTCCCTCAAAACAAGGAAGGCACACCTATAATCCTTTATTCTAAAAGTATTTGCTATTTTTCAGGCCACTCACTTTTTGGTAGATTCTTATAAACTTCTTCCAGAGTGTGAAATTTATCCCGCGCAATTAGAATGTCGTAAAGGTTATCCTTATCAATTGCAATAACATCTACAGAAAAGCTGTCGACCTGCTTATAGTTATTATCCAAAGTTGTCCATACTCCAAGCGAACTATCGATTGAGGATTGCGGATCCTTCCCTGTCGCAATCGCAACAGCAAGCTCCATGGCAGCACGATTCAATTTTGCAAGAGGTTTATACACAGTTCCTGTTTGCGTTCCTTCAACAATACGCTGGCAAGCAGCAAGATCTGCATCCTGGCCTGAAATTGGAACATTCAAACCCTGAGCAGCCAAAGCCTGTATGGCTCCTCCTGCTGTTCCGTCATTGGAAGCAATAACAGCCTGTATGTCGTTATTCGTCAGCGTAAGACCATTCTCAACATTCTTTAGGGCCTCGTTCGGGTCCCAGCCTCGACACCATTGTTCGAGAACGATGTTAATATCCCCCCGGTCGATATAGGGCTGTAACACACTTTTCTGACCGGCCGCTACAAGATGTGCATTGTTATCTTCCGCTGCACCCTTGAGCCAAATAAAATTTCCTTTATCGACTTTGTTGATAACAAAATTGGCCTGTGTAACACCAACCTTAAAGGAGTCAAACGTCACGTAATAATCTAAGTCGCAATTTAATGCAAACCTATCATATGAAATAACTTTAATACCAGCATCGTGAGCAGAAGTTATGATAGGAGCAACGGCAGATGCATCCAGAGATTGTAAGATAAGAACATCAATCCCTTGATTTATAAGATTTTCGCATTGGGAAACTTGTTTTTGTGCATTATTCTCGGCAGATTGAACTAATAATTCGAAGCCATGTTCTTTTGCATACGCTCTAAACATATCTATTTCACGTTGCCATCGCTCTTCCTGTGTATGCCCAACAGAGACACCAACTTTGATGTTTTTAATATCCTTTGGTCCGGAAGAAGCAGCATTGCTTTCTTTTTCCGTACAGCCAAACAACAAAAATACTGTTAATACAAATGAACAAAACATTAATAAGTTTTTCCCGTTTCCTCTCTTTTGCATATACAAAACCCTCCAACCGTTTTTTGGGAAACAGCATAAGCCATTCCCTTTTACTACAAAAATCGTTGTGCTTTTTGAGATGCTGTTCGAATAACTTTTTCCGGATCAAGTTCCCAATACTCTGGACGGAACAACTCTACCGAGCATATCTCTTCGTAACCTTTTTTATGCAGTTTATCGCTGATTTTCGCTAATGGAATAATTCCGTCACCGGGGTACAGACGATGGCAGTGATCCAACACACCCAAAGGAAGATCTTCACAATCGTTAACGTGATAAACGAAAAGTTTATCCAACGGAACGTCATCAATTGAATCAATATTGGATAGTCGGTTATAGAGAAAAAGATTTATTGAATCCAAAGCAACGCCGACGTCGGGGCGATCCACTGCATGAACAATTTCCAAGGCCTGTTCAAGGCTACGTACACACCATCGCTTATCACCAATAGGCTCAAAAGCAAGCTTTACCTTGTAAGGCTTAGCAATATCCGCAAGCTTATTTAGGACCTCAACGCTGTCGCTATATACATCGTCTTTACTTTTTTTATGCATATCGTCTCCCATTGTAGGGACAACGATAAGATAAGGATTACCTATTGCTTGTGCAATTTCGCATCCAAAGGTAAAAAGCGAAATCAATGTATCCCATTGGTCGGCAGAACAAAAATTGATATTTTCTATCGAATTGAATGCATACGGTTTAAGACGGCTGGAACGAAAAAAAGATTGCAAGTCGGCAAGAGTATTTTTTTCTAGATATTTTTTAAGCATGTCTAGTCGAAGTTCGATATACTCATATCCATACCTCTCACAAAGCACCAAGTCGTTTTCAACCGTCGACCGCTTCATGCAAGTGGCTTCATTATAACCCAGTTTCATTAGCTTTTTCCCTAATACGTGAATATTATGGGCACTTCCGCTTGGTAGATCGATGAGGAAGTGCCCCACCACAAAAAACTTTATTCGTCGAACGTCAGCATAACTTTGCGGGCGTTTGCCTTATCATGACATGCGACATCAAAGGCTTTATGGATATCCTTAAAATTGAAATGATGTGTATTCAAAGCAGCAAAATCATAATTGTCTTTAATGCGTGAAAGGAAACGAATGGTTCGGGGAAACCATTTGTCCGTCCCGCCGGAACCTGCGATCTTCAGCGTTTTCCAGATAGTTTTACCAATTTCGACAGGAACCTTGCGGCCGATGGAGTGGCCTATTAATCCAACCCGTGCACTGTGTCCCGCAATATCGAAGAGCGACGCTATGCCGTTATCGTTGCCCGATGCTTCAATAACCACAGACGGCCCACGGCCATTGGTCAAACGGAGGATCTCGTCAAGATATCCAGGCTTGGACGGATCCACCGTGTGATCCGCTCCGTACTTGAGAATCGTCTCCCGTCGAGAAGCAAGGGGATCGACTACAATGACTTGTGCGCCGGAAGTCTTACACACCATTGAAGCACACAGACCGATAGGTCCGGCACCAATAATAACGCAGTCATCCGAAGCATCGGGATCACATCCATTTCCCCACACGCCCCAGTAGCCTACATTGAAGGTCTCGACCCATGCACCAAGCTCATATGCCCAATCGTCTGGAATCACGTGGGTATAGCACTCTTCAAGGATCATGTACTCGCCCATTCCCCCGGGAGAATCGGGCCGAAATCCCACCTCGCGCATATTCAGGCAGGCAGAAGGCATTTTGCCATCTTTACAATTCGCACAGTTGAAGCAGGGAAGCACACAATCCCCGACAACCTTGTTGCCGACCTTTACACTGGTGACAGCGCTTCCTACCTCGGCAGCCTGCCCCGCCCATTCATGACCGGGGGTGTAGGGAGCTATATCGTAGCGGCCCTCTGCAGATTTCCCCTCGTAGCACTCAACATCGGATCCACAGATACCACAGGCCTTAAGCTTGATGAGGATCTCGTTTGGTTTGAGAGGCGGCAGTTCCACCTCTTCGATCCTAAGATCCTCAGGCCCATGCAGAAAAGCTATGTTGGCTTTCATTAACAACCCTCCTGAAAAGATTCTTATTTGTCTTTAGATTTTTCACTAAGCCCTTAATAGGCCTTAATAGGTAAGCGTATAGATATGCCGCCCTCCCTTTGTCGGCCCCTTGATTACGGCTTCGATATCTTCACGATTGCGCTGCGTGACCTTATCGATAGGCGGCAACTTTCCGGCCGGATATTTTGTAATGATGTCGTTTACCAGTTTTTCAAGGTAGTTAAGCGTGTGCTCGACCCCGGCACGGGCCTTCTCAGCATCCGCCATGGTCGGATCCCCAATGACCCCTTCCGGAGTACAGATACACTCCATACCGACACTGCCGAAAGCATTATACCATTTAATCGGGCCGACCCCGTTTTCTGCAGAATTATTGATATGCCCCGGAGGCAGCATGGGAGAGGGCTTGGTGACAACTGCATTCTCCTGTTTGCAGAGCTCGGGAAACAAGGCAAGGGCAAAAGACTGTTCAACCTCGTCGGCGTGGACAAAAGGAGTATTATACACACCGCCCTGATCCTTGGTCGCAAGATCGGTCAATCCCGTTTCGGGATTTCTGGCGGCATTCCAAAAGTGCACGTAAAGGACAATACCCGGTACCTGAAATTTCTTGCCGAATTTATGAATGGCAAGGGGAATAACATAATCCTGACCGTGGCCATTCACTACAATCATTTTCCGGAAACCGGTATTCCAGAATCCTGCAAACACGTAGCAAAGATAGTCGGCCAGTGTTTCCTCGGGGATCATGATCGTCCCGGGCATGCCCAGATGGTGGTAGGGATGAGAACCATACCAAATGGGCTGTGCAACGGTACAACCGGTAGCAAGAGCAACCTGCTCGCAGAGCCTGGTATCGAGGTAGGTATCTTCACCATAAGGAGCATTTGCTCCATGATTTTCCGTAGAACCTACCGGAATCAGGATTACGTCATTCTTTTCAAGACGTTCTTCCACATCTTTGTTCGTCATGTTCTGATAGTAGACACCGGTATTCTTTTCCATATGTCCACCCTTTGCCGGGATTTGCCATTTTGACATTACCTGTTACCTCCGTAATTCTTATAATTCATGCTGACTAATATTTTTCCGGAAATGCGGTCAGCAGCCTGATCAAGTCCAGTCTGAATATCTTCAAGGTGCACCCTGCCGGTTACCATTTTACGCATATCGATCCTGCCGCTTGCCATCAAAGCAATCACATCGCTATAGATTCCCTGCCCGGACTGCCCGTTGGAACCACTGATGCCACCGGCGTTAAACATGTAGGGATATAAATCGATACTTGTTTTTCCAAGAGAATGACCGATTTGAACCGTTTTCCCGCCAATGGCAAGTGCCCCAGCCATTACCGGATAGGTGGCATTCGTCGCCCCGGAACATTCGGCAAATAAGGCAATGCCTCTACCTTTAGTAAGATCCATCAGCACTTCCGACGGATTCACTCCCTCTTTTCCCAATGCGATAGGGTCATAGACATAGTCGGCCCCACACTCTTGCGCCAGCTTCCGCCTCTCTTCCGTGGTTTCAAAACAGATAAGCTTAGCAGCACCACTGGTTTTCATGAGGGAAATTGCGGCAAGGCCTATCGGTCCGGCACCAAAAACAACCACATGCCCTCCGGGACGAATGCCACCACCTCTCACAAATAAACCGTTGTAAGCAACCCCGGTAGGCTCAATCATGGCCCCCAATTCAAAGGCCGTCATGTTATCTCCATAGAATTCCACTATGTCGTTCAGGAGGTAGCAGTATTTGGCCCTGACCACTGCATACTCTGCAAAACCGCCATCAAAGGTTAGGCCGGGCTCTTCAAGGTTTTTGCATTGATTAAACATACCCATTCGGCAAGCATCACATTCGCCGCACCAATTCATGGATTCGACACTGACCAAATCACCAAGCTTCAGGCTGTGAACAGCCGAACCCAGCTCAACGACTTCGCCGGAAAATTCATGCCCGGTAATGATCGGGTACTTGCTATGCCCATCATACTTGGTGTACCCCTCTTCATCTTTAAGCAGCAGATGTGCGTCCGTCCCACAAATGCCGGCAGCCCCCACCTTGATTAAAACCTCATCGTCTTTAGGATGGGGATCGGGGCGATCGGTGACCGAACCTCGTATATTCTTCCAAACAGAATTTCCCCTTGCCGCACGCCTTGTACTCAACTCTCTTTCAGAAAGCTTGTATCCCGGCTTAGGTTCGAACTCCGCCTCAACATAAAATGCGCGCATGAATGCTCCTCCTCATATTTCCTTTTCTATGTTCTTCAGATATGCCAATGCCTTCTTTGCCGCGGTTTTTCCGTCGGGAACGGGCAGACACTCGACAGATATAAAGCCGGCATAGTTAATATCTTTTAGTGCAGACAAATACGAAGTAAAATCGAGGGTGCCGCTTCCAGGATAGAAACGGGTGTTGTCCGCCACGTGGAAATAGCCGAGGCGGGCTCCTGAAACGTGAATTGCATCAATGGGGTCCTCTTCCTCGATGTTCATATGGAATGTATCCAGGTGGACATAACAGTTGGGAATATCCCAGGCATCAAGAAACTCCACGGTTTCTTTAGCCGTAGTGAAAATATTCACCTCGTACCGATTAATGACCTCGATAAAAACCTTGACCCCCTTCTCCTCCGCCTCTTTACAGATAAGACGGAGATTCCGGGCCAGACGATCCAAATACAAGGTTCTGTCGGCCCCATCGGGGATACGCCCTTTGAGCCAGCCTATAATCAGATTGGTTTTAAGATGAGCGGCCATCTCTATGTAGGAGCGCATACCGGCCAAAGCGCTTTGGGTAACATAGGGCCTGTCGTCAATAAGACTTACATCTCCCTGGGTATTCAGGCGCCCCGTGACAACCGCGGAAATGGTAACATTGTACCGGGAGGCGGTTTCGGCGATCCTCGTATAATCAAGAAGTGCATCTTCCCGTGTATGTATTTCGATCGCCTGATATCCCAGCATCGAAGCAACCTCAAGATTCGAACAGATTCCC
Organism: Sediminispirochaeta smaragdinae DSM 11293; assembly: GCF_000143985.1. Taxonomy (GTDB): domain Bacteria; phylum Spirochaetota; class Spirochaetia; order DSM-16054; family Sediminispirochaetaceae; genus Sediminispirochaeta; species Sediminispirochaeta smaragdinae. Next base: position 773,953 of record NC_014364.1, on the reverse strand, counting down.
CCTCGTAACAAAATCGGAGCGGAATCGGGTGCAGAATCGGCACTTGACAGTGAATAACTCCAGTCACACATCGCAGCAACCTCAAACAGAATGTAATATATTAACCATACATTTAATTTATTTATTAATACTGAAATTATTGTAAGTCACAATAATTTACCTGTCAACAAATTTTTACATACATAATTCCACTTCCTATTCTGTCCATGGTTGCTGTGTAACTTGTTACAGAGAAAGGCATTACAGAATAAGAAAAATAAATATCCAAGATAATTTGCAATACGATTTCTTATGAAATAAGCTATGTAGAGGAGATTCAAGTGCTAATGCCGTTTATCTACAATAAAAATATCAACCTATAGGATATATAATAAAGTAATGATGAATATCATTATGGACACTGAATCTATTTCTTGGCATAGTTACACGTGTACTTTATTGAAACTAAATTTGCATGCAAGGGGTTATTATGGGTGATGATGTCGATGTTGCTAAAGTGAATCTGACCCTCGGATCACGAATTCGAGCTCAGAGAAATAAACATAACATGAAAATATCCGAGCTTGCCGAGCTGACAGGCCTTACATCAAGTACCATTAGCCAAGTTGAGCGGGCCTTAATCTCACCGTCGATCGCAACCTTAAAGAAGATCTGCGATGCTATGAATATCCCCATCAGCTTTCTTTTTGATGGCGTGGAAGAGAACGACAGTCAGTCCGAAGAGAATGTGGTAACGCAGGATACGACACAGGCTGATATACCCTCCCACCTTAAAATGTTTACATCGGTAAACTTGATGGGGCTCTCCCCGGTGGTCCACAAAGAAAATCGAAAGTTCCTTTCGCCGGGACCGGGTATACGTTTCTATCTGCTAAATCCGAATCTTGCCGGTCCCATTGAGTTGATCTATAACGAATATGATCCGGGAACAAGCACCGGTCCCCTGCCCTATGCGCACCCCGGTAGCGAATGCGGCTTGATTCTCTCGGGTGAACTGGTCGTGGAGATAAGGGGGGAAAGCTACAGATTGACAGAGGGGGACAGCATAACCTTCAACTCTAGCGAGCCTCACATGAAGCGAAACGAATCGGATACCATGTGTACCTGTATTTGGGCAAACACGCCCCCCTGGTTTTAAGCCCCCGACAGAGAAGCGAAGCTCAAGAACATGAACTCTACAGTTGAATTATATATTTTTGTTTTCCTTATAGAATTTGTCTGCTATTTTATCAAAGGCCTTGCCGGTTTCGGGGATCCCCTTATTTCGACCCCGCTTCTATCGATGACAATGGACAATTCGGTTATCTCACCGCTCAATCTCTGTCTCGCTACTCCGGTCAATGCATATATGTCCTGGCAAAATCGTAAGGCCTTTTCGATCCGTACCTCCCTGTTCATCATCCTGTGCATTCTCTGCGGGATTATCCCCGGTACAATGCTGCTAAAGTATGCAAGCTCCTGGCTTCTTAAGGCCTTCCTGGGCATACTTGTCATCGGTATCGGTATAGAGATGATAACGAGAGACCGGACGAAAACGATGCACCCGAATAAAGTGATCCTGGGAATCGTTTCATTTTGTTCTGGTATCACCGCTGGTCTCTATGGTATCAATCTCTTCTTTGTAGCCTACATCGAACGGACAAGCAAAAACCGTCAAGCCTTTCGCGGGAATATTTGTTTTGTCTTCCTGATTGAAAATATCTTCAGAATTGTCACGTATATCGTGAGCGGACTTCTGACAAAAAGCGTAATGATGCTGGTCCTTGCGGCACTGCCCGGCATGGCTTCCGGATTCACCTTAGGATCGGTGATTGATAAGAAGCTCAGCGAACAGGCGATACGCCGTGTCATCATTGCGATCTTTATGGCAGGAGGCTTCAGCATTTTTATAAAGGCACTTATTTTTAGAGCGTGAGGAGAAGCAGGGGAAGGATTTCAGACTTTCTGGTTCAGAAAATAGAGCAGGATTTCCTTGTCGTTGTGGAAATCCATCTTTTCCATGATTCGGGATTTGTAGGTACTCACGGTTTTGGGGCTAAGGCAGAGATTTTGCGCTATGTCACTGTTGCTGATTCCCGATGCCAGCAGCAAGAGCACCTGCAATTCCCGATCGGAAAGCCTCTCGATAGGCATATTGCCGCCGGTGCCATGGAGGCGGTCGGCCATCTTTTCCGCAATATTTCTGCTTACATAGCATCGCCGATTCAGGACCGTTTTCAGGGCATAGCCAATCTCTTCGATAGCGGAACTCATCATAAGATAACCGGTGGCACCAGCTTTGAGGGAACGCTCGGCAAAGTGTTCCTCGTTCTGCATGGTGAATACAAGAATCGGAATATCAATCTCATGGTCCCTGAGGGATTTGATGAATTCAAGCCCGCTGCAGGAACGAAAGATCAACTCCATAATGATAAGATCACACTCCCGCAGCTCATCGAAAACGTCGCCTTCACCGGTATGACAATCGATAAAGGCGACGGAAGAGAAGCTCTCAGTCAGCAGATTTGTGAGAGCATAGTTGATAAACGGCGAGTGATCTACCAGTGCTATTTTCACGGCGTTCGTTTTCCCAACTCTTCCTTGTATCGTTTAAGGGCATCATGATAGGCAGGGATTCCTGCCGTTGCACCTATCTTTCTGATGTTCTCTCCGGCAACCACCGTCGCAAAGAGGGCGCACGCCGCAAGGTCCCATCCATTCAGTAAGCCGCGAATAAATCCGGCGACATAGGAATCACCGGCTCCGGTGGTATCGACGACCTCTCCAAAATCCACAGGAGCAACAACATAACCATCGGAGCCCGCAGGCTTCACATAACTGCCATCGTTTCCTAGCTTTATTATGACATGTTTTGCACCGGCTGACTGCAAAAACCGGGCAATTTCCTCGGGACTATCCTTTTGGGCGATCTCTTTCGCCTCACCATAGCTGGGCAAAAAATAGTCGATATAGGGAAGACTCTCCCGAATTCCGCTGAACCATCTGTTGCTTCTATCCCAGGAAACGTCCACGGTGGTGAGCTTCCCCTTCCCTTTCGCATACCGGAGTATCTTCGCCACATTCTCACCATCCAAAAGCGGCAGGGTATAGAGCCCCCCGACATGGACAATTTTCGCATTATCAATGGCATCCCACTTAATATCCTCGATTCCAAGGTGATTATTGGCCCCCGGATAGAAGAGAAAGCAGCGTTCGCCGTTCTTCCTGATCAACGCCACGGAAGAGCTGGTTGAATCGCCTTCTGCAACAACCAGCCCCGAGCTATCGATGCCGCAGGATTTGATCCTGCCTATGAGCAGTTCGCCGAAGATATCGGTACCGATTTTTCCGTTGAAAGCCACGTCGACATCCAATTTCGAAAGGGCAACCGCGACATTGAAGCTGTCTCCCCCGGTATTCAACTGAATTGTTTCAACCTCCTGCGTATCGACCCGAAAATCGACCGCTTCCACGGGACGGACAAGTATATCCGTAATGATCTGCCCGATGCTTACTACTTCACTCATGCTTATTCCTTTACAGATCCTGCCAACATTCCTTCAAGTAAATATTTCTGTAAGAACAGCATGATGATCACAGCCGGAACAAGACTGATGATACCGCCTGCCGTCAACAGACCCATGTCCAATGCGAACTGGCCACTAAGAGCCGCCAGGCCGACAGGCAGCGTCCAGGTATCCTGAGTCTGCATGAAGACCACCGTAAACAGATATTCATTCCACGATGAAAGAAAACAGTAGGTTCCTACCGATACCAGTCCGGGCAAGGCAACGGGAAGAAAGATTTTTATGTATGAGGTGATAAAGGAACAACCGTCGATCATCGCGGATTCTTCTATCGTTGGAGTGATTTTATCGAAATAGTTTTTCAACGCCCAGGTACAGAACGGGATTGTTATTGTCAGGTAGCATATCTCCAGCCCGGTAAAGGTTCCTAAAAGCCCGATCCGTTTTACCATCAGGAAAAGGGGGATAAGGACCAACACCGCGGGAAACATCTGGGAGACCAGCAAATAGCGGAGAAAAAAATCCTTTCCCTTGAAGGTATAACGGGAAAGAGAGTAGGCTGCCATGGAAGCTATCGCAAGGGTGACGACGGTATTATAGAGCGACATGATCAGACTGTTTTTTATAAAGGTGCCGAATTGTATCTTTTCCCATATCTTCACGTAGTTTCCGAAATCGAAAGTCTTTGGAAACAGGGTAATCGGGGTCTGGAACATCTCGGACCGGGTCTTGATCGAGGTTAAAAAAAGCCAGATCACAGGGGTAAGGATAAAGAGCAGGGCCAGGACCACCAACAGGTTCACACCCACTGAAGAGAAGAAGCGTTTCATTTTGGTACTACTCATCAGCTCCTCCCCTTTTTTTGAGAAACAACATCATGATACCAAGAAGTACAACAAGGAAGAGGCACATAAGAACACAAACGGCTGTCGCATAGCTTATCTTCATGTCGACAAAAGCAAGCTGCCACACATAAAGGGGAAGGGTCAGGGTATGATGGGCAGGCCCTCCCTTTGTCAGGACAAGAATGATATCGATGAAATTGAAGGCTCCGATAAAGCCGTAGAGACTGAGGGTCAGGATCAAGGGCTTGAGCAACGGTATGGTGATATTGCGAAACGAGGTAAAGCTCCCTGCACCGTCTATCATTGCCGCCTCGTAGAGTTCGTTCGGAATGGTCTGCAGGCCGCCGAAGAGCATCACCATGAAAAAGGGAGCCCCCCGCCAGACATTCACCAACACAACGGAGATGAGCACAAACTGCGTGCTTGCCAGCCAGGGGATGGGGGCGCTAATAATATGCATACGTAAAAGCATTTGATTTATCAGCCCGACCGAGCCGTGATACAACCATTTCCACATGATGGCCGCAAGGGCCCCCGGAAGCATCCAGGGAACGAGTAGCGTACGGTGTTGACGATCGGAATAAGAATGCTTGTCAGCATTATCAGAACTATAGGCAGCAAAAAGAGCCTGTAATTCGTTTCGTAGTAATTGTGTTTGCCATTCATAATCATTTCGGTAAAGCCGCTCTCCCGCCGAAAGAAACGACGGGAGAGTCGGCATACATCATAGCCTCTCCTGCTATTCGTTCAGGGCTGCGGTCATTGCACTCTGAAGCTGCGCAAGGCATGCCTCCGCTGTAATCTCTCCAAGAAGTGCACTCTGAAAAATCGGCGGAGCAACCGAGCGTTCTATAGAAACCCATTCCGGTATTTGCGGCGGAGGAGTGACATTGTCTGCGTCCGCGGCCTGGAGGCTCTCTACAAACACCTTGATAACGGGATCCTGTTTCGCAAGCTCTTGTGCCTTTTGGGTAACGGGAAGGCCATTGCCCATATCGACCGCCCAGATCTTCTGGGCCTCATCCGAGACCAGATACTTTGCAAAAAGCAATGCCTCGTTCGGATGCTCCGTGGTATTGAAAATTCCAACGGGACAGCCGCCGATGTGACAGGCGTTCTTCTCCCGTTTCGGTTCGAGAGCAACACCCCAATTGACCGAAGAATCATACATGTTCCCAAGGTTCCAGGGGCCGTTAAACATCATGGCCACCTTCCCGGAAAGGAAGTACTGCTCTTCGCCCACATAGTCTACCGAAGGGGTATCGGGTGGAACAACCTTGTATCTTTGAAAGAGATCAAGATAAAAGTTGAGCCCTTCAAGATTCTTCTTGCTGTCTACGATAACGTTCCGGTTGGAATCGACCCATTCCCCGTCCCCTGCGGCAAGCATAAACTCCCTGATGGGAATGGTAAGGGAGACATCACCCCGTGTCACGAATCCCCATTGGTCGACGACACCGTCGCCGTCGGTATCCTTCGTCAGTTTTTTCGCATCGGCAAGAAACTCTTCCCAGTTTTTCGGAGGCGCGGCATTGCCGTCGGCATCAACGATTCCGGCTTCGATGAAAAGATCCTTGTTGTAGAACATGACATTGGAACCGGCGAACCAAGGAATTGCATAGAATTCGCCATTGTACTTGGCCTGGGAAACGCTGACTCCGCATATGTCGTTGAGCCTGTCCCAACTTTTCAGTTCGTCGTCAAGGTTCAGGAGAATCCCCTTCTCTCCGTAGTCCGCGGCTCCGGTCTGATTGAGCTGCGAAAGATCGGGAAGTGTTCCGGCCGCTATGGCCGTCATGGTCTTCTGTTCCACACTGTCCCATGGAGTCAGAACGACATTCACCTTGATTCCCGGATGCTGCTGTTCGAACGACTCGACGATCAGATCCATTGCCTCGACATTCGACGGACGAGTATCTCGCATCCAGAATTCGAGCTCGACGACACCATCACGTTCCTGCTTCCCACCTGCAATCACAAAAGAGATGCACAGGAGGGCAAACATCGCCATCAGACAAAGTCTTTTCATACCCTTACTCCTTCTTTTTATCTGCTATCTTTGCCAAGAGAGCAGACTGATTTTATGATCAAGGACCTTGGCCACTGCCTCTTTTCCCGCGGAAAAGATTTCGACAGGAGCAACAAAGTCTTTTGTTTTCGTCGTTTCCTTTATTGACTGCTGAAATGCATTCATGAGATCAAAGCCGATATTGAGTTTACTGATGCCAAGGCGAGCCATTCGCTTTACATCTTCATCGGGAACCTTCGATCCGCCATGGACAACAATTGGTTTCGAAGCCAGGGACAAAATCTTCTCCAGCCGCTCGAAATCGATCACCGGCGTCTCGGAATAGACCCCGTGGGCTGTGCCGATCGCAACGGCCAGGGCATCAACGCCTGTCTTTTCGAGAAAGTCGGAAACCATGGCAGGGTCCGTCATATGCGACGAAATCTCATCTTTGCCCTCGGTTCCCAAAACGATCTGCCCCAGCTCGGCCTCAACGGTAGCGCCTTTCGCATGCGCATATTCGACAATCTCTCGTGTCAGTTCGATATTTTTCTCGTAGGGATGAGCCGAGAAATCGGCCATGACCGATGAAAATCCGGCATCGATACAGCCTTTCAACAGTTCGGTTTCACAGCCGTGATCAAGCTGCAGGGCAATAGGAACCGATGCGTTCTCCGCACCGGCCTTCGTCATGGCAACCGCATAGTGCTTCGTAAGATGGTCGAGGTCGTTCTCCCAGTAAATCTGCACCACGGCGCCGACTCCGTTTTTTTCCGCACAATCGATGACCGCCTGGATCATCTCCATGTTGACGACATTGAAGGCTCCGGCTGCATAGCCGTGTTCCTTGCCGTGGCGAAGAACCTCGTTCAAGTTAGTGTATGGCATCCTTTCTCCTCTTGTTCAGCTTTTCAGCCTGTTTGTAATATTTCTGATATCGCTGGCGATAGTATTCTTCATACTCTTTCTGGGGATGAACCTTGACAAAGCTGGGCTGGATGGTCGCTTTTATCTCTTCCCAGTCCCGGTATATTCCCGTACCGAGAAAGGCAATCTTTCCCACCCCGATGAGGGTGGCCACATTCTCCACATCAATGAGTATGGCGTGATTCAGCGTGTCCGCCTTTAGCTGGGTAAAAACATCGTTTCTGGTCATTCCTCCTGTCATGAAGATTGAATAGTGCTGTACCGAATATTCTTTACAGTAGAGTTCCAGTATCTGCCTGAAATTGAAGGATATTCCCTCGTAGATGCTGTAGGTGATCTCTTCGGGAGTGGAGCGGGGGGTTAAGTCGAACCAGATTCTCTTTTCCAGGTAGTTGTTATTTACGAAGGTGTTCGGGATATATATCGGTGATTCCAGGTTTCGGTGCGCAATAAAGTCCTTGATGCTGTACTGATCGGTGATCCAGTTCACCAATCGCCCGACGCTCCCGAAATGGCCGAGGGTGATATACTTGTGATCCAAAAAGCCCGGATAGCAGGAGAAGCGGTTGCTCTCCTTGATGTTCGGCGGTATGAACCGCTCATCCGTAACGCTGATAAGCCCCTCACCGATTCCCGTCGAATCGATAATCTGATTCTTGTTGTCGATCCCCATGGCTGCGGCAATACAGCTCCGATCGTGCCCTCCCAGGACAACGGCCACCGTACCGTCCAGATGCAAAGCTTCTTTGATCTCGCTTTTCATATTTCCGATTACCGTCCCGGGCATACAGGGTTCGGAAAGCTGATCGGTCCTCAGCTCGGTATAGGAGAGGAGCGGCGCCGACCACTGGTAATCGGTGATATCGAAAAGCATGGTTCTGGAGGCTATGGTGTAATCGGTAAAGAAGGCGCCGACGAGCTTATAGTTTATATAATCCGCGATACATACCCATTTGTGCATGGATGTGAAAATTTCTTTCTGATGTTCCCTGAGCCACAGGATTTTATGGATCGAAAACATCGAATCAAGGGGCATACCCGTAATCCGAAAAAGCTCTTCACTACCGATATCACCGGCAAGCCTCTTCGCCTGTTCCCTGGCCCTGCGGTCCATCCAGCTGATTGCGGTGGACAAAGGGGTGCCATCCTGTGCAACGGGGAAGCCGACCTCTCCCATGCTCGACACGGAGATCGCCGCGATATCGCTTTTGTGTTTTGATTCAAGTTTACGAAGAGAATCCCGTATACAGGAAAGGGTGAGCCCCCAGATTTGATTGGGATCATATTCGACAACACCGCTGCTGCCGCGTATGAGCGGTATCTCCATGTCCGCGGCAGCCACGAGCTCCCCCTCTTCAAGCAGGACTCCGGTACTTATGTGCGAACTTCCGATATCAACACAGATAATATTTCTCATGCATACCTCACCAACGTCATCGATGGTAAAGCATCTATGAGATTTTCATATCAGACGGCCATGTAGGTTTATGTCGGATTCCTTTATCCGCTCCTGTAGGAATCGGCTTACAAGCCGCTTCCCTCCGACTCGGGAGTCGTATCTCCGAGTATCTGAAGCAGGGCTGCGGCGGAAAGCCCCTTGCCGATGGGAGAAGCACTTCCGGTATTATAGCTCAGGGTGAGAGCGGAATCGATGGGAGAAAGCAGAAGCGGACGCAACTCATGTTCGACGGCATCGAACAGAAATCGATTACCGTCGATGATGGGACCGCGAAAAAGCAGAGCCTCGGGGTTGAGAACATTACAGATATCGGCAAGCTTTGCGGCAAGGGCCTTTGCCGCGTAGGTAAAGACCTTTTGCGCAAAGCGATCGCCCTGATTTGCAAGATTGATGAGGGTTTGGATGGTGACATCTTCCGCGCCATCTTGATGATGGATGATGCCACCCGAGTTGACCACGCTGCCGATCATATTCCGGAACGAGCGAATAAGGTTTGATTCCGAGGTTACGGTCTCAAGGCAGCCGTTTTTTCCGCAATAGCAAAGCTCATCGGAGAGCTCCGTCTTGGTGTGGCCTATTTCCCCGGCGTAAAACGACGCCCCGGTATAAAGCTCCCCCTGCAAGAGCAAGCCCAAACCGGTTCCTTCGCCAAGCCACAGGAGCAGCATGTTTTCAAAGGCCTTTCCGTCGCCGTAATACTTCTCTCCCAATACCGCTGCATTTGCGTCGTTCATCATAAAGGTATGGATACCGTATGCAGAGCCGATGGCATCGGTTATCTTAAACTCCTGCCATGTTTTCGAGGCATAGAAGCTGTGGGAAATTCCCTTACGGGGATTGATATAGCCGCCGATTGCCAAGCCGATGGCAATGGCCCGCATATCTCCCCCTTTCGACGACGCATGCCGCTGTTTAACCTGACCGATCACCTGATCGATAACGGCCAGAAAGGCCTCGGGAGAGATATCCGATTCAAAAGGAATCTTGTCGGAAGAGCACAATTCCACCCCATGGGGATTTACCAAAATAGCCTGAATCGTCCTGCCGACGACGATGGCGACGACATTTCCCAGGCCGGTGGCAATGCGGAAGGAGAGAGTTCGGCCGCTGCCACCGGGTTCCTGCATAAGAACCCCCGATTCAACAAGAAACTGGGTGTATTTAATGACCGAGGCCATGGTGTAGCCGGTGCATGCCACGATCTCGGATCGGGTCATGGCGCCGTTTGCAAGAATGAATCGCAGAATTTCCGACGACCGCTGCCTTCGCAGCAGCGACAGGTCGTTCATTTTTTTCATCGAACTCTCTTTTCTCATCCCTTAATGGCTCCCGACAGGAGGGCTTTCGTCAGATAGCGGAAACTTAAAACACCGATAAACATTGGAGGCAGTATACTCAAGGTAATGGCCGCAGCGGTCTGTCCCCAGCGGATACCAAAAGAAGTAATAAAAAACGTCGCCCCAACCGTAACGGGAGTCGCTACCTTTGTTGTGAGTATAAGCCCAAATAAAAACTCATTCCAGGCATAGATAAAGCTAAGTACCGAGACCGACGCAAGGACGGTTGTCGCAAGCGGAAGGATGATCATCCGCATGGTCTGAAATGTGCTAGCGCCGTCCACGAAGGCAGCCTCTTCAAGTTCGATGGGCAAATCCTGGAAAAAGCTCAGCAGCACCACCAGGGCAAGGGGGAGATTAATGAGACAGGATAAAATCGCCAGACCGAGAACCGTATCCAAAAGGCCGACCGACTGGAACATAAAATAAAAGGGGATGGCAAAGATAATCAAGGGGAAGGTCCGAAGGTTGGTTACAAAGGGCAGAAGGAATTTCTTTCCGACACCATGGCGGACCATCCCGTAGGCCGCCGGAAGGGCCAGGAGGATTGAAAACAGTGTACCAAGAAGTGCGAGACCGAAACTATTTCTCAGGTATGTCCCAAAATGAAGTGACGGCGAGGTGAGGACCTCGGCATAATTGGCAAGAGTCGGCTTAAAAAAAAGGAGCGGAGGGGAAGCGGATATTTGGGCAGGCGTTTTTAGAGAGGTTGCGATCGTCGCCAAGAGCGGCAGATTACAGATAAAAACCACCAGAACATAACAGATAATGCGTAATGTTTTTTTCATCGCTATTTCCTTGTAATCTGTCTCATGGAGAAAATCAGTGGTATCAGAAATACGATAAGAAGAACCATGGCCGCAGCAACGGCCGTTCCTATCTGCTCCTGCTGAAAAAACGACTTATAGATAAAAATACTCAGGCTGGTAGTCATCCGCCCTGGTCCCCCTCCGGTGAGCACATAGATATGATCGAAGACCCTGAAGGAATCGACAAACCTGACAAAGGCCGCAATGGAGATATTCGGCAATAAAGCAGGGATTGTGATATACCAAAAGACTCCCCACTCGGAAGCACCATCTATCCTGGCGGCCTCGATAACATCCCCGGAGATGGACTGTAATCCCGAAAAAATAATCAGGAAGGCAAAAGGCGTCCATTGAAGAATCTCGATCGTCACGAGGGTTCCAACGATCCAGGGAGGGTTCAGCAAGCTGACATAGATTCCGAACATCTGCATGATTTGTGAAATCGGCCCCACAAATTCGTTTAAAAGAAGCCGGTACATGATCCCCATCAGGACCGGGGCTATCATCAAAGGCAGCATAATGAAGGTCAGAAGAATCTTATAGCGCTCGAGCAACGGTGCAAGTGCTATGGCAAGCCCCAGCCCGAGGAGGACTTCAAAGAATGTTGCTACAATTGCAAATCTGGCACTGAACCAAAAACTGCCCCAAAAAGCAGCAGAAGTCAGCACCTCTTTATAATGTTGAACGCCGATAAGCCTTGGCGATCGTATGGTCCGAAAGGTGACATCGCTGAAACTGTATATGATATTTGTAACAAGCGGATATCCAAGCGTAATAAGCAAAAACAGCGCCAGGGGCGCAATGAAAAGGTATTTTCTGTACCGGGTCATGCTACTGGTCATGCTCCCCCTCTTTCTACTCCGAGATTATAAAAAACGGGCGACGTTTTGTCGTCACCCGTTTTCCAACATTATTTATGTATCAATTCCTTCATTCGCTGTTCGGTATGCGCCAGGGCCGTGTCGATCGACTGGTCCCCGGACCAGACGGAGGAAAACTCTTCTGCCATAACCTCATAGACGGGCACGGCATAATCGGCTGTCCCGCCGTTCACAACATAGGCATATCTCTCCAGATATTCTGCGACCGTCGGGAATTCGGGCCTGATATCAGCAAGGCTTGCAAGAACCATCGAAGCGGGAGGACTGCCGCCTGCTCTGCCGTAGATCTCCATCGCTTTATCGCTGAAGAGGTAATCGACGAATTTTCCAGCGGCCTCTTTGTGAAGGCTTGCGGCATTCATGCCGATTCCCAGGCTGTGAACATGGGTTCGATGGCCGAGGCTTCCGGCAGGAAGCGGAGCAATTCCGATTTTATCGTAGACCGAAGGAGAGTCATCGGGATTTGTAAGGGTGGAATATGCGGCGTTCCACTGAAACATGGAAGCAACCTGGCCCGCCTTGAATGCCTCATTCGATTCGGGAAACTCATAATTGAGGCTCCCTGGAGGTGTCGCTTTGTTATCGATAATCATCTGATACATCTCAAGTCCACGTTTTGCCTCGGGAGTATTAATGGTGATGTTCCCTGCCTCATCCATCCAGTTGCCGCCATTTGAAACCATGGTGCTCTGCCAGATCATGATATTGAAAATCAAGTTTTTCAGCTGCAACACCGTACCGAAGGTCGTTGGCGATTCGGGATTAATCGACTTGGTAAAAAACAGAGTGGTGGCAAGATAATCGTCCCAATCCCACTGCGCCGGGTCTTTCGGAGAAAGTTTCTTTCCCAGATATTTCTGCGCTATGGCAGTATAGCTACTTTTCCAGGAAGCATCGGTGAGCAGTTTGTCTATCAAATCCTTGCGATAGATATTGAAATGCAGGCTGACATCGGTCGGCACACCGTACTGCTTACCATCCAACGCCAGGGAATTAAGGGTGGCGGGAATAAACGTCTTGCCGGGATCGCTGGTAATATAGGAATCCAGCGGTTCCAGATAGGGAGCATAGCGGCCAAGGCTATAGGTGGTCACCAGGTTCAGATCAAACTCCGTGCTACCCGCGGCCATATCCGCAAGGAGTTTATCATAAAATCCTTGCCTGCTAAAAAGGAGCATCTCGACTTCCACATTATCCTTTATTCCCTGATCTGCATTGTAGGCATCGAGCACCTTCTGCATTGCCTCGCTCTCCGGCCCCGGCCAGAAAAGGAAGGTCACCTTTTCTCTTCCTGCTTCCGCTCCAGCTTCCGATTGCCCACCGGCCCAGAGCAGTCCCGCTACCAATAAAAGAGCTACAAAAAGCCCCATACTCTTTTTCATAGACACTACCTCCTTGCTATTATATGGATATTATACACCTCATAAGAATTCAGTCAATTATTAAATGTAAAAATTATATTTATAACGTGATTTTATATTATCAATTGTTAAAATATATATTTCATGGTATGGTATGACTCATGAATACGATACATACAAAAGAAGCCATACGGAATTACCTGGAAACTTGCACGACACAGCTCTATGATAATATTTTGCCTTTTTGGCTCCAAAACGCCCCCGATACGAAACACGGCGGATTTTTTCATCAATTTGATCGAAACGGAAGCCTGAATTCCCAAGAAAAAGGGATTTGGGTCCAGGGCCGCTTTACCTGGCTTCTGTCATGGTTAAGTAACAGCGCCGGTTCGGAAAAAGAGCGTAGTCATTATCTTGGCCTGGCGGAAACAGGGGCCCGATTTATCCTCGACCACGCAATAGCCCCAAACGGGCGCTGCTACTATCTGCTCGGTCGATCGGGAGAGCCGCTCAGGCAGCGGCGATACCTGTTCAGTGAGGTATTCACAGCACTCGGCCTTCATGCATACGGAAGTGCCGCAGGGGATAAAGAGAGTGTGGAACAAGCCAAACGGCTCATCGAAGTGATTAATCATTATCTCGCGCATCCCGAGCTTCTCGAAAGTAAATACCTTCCGGGGGTCGTATCCCTGCGTTCGCATTCCATGACCATGATCATGATCAACCTCTTCCAGCAGATGCGTTCGCAAAGTTCGAACGCCGAAGTGAAAATCGGATTAACCAAACGGATCGAAAAGCAAATCGACGAATTCCTTCGTTACTTTTTCCACCCTTCGGAAGAGGTGGTACTCGAATTCAGCGACCCCGAGGGGGAGATTGTGGATACACCTGCGGGGCGGGAGATCAATCCAGGTCACAGCCTTGAAACGGCCTGGTTCCTCATGGAGGAGTACCGCTACACCAAGAACCATTTCTACCTCGAGCGGGCCATGCAGATAGTCGACTGGGCATTTGCACGGGGTTGGGATACACGCTACGGCGGTTTCTTTTCTTTTCTTGACCTCTATGATCATGATTCCCCGCACATCGAAGCTGCCATGAAATACTGGTGGCCCCATACCGAGGCCCTTTACGCATCGCTGCTTGCCTACGCGCTCTCAGGGAAGGAGAACTACGCGGATTACTTTCTGCAAGTCGCCGATTATCTCTTCGGCAGCTTTCCCGACCCGGAATATCCCGAGTGGTTCGGCTACCTAAGCCGAGACGGCGTCCCCGCCTCGGGTGCAAAGGGCAACCTTTGGAAAGGCCCCTTTCATATTCCCCGAAGCCTGAAACTCTGCCTGGATCTGCGTCCGCTTCTCGGCCTATAGCGCCTATAGAGTTTTGCCTGCCTTTCCCCATGTTTCCCCAAACGGGACTTGGGGAAAAGTGAAGAATGTGTCACTATCATACGGTACATTCGACAATGAAAAGCAGTAGATTTACAACAACATACAGAGCGGTGTTCCTTATCTGCATCATCTTTTTCTTCCGGGTGATTGCGGCACGTGCACAAACAGGAACACAAGTGGATCCGCGTTCCGTCTTCTCGGAACTCAGGATCCTCAAGCGGGCCTATCCCGATATAGTATTTTCCATCTCCTACGACACTATGGTGGAGGACTGGAAGATCACCATAGAGGCCAATGAGAAGAGCACCTCACTCTATTGGGCGGACGGCCGCTATGTACGGTCCGATCAGTATGATGAGAAAGAACGCTACCGCCTTCTCATCTATCCGTACCGTATAGAGCTCATGGATCCCGCAACCCTTTCGCCCGAACAGATAGCCGCCATCGAATCCTTCGGTTCAACGAAACGGCGCAGCAGGGCGCCGGTATCAAACACCGCCTTCTTCGATGCCATCTACGATAGCGCAACGCGCAGCTCGGTCGAAAGCCATATCGTAAAGTTCACCTTTCTGGGAAAACAGATTAATGTGCATGAGAAGATCACCGGTCCGCTCAAGCGGGTCGAGACCAAAATCTTGCAGCTTGCCCGAAACGACAGCGCGGTAAAGGAGTTCACGGAGAGCATTGCGAGCATGCACGGTTACGCGTGGCGAGAGGTCCGCGATACCGCAGGGCGCTCCTTTCACAGCATGGGGCTGGCACTGGACATGCTGCCTTCTCATGGGGAGGGCAAAGTCATATACTGGCTTTGGGAAAAAAACAGCGGGAACGAGACATGGATGCTTGTGCCGCTGGATAAACGGTGGATGCCTCCCGATTCGGTTCTTTCGGCCTTCGAAGAAGAAGGCTTTATCTGGGGAGGAAAGTGGCCTGTTTGGGATAATATGCATTTTGAATATCGACCCGAACTGATCATCTCTGCCAGAGAAAACGAAAGGAAAAGCGAATGAACCCATCCCTGGTTGCGAAAAGAAACGGAACGCTCTTCTTTACCAGCAACGGTCGCTGGCTCTATCCCCTGTTTGAATTGGAAGAGGCATGCCTGCATAGCAATATCTCCCCCTCGGATCTGTGTGTCGAGGATTCCATCGGGGGCATAGCCGCTGCGGGCATGATGCTGCATCTCGGCGTGAGGGATGTCCATATCCACATCCTGAGCCGGCTGGGCCTCGATTATTTCAGGCAGCATGGAATCACCCCGGGCTGGGACCAGCTTGTCGACAAAATCAGCTGTAAGACCGAAGAGATGCTATCGGGCACGATGACTCCGGAGGAGATCTACATCTTTTTGAAAAAGCGGGCGGGCCTTACCGGGGGCATCCCCGTGGATATCGAAGAACTCCATGTCGGCTATGGACGCCATAAGGTGCTGAATGGGCTATCGCTCCACATGGATGCAGGAGAAACCCTCATCATCCGCGGCAGCAACGGATCGGGGAAGACCACCCTTTTACGAAGCCTTTTGGGGCTGCAGCCGATCGCTACCGGAAGCATTCGTCTTAACGGCGAATCAATCCAAAGCCCCGACTGGAACAAGCACCGCTGGATGTGCGGTTATGTGCACCAGGGACAGGTCACGAACGACTTCCCGATCTCGGCCAGGGAGGTTATCGAGATAGGCCTCTCAGGCAAGGCGGCAAAAAAAGAGGAGGCCGCAGCGAAGATCGAGATTGCGGCCCGAAGGACCGGCGCCTTTCCCCTCCTCGATCGCCCCTTCCACGAGCTCTCCGGCGGAGAAAAGCAACGGGTCAACCTGGCCCGCTGCCTCTGTCAGGATGCCAGGCTCATCCTCCTGGACGAACCATCATCCTACCTGGACAAGGAGGGAAGAGCGGTCCTGAAGGAGCTTCTCGAAGAGATGAGCAGAACCGTTATTCCCACCATTCTCCTCGTCTCCCATGATGCCGACTGGACCACTGCCCTTGGCTGGCCCGAGAGGTCTCTGGAGGGGGGACAACTATGTTAGAACTCCTGCAACTTCCCCCTGTCTGGAAGGGGCTTTTGCTATTGGTGGCTGGCGGCTTCCTCTTTCCCGTCACAGGCGTCTACATCGTCCGCATGAACCTGCTCTCGATCCGTTTCATGATGATGCATTCACTTATGCTCGGAGGCGCCATCGCCCTGGCCGCAGACCTTTCACCCGTCGGCGTAACAACGGCGGTAAACGTCCTGCTGGTATTTCTGCTCGTATGGCTCTCCCGAAGCGGCGGCATGGAGATGGGCAGGGTCAACCTCTTTCTCATGATCCTGAGTATCGGCCTTGCCAGTATCCTTATGTACGCCTTCCATGTCCCGGCGAAGGATACCATGAACCTGCTCTGGGGTAGCCCCTTTACCGTCGGCTGGGATGATTTTATCTCGGTCGGGCTTTTGGGCCTGGTCGTGATCGTTTATCAGGCCCGCTATGTCCGCCAGATCCGGGCGGTCTTCTTCGACCCGGACATCGCCTTTACCTCCGGGGTCAATGAAAGTGCGCACACCTATTTCATTGTCGGGCTGACGGCCCTTGCGGTTGCGGCCGCCATGAAGCTTATGGGCGCCTTTCTCATGGACGCACTTATTCTGCTTCCGGCCATCATTGCATCCTCCCAGGCCTCCAGCATGAAATCGGTCTTTCTCCGGGCCTCCTTTCTGGGAGCTGGCCTCAGCCTTACCGGTTTCTTCGTCGCATTGCTTCTGAACTGGCCGGTGAGTGGAACCATTGCCGTTTTAGCCTCCATCGTTATGGGGATTAATCTAATAAAAAGGAGATGTTATGCGTAAGTTTTTATTGATCTGTTTTGTCGTCCTGATGCCCTTCTCACTTGCGGCACAAAATGTCGTTGCCTCCACCAGCTGGACCGCCGCCTTTGCCATGGCAGCCGGCGCCGACTCAGTCACCTTCCTCGCTCCAGCGGAGATGACCCACCCTGCAGAATACGAGCTCATGCCTTCCGATATTCCGAAAGTGGCCAAGGCCGACTATTTTGTGTATGCAGGATATGAGGTAATGATGGACGAAATCAACAAAACCCTTTCGGGCGACAGCTCAAAGGGAATCCAAATCGTCACCCAGTACGATTGGGAGACCATGGAACAGTCGGTCATGACCATTGCCAGACGCATGGGAACCATAGAGAAAGCAAAGGAAAACCTTGAAGCATTACAAGCCTTGTACGAACAGGCGGCACAAAAAGCAAAGGAAAGCGGTCTTGCCGGGCAGAAGGCCCTTGTCCATCGCTACCAGGTGCCCTTTGCCCAAACCCTTGGGCTTGAGGTCGTCGGCAGCTTCGGCCCCCAACCCCTGACCCTCGGCCAGATCAATCAGTTCAAGGATTCCGATGCCACCATTATTCTGGACAACATTCATAACCCCATTGCAAAGCCGCTGCAGGAGATCCTTCCCAAAGCGACATGCTTCACCCTCATCAATTTTCCTGGAACCAAGGGAACAAAAACCATCAACGATGTGATTTCATACAATCTTACGGTGGTGACAAAAAAGTAGTTGCAGCCGATCATAACCCGAGGCCGGTACTAAGGTACTAACGCCGGTCTCGGGTTCGGTCACGATGCTATACCGGTTATAAACCTTCATTTTTCACTACATGATCTATATCCTGCAAGCCCAGTCCAATATATTCTTTTTCATATTCTTTATAGTTCTTAATCAAATTCTGTGACTTTTCCTTTAACTCGGTTATGTTAATCTTATCTTTATTCAGCTTTACTTCTGCTATCTTTATTCTTTTATTCAATTCATCAATACAGACTATATCGATTTCATTCTGATTCCCTTTTTCCCAGTAATTTCCTATCTCCATATATTTCCCAGAGTTTCGATAGATTTCCTGATAAAGTTTTTCAAGTATAGGGCCACTATAACTTTTCAGAGTTTCTTTCAATTTATTTCTTATATATTCATAATTATTATTCTCAATGGCCGTTCTATATTTATATACATATCGAAACCAGAATTTCAAAAAATTATCACTTATACAATACTTCTGGATTCTTCCCGTTGGTTTTGCTCCTATAGGCTTTATCTTTCCAACGATATTATAATCAGTTACTAATTTCTCTAAATACCCTCCAATGTCCTTTTCTAATATTGATCCAATTTCACTTCGTGAAGTTCGTCCTTCTGATAGAAGCTCTAAAATAGAAAAATAGGTTCCATATTCTTTCCCAAATTCTTCTATTAGAATCGTTCGCCCTTCCTCTATGAATGGTGAATCTACTTTAAAATAAAATCTCAATATTTCTTCTTCACTAAATTTCTTATTTGCTAATAATATTTCCTGATAGCGAGGAACCCCGCCTGTAAGTAGGTAGTTTATGAATAAATTCTCATTACTATATCTATTCTCATCTTCCAATATTTCTTTTATTACATGTGGAGGGAATGGTTTTAGATACATTACTCTATCTGCCCTTCCAAATAGAGGTTCTTTACTGTCCTTAAATATTTTAGTCATTAATGAATAAACTGATCCTATACAGATGAGGTGTATATTTGATGTATTCTTATATTGATCCCATACGTTCTGTACGTCTGAATATACTGATCGGTTTATTTGGAAAAACTCCTGAAATTCATCTAATATTACAATAATTTTCTCGTTCTGACCGATATCCATTATTATCTTGAATACATCTTTAAACCTACGAACGTTTCCGTATATAGGGATATCGAACTTTTCTTTTATTGCCTGAGTAAACTCCTCACACAGAAGTACCTCATCTTTTTTTGAAACAAACAAATATAGAGTTTTTTTTCCTTTTGAATAAAGTTTTGACAGCGATGTTTTCCCTATTCTTCTTCTCCCCGTTATCACTGTCATTATCGATGTATTTCGAACTTGTTTATATTGTGTTTCGAGTATTTCTAATTCGCGTTCTCGTGCATAGAATTTCATTCCAAACTCTTATATAGTAATATATATTACTGTAACATATTTTACTATATATTACAATCTAAAATGTACCTAATGATGAATTCGGCTGCTTATCGGCTCGACTCCGGGCAGATAATCCGTCACTCAAGTGCGGGGGGCCCAGATTTCTTTATTGCCGCCCGTATCCTGCTCAGTGAAACCGCAGTTATCCCCAAATATGAGGCGATATGGTATTGGGGAATCCTTTCTTCATAACCGGGATAATCTTGCAGAAAACGGAGGTACCGTGTTGTCGCATCATCGAGCAGCAAAGATCGTTCCCTCTGCTCTTTTTCTATAAACAATTTCGTAACATAATTCTTTATCAATTCATTCCAGCAGGGATGCCCGCCTTCCAACTTCTTATAATCAGCAAAATTGATATAACCGATCTCGGCATCTTCCAAGGCCTGAATGGAATACCAAATTTCTTTCTTTTCAAGAAATGGGGAATATCCGGAAAGGAACTGCCCGTTTCTTCGAAACGATAAGGTTTTTTCATTTCCCGAACTATCGATACAGTAGACTCTGAAAAAACCTGAGTAGATGAATGCAAGGCTACTTGTACTGTCCCCCGCCTGCAGGAAAAAATCATGTTTAGCAATATACTTCGACCGCAGCTTCGCTATAATCATATCCATCTCTTCATCAGGGATATCTGCATATTTCCCCAATTTTTCAAGAAGAAAGGCCTTTATATCTGCAGTCATTTAAGTACCCTCGATATCGATGTTCCTATTTCCGTATGGAACAAATATAACAAAAAAAGCTACTTCGTTTAAGAACACACTCAAAAAGAAGCGTAAACACAAGATAGGTACTGATGGTTGTCAGGCCCCACACAAGGTAGTGATTCATGTTGCTCTTTAACAGAAAGAAGTTGATAAACGTAATAATAGCATAGTGAAACACATACAAGGCGAAAGAACTGTTGGAAAGGTATGCTAAAAGGGGGCTATTCTTGTAGAAATGGGTTTTTGCGAATCCCAGAATAAAAAGAATTAATGCATAAGCGGCTATCCCCCAGAGCATAGCAACAAGCACCTCTTTGCCGTAGCCCTCGGGAATAAAAGAACAAAATCGCTTTACGTAGAGATATACAAGGCTTGATATCGCTCCTATGGTTCCGTACAGTTTGCTATGCCGGGCCATAACGTGAAAAATATCCTTCGACTGTCCCATGATGTAGCCAAAGATAAAAAGAGAAACATACACTGCCTCGTTGGCCCAATCACCAATAAGCGATTGATAACCGGGGAAAAAGGGTCGCAGGCTCATCTCGAATATGACAATCACGACTCCCGGAAGCAGAATATTATATTTTTTTGCAAGAAATCCGTTGATCTTTTCAACTATGCCTATCCTTTCCTTCAGAAAGACACAGAGCGGGAGGCCGATAAGAGAGAATACAAAAAGGTAGCCGCAATACCAGAGTTGTGCCCAAAAGAGATACTGGTGCAATTTCAGAAAGAATTGGGGATAAAACGCAAAGAAAGAACCGGTAAACCCGTACCTGGTGGTGGCAAGGACATACCCGGAAAGAGGGCCAATGGTCAAAACCAGAAAAATAATCGGTAAAATCAGCCGCTTGAACCGTTCGACAATAAACTCCTTCGGAGTTCTCTTTCTTAGCCCCAGATATACCGAGATTCCGGAAATGAAGAAAAGTATTCTCATAAACCAAAGGTTGAGGAAATCGGACATCAGAATATAGAACCACGAGTCTATCTTAGGTTCGATATAGATATAGGCATGCCCGATGTGGGAAAAGCTTACCGCGGTATGGTATGGCACCAATAACAAAACGACACTCACTTTGATCCAATCCAGGAAATATTCTCTTTGCGTACCTTTTCTTAGGATCTGTTTCTGTTCGATCATATTCAATGTGCCCCTTGTAGACATTGTTTAGATAGAACGTACAGAAACCTAACCATAAAATCATTAACATAGGATAATAGTTGGCACGAATACGATCACTGGTAAGAGGAAAACCGGATAATAGAGGGATCGGGCTCTGCCGGATTTGGGCTGGTAATGGTCTCGACCAACATCACCAACGCACTGGGGAAGTATTCCACCATCATATTGGCATTGGCCGGTTCGTTTTCAACAGCAAAAACTACGTGCTCGTTTTCGGCAAGGCGGCGACAGGCATCCTGTTTGAAAGAGAGATCGGGTATGGCTGCATCCGGCTTAAAAAGGAAGCGGGTATGTTCATCGACGGGGATATTGTGGGTCTGAAACGAAGCGATGGTTCCGGCACTCATATTCTTCTTGTCCCTGCCGGTAAGATAGACAATTGGCAGGCCCCGTTTCCTAATCGCCTGCAAAAATTCCCTTACACCGGCATAAGGCCTATCATAGGAAAGGTAGGAATCGGTGAAAAAACGCTGCCGCCAGAATCGGCGAAGCTCCCGGGATTCCGCATCGGTAAGCTGGATGCGACCGGAAAGGGGGGTAAAGACATTCCAGCCGCACGCCTCCGGCCCGATTGTATCAACTATCGGCCGTAAGCGGGGAATAATCGAGACTGCCTCCTTAAGAATTTGGTAATTGCGGGGGATGGTATCCATCACCGTACCATCGATATCAAAGAGGGCAACACCTTCCTGCAGATGCAGGCCCAGATACGTCTCAATCCATTGAAGGCTTATTGCCGGAATATGATTGTCTGCTGTGGGTTCAGGCTTCCGGCTCAAGGCTGAACTCCCCCTTGTCTGTTACTACTATTGCATGGCAACGCCAAAATTCTATGGCAGATGATAACTGATCGAGGGTGATGGCGGGATCATGGATCTCCCGTGGAGCACTGCGTCCCGGATAGATCGTATGAATAACGAAGCCATCTTTTTTTCTCCAGCCCCACAGACACACCCAGCGTGTAAGCTCCTTTTCGGCAAAGATGAGATGAGAGGGGATAGCCCTCCCCCGTCGAAAGGCCCAAAAGGATTCGTCCTTCTTGTCCGCTTCGGGGCGAACTACTTTCAGGCCGCTTCGCCCGACAGGCTCTTCCAATTCACACTCCAAAACAATGGGCTTGTCGCTCTTCGATGCAGCCTGAAAGGGAGGCAGAAAGCCATGCAGCTCCTCCAATATCTCCCCTACCGGTCGAATAAAATCATCTTGATGTGCCTCAAAGTGCTTGGGGTCGGCCCATTGCCAGCACACGGTTTCCGTAGCTTTTTTCATTTCAACCCCGAACTCATATAGCCTTCCATAAACCGCTTTTGGAAGATAAGGAAAAGAACCACAAGGGGCAAAGCCACAATCAGTGTCGCCGCAGACATCAATCCCCACTGAGCTCCGATCTCTCCAAGCTGCGTAAAACGGGCAAGCCCCACCGTCAGCGGCCGTGAGGCATCACTGCGGGTGATGATAAGGGGCCAAAGCAGACTGTTCCAGTGCCAGTTTATCGAAGAAATCGAAAAGGCTATCACCGAAGGAGAGGCCATGGGCAGATAGATATGCCAAAGGATACGGGACCAGCTGCAACCGTCGACCAGCGCGGCGTCGCCATAGTCTCTGGGGATACCGAGAAAGCTTTGACGCAGGAGAAAGACACCAAAGGCGCTTCCCCAAAAGGGAACAGCCATTGCCGCGATGTGGTCATACAGGCCAAGGACCCGGATGGTCTGGAAATTCGGTACCAGCAGCGCAACGGTGGGAATCATCATCTGCGTCAGGATAAGGGTAAACAAGATACGCTCTCCACGAAAGCGATAAAAGGAGAAGGCAAAGGCAGCCAGGCTGCTGGTTACCAACTGGACAGCAAGGACCATGACAACCAGGATCAGGGTATTACGGAAATAGAGGGCAAAGGGAGCCAGAGAAAAGGCCCGCAGGTAGTTTCCAAGGCTCAAAGCCGAACCAAACCAGATCTGTCCACGGGCAAAGGGCTCGGCAGCAGGCCGAAGGCTTGCGATCAGCGCCCAGATAAGGGGCATGGACCACAGAAGGGCAAGGCAGAGGCCAAGGGCGGCCGCAATCCAGCGCAGTACACGTGCGCTAACCCGGGGCTGTTTTTTCGAGCCGGAACTAACAGCATGGATATCAGACATCCTTCGACCTCCCTTCGCTGAAGATGAAATTCGCAATGGTGAACAGCAAAAGAACGAGAATCAGAATGACCGTAATGGCCGAAGCCTGCCCCACATTCAGGCTCTCAAAGCGCACCTGCCAAAGGTGGTAGAGCAAAAGGGAACTCCGCTCGCTGGGGCCTCCCTGGGTCATCACGAAGACATGGTCCACGGTTCGAAAGGCACCGATAACGGCCACGGTGGTGACAAAAAGGGTGGTCCTTCGCAGCAGCGGCAGGGTAAAGCGGAAAAAGGTGGTCACAGGCCCTGCCCCTTCAATTTCCAGGGCTTCATAAACATCCTTCGGTAGATTTTGCACCCCGGCAAGATAAAAGATCATATAAAATCCCGTATCCTTCCAGAACGCAACGATAACCATCGCCCACAGGGCCATGTCGGGGTTTCCAATCCAGTTTTCCGGTCCCGAATAGCCGAAAAGGCGAAGAAACGAGTTAAAGAGACCATAGTCGGGGGTAAAAAAGAAAAGCCAGATCGTTGCGGCAGATACCATGGGAAGGATGGTGGGATGAAAAATCGCAACCCTGAGCCTGGCAAAACGCTTTTTTCGTAACCAGAGGGCGAGAAAAAGCGAGGCCACAACCATGGCGGGAACAAGAACCACCACGTAACGCACCGTATTGGACATAATGAGCCGAAACTGCTGGCTTTCAAAGAGATCCCGGTAATTCCCCAAGCCGAAGAACTGAGGGTCCCGATACTTTGGAATGTTGAGACGATGCTGATACAAGCTGCCGACGATACTTGAGATGCTGGGATAAACGGTGAAGATAAGAACAAAAACCAGCGTAGGCAGAATCAAAAGATAGGGAAGGAGAGGGTGTGATTTTCGAATCATGGGCACTCCGAACCGCTCCCGCCACCAGCACCGAAGGGATCGGGTGCCGGTAAGCGGGAATGGTGTTGGCTGTTATTGTTATCTAAAATCCTTGAGAGCCTCATCGGCTTCCTTTTGGGCCTGAGCCATTGCAGCCTCAGCCGTCATGTCACCGTTAAAGGCGGCCTGGATATAGGTGTGGAAGATCGTACGGACCTGGTTCAGGTTTTGCAGCGAAAGCTCTTTGCCTGCATTATCCAGGGCCTTTCGGGTCTCCAATGCCTGGGGATGCTCTTTGATGTACTCCTTCATGACGTCCTGATCATAGGCACGCTTTCGCGTGGCGATATAGCCGGTCTGAATGGAAAACTGAGCGGCACGGGAAGGGTCGGTCATAAAGACGGCAAACTCAAAGGCGGCCTTTTTCTGCGCATCGCTTAAGCCGGAGACCATGTAGATGTTGCCGCCTCCGGGAACGCTGGCAAAGGTACCTTTTTCTTTCCCCGGAACACCGCAGACACCAACCGTAAAATCGGCCTGGGAAAGGATCTTAGAAAGGCTGCCGGAACTATGGACGATCATCGCCGTATTGCCCGAAACAAAATTGGGCACCACATTTCCCCATGAGGACTGCACCCCAGCGGGCATTGCGTGATACGTGGCAGAGAGACTGTTGTAGTACTTCACCGCATCGATTACCGAAGGATTATCGAAGTAGACCTCGGTATCGCTCTCGCCGATAATATTCTGTCCGGCCCCAATCGCCAGGGGCTGAAAAACCCAATAGGGCCATCCCGAAGGCCATTCGATGCCCCAGCGTTTTACAGCATCCCCATCCTTCAGAGTCAGGGCCTCTGCGGTCGAAGCAAGGGCATCCCAGCTGTCAGGTGGGGTGATCCCCTCTTTTTCGAGCAGATCGGCGTTGTAGTACATCACCACAGCGCTCCGCTGAAAGGGAAGGCTCCAGAGCTTACCCTGATAATAGGAGTTATCAAGAAAAACCGGGAGGAAATCGTTCAGGTAGGTCTTACCATCCTTCATCTCATCCACGTAGTCGCTCAAGGGTTCCACATACTGGGCGTTAACCAAGTCAAAAAGGTCGGTGGCAAGCATGACCGCCAAGGCAGGAGCCTGACCTCCGCCATCGATGGCGGTTTGGATAGAGGTCTTTATGTCGGTGTATCCACCTGCGTAGACGGGCTCGATCGTTACCCCGGGGTGGCTCGCCATAAAATCCCTGGCATAGCCGTCGAGGATCTCCGTTACCGGGGCATCCACCGCCACAGGGTAGGCTATCTGGATCGTCACAGGCCCCTGTGAAGTCTCCTTCTGCCCTCCGGCAAATCCATTCACCGTTACCAAAACAGCGATTAGCGAGAGCAATAATACCTTTTTAGGCATCTTTTCCTCCTTGTTTACGAATGTTTTTTCCCGATGCCCGATTCCAGGCTCCTCGGGTCGATTCCAATGCCGTAAGTTGCTCCTTTACCTCGTTCCGATAGATCAGTTCACAGGCAAGTAAGACTAAGTTGGCAAAATGCATGGGTACCGCAATGCTGTTTTTGAACTGGAACTCACCCCGGGGCACGTGAAGAAAGCAGGAAGCACCGGCCACATAGTCGGGATGAATCGTCGCCGAAACCAGAAGGGTCCAGACCGATCGCTTACGTGCCAGATCGAGGAGCGGCCACAGCCATGCATCGTTGTCGCTATAGTGAAAAAGGAAAAGGACGTCGTCACTTCCCATCGGATGAAGGAGATCAGGGCGGTGGCTCGGATCCTGGGTCACCATGAGGGCCTGTCGCCCGTAGCGCCGAAGGCGCTGAGCAAGGTAGTGAGCCGGATAGTAGCCCGTACCCTCGCCGAAAAGATAGAGGGTCCTGGCGGAAAAACAACGGGAGGCAAGGTCGTTGAGGGTTTGCGCTGAGATCGAACGCTCAAGCCGCTGAAGGGAGCGGATGTCCACCGCTGCGGCCTCATGGATAAGCTCTTCCACGGAATGAACCCGATCCTGCATACGCTCAGAGGCACGAAGGGCGTCTATCTGCGTAGAAAAGAATTGTTCGATCGAATTCTGAAAGCTTCGATAATCAACGAAGCCGAGCTTACGAAAACAGCTGATAACTACCGGCTTGCTTACTCCGGCAGCCTCGGCAAGCTTCAACTGGGTAAGTGAGACAGCAAATTCGGGATGATTATTGATGTACGAAACAAGATCCCGTTCTGTTCGGGAAAGCTCGCTTTCCCCGGCCTGCAGTCGTTCCAACCAATCGGTACCCATCGCCACCTCGGTAAAATTATTAATTCATATTACACCAAGAACACAATTAATATACCATATAAACAATATTATAGTAAAATTGTTAGACAAAAATTAACCATCTATGTTTTTCCTGTTAGCTGGAAAGCGCATATAGTGTTAGGAATATTGGTGGTATAAGGAGCTTAACTCTTTTTCTCAGCGTTTATTACAGGCAGGAGGGGAAAAGCAAGATTTTTTCCAGGGGAAACGACACATTACCACCAATATTCGGGACACTACTAAAAGGACCCATGAATATATCATAGTGATATAAAATCATCACAAAAAAACCCCGTCCACCCCGGGGCCTGAAATTCCGCAAGGTAAATCGTCAAAGGCACACGAAGTTCAGAATGTCCTCCTGATCAGCACCCATCATTCACGCGACATGCGCTCGAGAAAATTCTTCGAATAAATGGAATTGGGCTGCTCTTTGAGTGTCGGCTGGGTAATAGTAATCTGTGTTTTCTCATTGACAAAGGAGCCGTTTACCATCGCCCCCTCGAGATTCTCGACGATAAGCATGTAGCCGGGGATGTGTTTTGTTCCGAGGCTTTGGTAGGAGGGAATGGCGGTAGTTCGAAGCAGCGTACCCGATAGGCTGTAATCCTCGGTTTTGCGCACAAGCCCGTCGTCGCTGATCCATATGTTCATGATGGGATAGGTTACCTGATCGTTGGTAGCCTCCAGGCGCAAGAGCCAGCAATCGAAGCGCCCAAGCTTGGTCCGCTCTCCGCGAAGGGCACGGTAATCTTCGGCAAGGGTCGAACGGGTAAAATCGGAATTCCGGGCATTGCTGTTTTGAAAGCGGCTTTTCGAACTGGTCGAGTTGAATTTGCGGCTGTCGGGATCATAGAACCAGAGGGTATCCCCCTGTTTCAGATAGCCCTGGCCCCGGTTGATCTCAGGCTCGGAGATCAGGATCACATATTTCTCCTCCGCGTCACGCCTGAAGATAACGCATTCGGTGGTATCGCGCCCCTCACCAGGAACATCACGAACGATGGTATATCGGGCCGAAAAATCACTCTCGGGAAAGGATACGAGGGAATCGGCCTTTTTCAGCAAGGCTTGATAATCGACGGCAAAGAGGGGGAAGGCAGCGGAGACGGCCGCCATAGTAAAAATCAAAAGAAACATATATCTGCGCATCATTCACCTCCGGCAAGGACTTGGGCAAGATCGGCCCGAAGACTCTTCAGCGCCGGTCCCAACAGGGCAAGCACCACGGCGGAAAGCACAATCCCGACATTGGCAGCAATGGTGGCAGGAGAGAATTCGGCGCTGAGCCTGCCGTTTCGCAAAAAGATCTCAAAGCCGGGTATGGCATCATAGGAAAAACGGGAAAGAATGAACAGTATGACATGAGAAAAGAGGAAGCCGCAGAGGGTACTTAATAGGGTAAGAATGGCCCCTTCGAAGAAAAGAACGGCAAAGAGACTCCCCTCCCCTAAGCCCATCGCCTGCATGGTTGCAAACTCCATTCGCCGTTCATGTAAGATAAGGCGATAGGTAAGCACGCTGCTGGTAAACACGATCAGGAGCATCATGGCAAAGAGGATGTACGAGCCGCCCTGCAGAGCAAACAGCAGCTCTGTCACCTGGGAGACATAGACCGGCAGGGATAGGACAAAATAGCGAACCCCATCCCAGCTCCGGCTCAGCTGATAGGAAAAATCATCCCGGTCCGCCATGTAGGGGGCCGACTGCAACAGGCTTGAGATGGAGTTATGCAGCCGTGCGGCCTTCTCATCAATCCCCTTCAAATCGGAAAAAAGGAGACCGGCGGAGGAGTATTCGTCAGAATCCATTCCCAAAAGCGCGTTAAGGGCCCGCCGGTCCATGAAGCTTCGGTAATAGCCGAAAAGCGAGGCATCGCTGATAATGCCCGCGATTCGAAGATCGGCGCTGTTTTTTTGTCCGGTCAACGTATCGACCTGAAGCAGCACCGTATCACCGATCTTTGCCCCAAGCAGCTTGGCAACGGGTGCGGAAATGATGATGGTATCACCACCATCAAGATTGACCTCCTCATCCTCACCGCGGCTCATATCCACCGCATCGAAAAGCGATGCTTCGGCATCCCAGTCGACACCAAAGACATTTTTCTGCCTAACCGCTTTCCCATTGAAATAAAGGGCGGCTGTCTCAAAGCAGTTGGTGCGGTAAAGAACGGCTTGGGGATTTAGCTGAGATATAGCAATTGCCTCATCCACCGCCTTACCATCTTTCACGTGGATCATTATTTCGGGGGAGCGATCGAAGCCAAGGACAAAGAGATCGCCGCCGTAGTGCAGCTGAGCGGCCTGGAAAACGGCATCGCGCATGCCTGCGGAGAGGGAGGTAATGACGGTGATAAAGGCAAAACCGAAGCTTAGGGCAATGAAGAGAAAGAGGTACTTACGAAAATGGCCGAAAAGGTAGCGGGCCGAAAGAGCGATGGCATGAAAGAATCTCACCTTAGCCCCTCCTCATGGCCACAACGGGCTCGATTTGCAGGGCTTTACGAACGGGAAAGAGAGAGGCTACAAGGCCGGACGCTACGGAGAGGAGGATGCTTACCAGGGCGGTATCAAGATGTGGTTCGAAGTGAAAGGTCGAACGACCGAGCAACGCCACAACAAGAGAATTCTCAATAGATAGGGCCCGACTGTTGACTATCCCAAAAAGCAGAGAGGCAAGAAACACCCCGATTGTTCCGGAGGCCAGAGCCACCGCGACATTCTCGCCGTAGACAAGCAGGCGGATATCACGATCCTCGGCACCGACGGCCCTCAGGGTTCCGATATCCGAAGTACGCCTGAACACGGCCACGAGAAACATGTTGGCAATGCCGATAATCCCGGCTATCATCACCAGAAAGTAGCCTCCGTTAAAAAGAGCCTGGAGCAGCAGGACCAACATGGCGGCAGGGCCGGCCGCCTGATGCCAGAGCACCGGCTCGGCCCCGAGAGCCGACAGCTGGGGGCGAAGTTGCCTGGCAATGGCCTTGGACGAGGTGCCGGCAGCGGTACGAAGAAGCATAAAATTCCAGCTTCCCTCCCCCTGCCGCTTCGCTCTGGGGGAAGATAGTTGCTTCCGCAGCTCATCGATGGAGAGCTCCCCAAGATCCCCACCTGCCGCTTCCGGTTCATCGATAAACTGCGAAGCAAAGAGATCATCAAGCTGTGTATTCGCATCAAGCAGGGAGACCGCGTCATCCGCGGGAGTAAAGTCACCGGCAACCATGACGGAGTTCAAGGCCCGGACAGTATCGGCATCGGCTATAACCACCTCGTTCAGCAGTTCGATATCACCGCGGTTGCGATAGATCCCGCATAAAGGAAGCTCAAGAATGCGAAAGCCCATCTCCCCAAGGGAGCTGAGCATCACCATATCACCAGGTGAGGGGCTGCGCCCGGTCTCCCGTTTGATCTGCTGTGCCTGCTTTTCGGAAAGAAGCAGCCCCTTTTCCTGAGAACGAAGCGTGGAGCCCTCGGTCACCTCGATCCCGGGGAAGAAGGAAAAATAGGAGGCCGGATCAACGCCAAAAATAAGGCTCTGGTAACGGCGGCCGGCAATATCCATGGCGGCGAAACCGGTGAGCTGAAAGGTGTAAGCGTCGATTTTATCATTAGCATCCAGCATATCCTGGATCTCCCGGCGGTTTTTTAACACCGGAATGGAGAAAAATTCCCCGATTGCGGGATTATTGACCCCGAAGATGCTCAGGGACTCCTCGCTCTGCGGAAAAACTGCAAGGTCGCCGGTAAAATTCTCGGTATAGCTGTTCCGCAACCCCTCTGCCGATTCCTTGAGGATGGTATTGCCGATGAAAAAAAGAAAGGTCAACATCGTAAGAAGAAGGGCGGCAAGCATATTCTTCTTCCAGTTTTTCACGAAGAATTTGATGACCAGGAAGAACATCGTCTATCGCTCGCTTCCAAGGATCTCTCGTTCGACATTGCCGTCGTGGAGAAGAATCACATGATCGGCCATGTCCCTGATCACCGGATCGTGGGTGGAAAAGAGGAAGGTGGTACCGTTATTCCGGTTGATCTCTTTCATAAGCGAAAGGATCCTCTCCCCGGTTGCCGAATCAAGGTTTGCCGTGGGTTCATCGGCAATGACGAGGGTGGGAACCGTCACCAGTGCCCTGGCAATGGCTACCCGCTGCTGCTGTCCGCCGGAGAGCTCTGCGGGTTTATGGTCCTCCCTGCCGTCGAGCCCTACCCTCCTAATTACCTCGCTTACCTTCTTCCGCCGCTGAGAAGAAGAAAGGGGAGAGCGGGCGATGATAAGAGGCAATTCGACATTTTCAAAAACCGATAGGACCGATATGAGGTTGAAGGATTGAAAGATGAAGCCGAGATGCTCCCGCCGGAATCGGGTACGCTCACGGCGGGAAAGATCATCCATCGGGACACCTTCGATCATGAGCCGTCCGGAGGAAGGTCGGTCGAGAAGACCGATGATATTCATCATGGTGGTCTTCCCCGATCCCGAGGGGCCGGCGACGGCGACAAAATCACCCTTCTTGATCTTGATCGAAATTCCTCTGAGAGCCGCCACTTCTGAACTGCCCCGCTGATAGCCTTTGGTAATAGCGTCGAGTGTGATCATAACAGGTACTTGGCAAATCCTTTTACTGCATAAACACAGAATTTTTCCATCGAGGAGAAAATCGAAAAACCGTAGGTCCTTCGATAGAGCTGCCACTGAAGCCCCGCCGATTTCCACTTGTTCCCGGTAAGAGATTCCGAAAAGACCCGAAAACGAACCAGATCACGCTTCAGGCCGTAGACAAAACCGTGGGCTTTCACAATGCTCAGAAAAAAGTGGTAGTCGTCCCGCCCCACCGGTGCCTGGTGGGACTGCCTGATATCGCCGGTAATGGAACGATCGAACATGGCAGAAGAGGCACAAATGTGATCGGAATGCAGCAGCCGTCGATAAGAGCCGTATTCGGGAATCGGAATGGTGATACCGGTGGTAAGGGAGCCTTCCCGGGTAATCTTCTTATATCCGGTGCAGGACAAAGGCGCCCCGCTTCTTTTCATGGCGGCGACCTGAAGCTCCAGCTTTTCGGGAAGCCATAGATCGTCCGCATCGATGAAGGCGATAAAACGGCCTCTGGCAGCCTCAAAACCAGCATTGCGGGCCGCGATGGGCCCTTTGTTGGCAGGAAGTTTGATGATCTTCACCTTTTCGTTATCACCGACGGCCTTCTGCAAGCTAGCAACAGAGTCGTCCCCGGACCCATCATCCACCACGATCCATTCATATGCTTCGTAGCTTTGGGCAAGGACAGACCGCGCCGTTGCCGCAATGAATTCCTCCGCATTGTAGAGGGGGGTGATAATCGACACCAGATCATCTTCCATTACCAGTTCCTTTTGACCGTCCCGGAAAGTCGGACGGCAAGCACGAGAAAAGCCCGCCGGTCGTTCGCATCGGGATTATCAACATAATATCCACCCGTCTTTGGCCCGAAGACCAGAGGAGCGGCAACGTAGCATTGTAGCTCAGGGTAAAGCTTTATGCGAGCCCCGGGGATAAGCAGCATGGAATCGGTATATTGGTTGTACCGCCCCTGGAGGAACAAACTTGTCGAAGGCGAGGCCTTAAACCCGAGGTTGAGGGCATAATTGTGGCCGTAATAGAGGGGATAGGTAACATCGACAAGCTCCAGCTCACTCTCCTCCCCGTTGAAAAAGTATTCCCCCTGGAGCTGGAGACGTTCGTCGAAAAAATCGATATACAAGCCGATATTGGCGGAAAGGTCGTCGACGTTGTCGATCTTCTCCTTCCCGGCGATGAGAGCCGTCGTCTTTTCGCCATCCGTGGCATGGGCCCACAGCCCCTCCTGGTAGAGCTCTATCCGATCAAAGAGGGTGGTTTTCAGCGAGTAGAAGGCGCGGTTATGCATTTCACCATGGTAAAAATCACCCACTGTGAGGTCAAAAAGCCTGTTTGCGATGTTGATCTTCCCTCCAAAACCGACCTCAGATGTTTGAGGGTGCTCCGGGTCGTCGAGGAAGCCATTTCGTGTCAGGGCAAGAAGTTCCACGCCGCCGGTTCCCAGGGGGTAGTCGACTTTCAGACTAAAGGAGCGTTCGGAGAAATCGTCCCGGCTGTCGTTGAAATCATCAGAGAGGCGGGCAGGAAGGTTGGTAAAGGGAAAGATGGAGGAAATTCCCCAGGAGATCTTTTGGATACCGAAACGCATGAAAAGAAGATTTCCAAGGGTGTAATCGCCGAAGAGCTCGGGAATATCAAACAGGTAATCCGGATGTTCGATCCTGTAGGATTGGAAGACGCGAAAACGGGAGTTTATTCTGGTATCGAGGGAGACGGTGGCACCGGCGTCGTAGATAACCAGGTCGCTAAAATCATCGAACGCAAGTTCGGGCGAATAACCAAAGGAAAAGTTGTACTGGCCCTTAAAGAAAAAGCGATCGTCATCGAGAAGAGTACTCAGCACATCATTGCTTTCCGCAGCCTCAGGAGGCGCTTGGGCTTCCTGCTCTGTGGTATCCTGCTCTTCGCTTTCCGCAGGCAGCTCGAAAAGGTCATCAATGTTTACACCGTTATGATCATCGTCCGCAGCAAGAGGAAAGAAGGCGAAGCACAGAAGAATCACAACGAGAAATAGCGTTCGCATACCTACCCCTAACCCATGATTTTTTTATATACATCCACCCCTTTCTTGCGAAGGGTAATATAGATACTAAACACTTTTATCATATTTTTGTAAACAATGTAAAATGCAATCCTTTGGTCTCTTCGGAGGAATCGTTTCCGGCGCTTTTTCTCAGAGGGATGGGCATGCAGCAGGCGGTTACAATCGAGGAAAAAGGCCTTTCGTTCCTTGCGGCCAAGCCGGTCCCAGACCCAGTAGGCATTATTCAGCATCATGATAATGAAGTCTATCCCATGTTGGTCCCAGAGACCACGGGAAGTGATGAAATCGGCCATAAAACCGAAATGAGCGATGAAGGCGAGGAATTTGGTACCTCCCCCTTCCATGGATTGGCCTGTCCGAAAGAGGCGATGGTAGTAAAGGGGCTTGTCGATAAGGATAACCCGGCGGGCAGCCAGGACGGTAAAGAAGTGAAAGGGGGTGTCCTCAAAAAAAAACTCCCCTTCGGGGAAGAAGAGCTGCTGACTGAGAAGAAAATTCCGACGATAGAGCTTACGCCAGGGGACGGGCGAGAGGAGAAGAAGTGCCCTGCGGCTCTCCTCATCAAGGTCGATGGGAGCCGACAGGGCAAGGCCGCTCCAGTGATGACGGTCGTAGGCGGCAATGGGCTCACATCCCTCCGGTGCGGTATAGAAATCACAAAGGGAAAAGTCCGCCTCATTCTCCTCTGCCGCCCGGTAGAGGGTTTCAAAAAGCTCAGGCTCAACCCAGTCGTCGCCGTCGGTAAACCCCACGTAGCGGCCCCGGGCCTGGCGAATGCCGATATTCGACGGAATCCCTGTACCACCCGGGGTGTTCTCGGAAAGCGGAATACAATGGATGCGCGTATCAATTTCGGCATACCGCTCGGCAATGTCACGGCTCCCATCGGTAGATGCATCGTCTATGACGATGATCTCCAGATCCTCAAGGCTCTGTGCAAGCAGAGAGTCGAGGCAGCGCTCAAGATAGGGCGCGGTATTGTATACGGTAACGATGACTGAAACGGTGACAACAGGTAGCCTCATAAAACATATTTTCTTAAAAAATGAATTTTGTACAGTATATAACTACAGACTAAAGATAATGATGTAACTGTTATCATTAAAATTGGCATAATAATACCTACGGGATAGTAATTGGGATTAAATCTTAATAACTTATACATTATATTTATGAACAATGGATGAATAAGATATATACAAAAACACAGACGAGAAAGGTTTTCTACTATTGGTATTTGCTTTTTATACTGTTTTACCAAAAGAAAGAAACCTATCGACATACAAACTATTAACGGCGAACTATAATTAAAATCGTTAGAATAATCTAGCCATCTTATTATATCAAAAGCGATAAGAATATCAATAATGAGCGGTATAATGATTAGTATCAGTGGTAATATTATATTCCTGATATCCTTTTTCGAAAATAAATACCCACATAGCAAATAAAAAATATAAATTGATGAAATAGGAAATTGTATTCCAATAGCTATATTTGTTCGATGTTGGAACCATGGAACTATACTATTAAAGATAAAAAGCACAACGATGCTAATACTTAAACTTTTTTCATCTGCCATTTTCACGAAGAGTTTGATTATTGGTAATATTAAATATAAACCAATAAGCATATACAAATACCACATATGATCCCATAAGTTACCTGTTAGGATATTCATGAAAACCTGTCCTATTTGTTCTATAGCAAATATCTTTTCATCATAAAGGATTTCTAACCAGGCATATGGAATACCAAACACTAACAAAGCATAAATTATACGCGGTATATACCGCGTGAATAATTTTTTATAAGATAGCTCTTTTTCCTGATTCAATAATAATGCTCCTGTTATCATTACAAAGCAGGGCACAGACCAAGAAAAGAAGTATCTAATAATTTCACAAATCGCTACTTCAAGATCAGAAAGTCTATTAGTATAGAAATTAAGAGCAGGAGCAAAAATATGTATCATAATTACTGCAAAGGCAGAGAAAATTTTTAGTATATCTAGATATATTATTCTTATATTAGGGCTTTTTGCTAATTTATTTACCGGTTTAGTTAAAAACATTTATCATCCTTTACATGAGCCGGACTCAATTCTTTGAATGGGATTCTGCTTATCTTAATTGGATTTAAGCAGCACTGTCCAGTAATATCTTTTGATACACACATAATGGAGTATGCCCATTCAAGAAGTCTGTAAAAGAGAATAAGTGTAAACAGTCATTTAAAAATTCATCAGTGATATTCTTGTTCAACACTTTTGATAATAATATGTAGTTACTAATACCGATATAAAACTTTCAATTTTCTTCTCCATTAGACGTATCATTAATACGTGATACGTCTAATGTGTGGAGAAGTCAATCTTTTGCACAGACAAGTCCAAAGAAGCCCCTCCCGGGAAAAAGGAAGGATATCACTCGTTTTTCAAAGCACTGTCAAAAGCAATGGATGAAGGGGAGAAATTCATTCGCTTTATATAGGCACAACTCTCTGTCGCGCCGGTTTCGCGGTCCATACCAGAATCCTCCCATTCAACAGAGAGAGGCCCCGTATACCCGGCCCGGTTAAGTTCCCTAATGATACCATCAAAATCGACATCTCCATGGCCAATGGAGACAAAATCCCATGCCCGCCTTGTATCCCCAAAGGGGAGAAAGGAGCCGAGAATGCCTGCCCGGTCGTTTTTCTGCATCTTTACGTCTTTCATATGAACATGATAGACTCGCTGCGCAAAGTCCCTGACAAATCCAACCTCATCAACGCCCTGCCACAGCAGATGGCTCGGATCATAATTCAGCCCGAGAGTCGGCCGGTATTCAAAAAGTTCGAGCAATCTTTCTGTCGTATAATAGTCGAAGGCGATCTCCGTCGGATGGACCTCCAAGGCGAATGTAACCCCGCAGGCATCAAATACATCAAAAATAGGGGTCCAGAGGTCATAGACAAGCTTAAACCCATCGTCAATCATCTGGGCCGAGGTCTGGGGATAGGAGTACCACCGGGCCCAGATCGGTGAACCGGTAAATCCATTGACAACATCAACCCCAAAGGCCTGAGCGGCACGGGCCGTGTCCTTCATCTCCTCAATGGCCCAGGCCCTGATTGCCTCGGGCTGTCCCGCCAGCCTGGAAGGGGCAAAGTTATCCAGCCGCTCATCCCAGAGGTCACAGACACACTGCCCCGTAAGATGAGCACTGATGGCCCGACATGCAAGACCGTATTTTGCCAAAGTTTGCTGTACATAAGGGATATAGCTTTCATCATGCAAAGCCTTCTGCACATCAAAATGTGCATGTGTGGCAAGCTCAAGCCCGTCATATCCCATCTTTTGGGCAAGAGCACAGAGCTCTTCAAGTCCCAGATCACCAAATTGCCCGGAGGCCAATGTTATCAGTCGTTTCATATTCGCTCCTATTTACAGGGAAATACACCGTGAGGTACGAGCCGATTCATAGATGGCATCAATGATACGCATCAACACAAGTGCTTCAGAGGGAGTGTTCAATACATCTGCTTCGCCAGTAATACCTTGTACGAAGTTCTCGGCATTTGCAATTCTCCCCATTGTTTCATCCCGTTCCGTGATGATTTCACGATTAACCTGGCGGCCGAATTCCTCGGTAAAAAGGCAATTTCTGTACATGATGGTTTCATCATATCCATCTCTGCCAAAGAGGCCTTCCACCACTCCCCCGGCCTTAGCCCCCTGAAACGTGACGGAAACCTCTTCCCGTTCGTTCATCTCGGCCCAGGAATTTCGGATCAAAAGGCACCGTCCATCCTGAAACGTAACCATAGCATGACAAGCCGTTTCAACATTCATCTTACCTGTTCCGTCGGCAACGCCCCAGGGGCCTTTAAAGTGGGGATTCCCCATAAAATCATTAAAGGTAACGGCCAAAACCTGACGGGGTTCGGGGTGCCCCATGAAGTAGAGGGCCAAATCGATCATATGCAGAAGATCGATGACCGCACCTCCCCCGGCAAGTTCCTTATCGGTAAACCACCCGCCGAATCCGGGAATACCGGCTCGCCTGATCCAGGTAGCCTGAGCCGAATTGATGCGCCCCGTTACCCCTTCCCTGATATAGGTTGCCATGGCCTGCGCCTCGGGACGGGCACGGTTATTGAATCCGAACATCAGAATCTTTTTGGCATTCTCTGCTGCATGAATCATCCCCTGCAGTTCCTTTGCATTTCTGGCAGGGGGTTTCTCACAGTATACGTGCTTTCCCTTTTCCAAGGCTTCAATTGCCAGGGATGCATGAAATTTATTGGGAGTGGCAATGGATACAGCGTCCAGTTCAGGAAAAGTCTGAAGCATCTCTTCCAGGGTCTTGCAGGTTTTTTTGATTCCGAATTCCCTGCCAAAGCTTTCCGCCTTTTCTTTATTAAAATCTGCAACCGCCAGGACAGAAGCACCTGCACGTTTGAAGCCCTTAACATGATAGGCCGCCATAGCGCCGGCTCCCACAATACCAATATTCATAGCATTACTCCTATCTTCCTTTCTTCGTGCTCTGTGCCAAAACAGCCACAATGATAATGATTCCGGTTACCAGACCGTTGAGGAACGGAGGCACATTGGCCATGATCAAAACGGTGTTTATGATTCTAAGCATGAGAACTCCCAGGAAGGTACCGATGATCTTACCTTTCCCCCCCTCCATGGAGGTTCCTCCGATGGCTACCGCGGCAATAGCATCCATTTCATACCCTGAACCGGCGCTTGCCGCCTGGATGGATGTTAAACGGCTGGCCAGTAAAAAAGCGGACAGGCCGTACAGTGTTCCGGCATAGGTGAATATAAACATCTTGATTCTGTCGACATTGATACCGGATAACCGTGCGGCCTGCTGGTTAGAGCCCACCGCATACACATAGGTCCCGAATTTTGTCTTCGACATGAGCATTGCGGTGATGAAAGAAATGATGATGAAGAAAATCATGAGATGCGGAATTCCAAAGAAACGACCGGCTGCAATATTCCGAAAGGGAGCGTACATCTGATTGTCTACCGTAAAGGGCCCACCCTGCCCCATCTGATTGATAACCGATCGCCAGGCCGACATGGTTGCCAGGGTTACGATAAACGGAGCAATTCTGCCTTTGGTTACCAAGAGGCCGTTCACTAAACCGAGAATGACTCCCGATCCTATGCAAAAGAGCAACGTCAGAACAATGCTATGCGTATTATTCAGAACCGAAACGCCGAAGCCACTGATCAAAGCGACTATCGACCCAACAGAAAGGTCTATCATCCCTGCCGAGATAACAAGGCTCATGCCCATTGCACATATACCGATTACCGCGCCCTGAACAAACAGGTTGGCGATATTGTTCCAGGCAAGAAAGGAAGGGCTGACAACAATGGCAACGATCAACAAAATAATGAAACTCAGCCAGTGACTGTAGTTTGCTGTCAGATTTTTCAGGAAATCTTTTCCCTGAATTGTGTTCAACGGTAAACCTTTCACCCGTGTGCCTCCATGTGTGTACCTGTCGAATATTCCATAATGGCAACTTCCGAAATTTCCTCTTTACTCAACTCCGCGGCCATTTCTCCCTTATAAAGAACGAAACAACGGTCCGCCAGATGATGGATTTCAGGATATTCATTGGTAAAAAACAAAATAGCCTTGCCCTGGGAAGCAAGTTCTATGACCAGCTTGTAGATAGCGTATTTTGCTCCCACATCAATACCCTGAGTCGGGTTATCCATAATATAGACATCAGCATCAATCTCCAGCCAACGGCTTACGATCACTTTCTGCTGATTTCCCCCGGAAAGCGAGGTGATCGGATTCATAGCATTGGCGACTTTGATATCCAGCCGTTTTCGGTTCTTTTCAAACCGATCGACCTCTTCCTTACGGTGAACAAACAATCCCCTGTGTTTGGCTGCAAAATAGGCAAGTGAATTGTTGTTACGAATGCTCATATCAGGTAAGATGCCCCGTTCTTTCCGGTTTCGGGGAATCATGCCTATGCCACTTTGCATGATATCTCTGATATTTTTCATCGTAAGCAATCCGTCTTTTGTCTCCACCCTGCCGGATTCCAGGGGCGTCGCACCGAATAAAGCGGTGGCCAGTTCCTCGGTACCCGACCCCTGCAGACCGGTAAATACGACGATTTCGCCTTTATGCAGGGTAAAGGAGATATCCTTGAAGCTCTTTCCACTCGCTCCCTGAACATTCAGAAACACGTCATCGGTGACATACGAGGGAAGCCCCTCCTTCAGGTGGGCCTGAACAAACCGCTTGCCGACAAGCAGTTCAGTGGCATAATGCTCATCGATATCGCGTAATATTCCCGATTGTATAAACGCTCCGTCGCGCAGTACCGTATAACGGTCACAGATACGAAACAGCTCAGGCATTTTGTGAGAAATATAAATAAACGAAACGCCTTTCTTTTTAAATGTCGTCATGATGGTG
This sequence comes from Sediminispirochaeta smaragdinae DSM 11293, assembly GCF_000143985.1. GTDB lineage: Bacteria > Spirochaetota > Spirochaetia > DSM-16054 > Sediminispirochaetaceae > Sediminispirochaeta > Sediminispirochaeta smaragdinae. The sequence goes on along the minus strand of NC_014364.1, from coordinate 734,121 downwards.
AAAAGTTTTTCAATTTCCTGGTTGTTCAGAGCCGTGGTAGGTTCATCCATAATGATCAGCTCCGAAGAAAATAAAAGGGCTCTGGCTATCTCCACCATCTGCTTTTGGGCGGTATCAAGATCTCCTACGGTTGTGGAAGCACTGATTCGCGTATCCATGGAATCAAGAACTTCCTGGGATTGCAGAAGCTCCCTTTTCTTATCGACCTTCCATGCGTGCCTGGTGTACTCCTCTCCAAGAAACATATTTTGAAACACGGTGAGATCGTTGCAGAGATTCAGTTCCTGATGAATAAATCTAATCTTCTTTTCCGCAGCTTTTCGCGGAGTCATTCCAACCACTTCCTGCCCATCGATGAAAATTTTGCCGTAATCCTGAAAGAATGTTCCGGCCAAAACATTCATTAACGTGGTCTTGCCAGCCCCATTTTCTCCTAACAGTCCATGGATTTCTCCCGGCTGGACATCGAAGGAGACATCTTTCAGCGCCTGTACCGCGCCGAAGGACTTGGATATATTTCTCATTTCCAGAATCATGAGAGGCTTTCTCCCTTTCTCTTAACAGGAAGCCTGGGGCAGGCAAGTCCCCCCCAGGCAATAAAAGACAGCACTAGTTCCTCGCGTATTAGAGGCCGTAGCGGGTTTTATAGAGATCACTTTCCATATACGTTTTGTAATTGGTCTTATCTACCATGTCGGTGGGAATCTTGTAACTCTTCTCAAGTGTTTCCCCCTGAAGGACTTTCAGACCAAGATCGACAGCATCCCGGACCATGGAGGGAGAAAAGGTATATGTCACAAAATCGATACCTTCCAGACCGGAATTCTCAAACAGGTCCATAAAACCCTCTCCGGCGGAAACACCATTGACCAGGCGAATGTTTATCTTGGCATTGCCGTGATAGTTCTTCAATGCTTCAACAATACCAAATACGATCTCATCATCATGGGTAAATATGGCCTTAACGGATTCGATTTCGTCCTTACTCTTTGTATTAAGGAAGTTTTCCATCTGTTCCATTGCAGTCTGCTGACTCCAGTTGGTAACGAAGGATTGGACAAGGTTGAAGTTTCCACTTGCGGTGGAGAGAAATCCATTGGTCCTTTCCATCGGCACAGTTGAACTGTCGCCCTTAAACTCAAGATAATTTACTTGTCCATTCGCAAGATCTTCTTTGAAATAGTCGTTGAAATAGCGGCCGGCTTTTTCTCCAATGGCAATATTGTCACCGGAAATTTCAGCATCGGGGGTTAAGCCGGTGATAAAACGGTCATAGACAATCAAAGGAACCCCGGCATCCATAACAGACTGTGCCGCACTGCGCAGTTCATCACCATTCACAGGCCAAAGGACCATGACATCGGGTTTCATTACAAGAATGGTTTCGACAGCATTACTCTGTTCTCCTGATTCTGCAGCAGTCATGAAGTGATAATCAAAACCATATTTTTGGGAAAGGGCCTTGACTTGGGCTTCACAGTGACGAATGGATTCTGCAGTGAATCCATGATCCGCACTGGGGGTCACAACCCCCATCATCTGTTTCTTTTCAGCTGTTTCCTGTGCACCGTTGGCAAAGACAAAGCTGCTTACAAGCAACAGGGCGGCAAGAATCGTCAGTGTTTTTTTCATATAACCTCCTGATGACAGGACTTTTTCGTATCCTGCCTGTTTTTCAGTATAAACCATTCTGAAAAACTGTCAAACTTTTTCGTAAAACTCTATGAAACACCCATATAATCAGGATATATCCATGTAATATTTCCATATAGATCTTTCTCTATGAAATTTTTTCATTGATTTTCAGACTTGTATTGTACTCGGACGCTATTTCAGTTTATTCTATATTCCGAAAGGGATGTAACCATGGCTAAAGAGACGAAGAAAATCACCTATTCAGAAATTGCCAGACGTTCAGGGATTTCTATTGCGACCATCTCCCGGGTAATGAATAACTCCTCAAACGTAAAGGACGAAACCAGAAAAGCCGTGATCGATGCAATGAAAGAACTCGGCTATGATACTTCGGCCCTTGAGGTACTTCCCTCAAAGAACAATAATCTGATCCTTTTCAATATTCCCTCAATGGACAATCCGTTTTACAGCCCCATCATCCAGGGAGCAAAAGCCGCAGCCCTTAGAAACGGCTACAATATGCTGCTTAATGCTGATCCGATCGACGAGCCTTCGATAAATGACTTTCTTTCTCTTCTAAAAAAAACCGATGCGGCAGGGGTCATCGCTACGAACTGCATGCCCCGTTCCGCCCTGCTTAAACTAAACAACACCATTCCTTTGGTTCAATGCTGTGAATGTATTCCATCCCTTGATATCCCCTTTGTTACGATCGATGATGTAACTGCCGCCAAAAATGCTGTGGAATACCTCATTTCTCTTGGAAGAAAACGTATTGCTTTTATCAATGGTCCCCTTCAGTATAAATACGCTCAGGACCGCCTAAAAGGATATCTGGCGGCCCTTGATGAAGCAAACTTCGAACGGGATTCCAGCCTTATTCTTCAATTACAGGAAATTAGTTATGACATGGCTGTCTCTGCAGCTTTCCAGTTGCTCAACACCTCGAACCGTCCCGATGCCTTTTTTACCAGCAGCGACGTCTATGCCGCGGCCGTGATCAATGCAGGGAGGAAATCCGGTCTGTCGGTCCCTCAGGACATTGCCGTGGTTGGTTTTGATAATATCGACCTTTCCTTCATGTGCACTCCCTCCATCACCACGGTTAATCAGCCTAAATTCCAACTGGGATTTCACAGTTGCGAAATGCTGATAAAACGGATATGCAACGAGCAGCTTCCTATCAGTAGCATGTATTTGAATACCGAACTCATCATCAGGGAAACCACGCAAAAGGTGTGATGCAGTTGATTGACGATGCAAAGTAATTACTATATAATTACATCTTAGAGGTGTACTATGTTAGTTTCAGTTGTTCCTATAGGAAATTCAAAAGGCATACGGATTCCAAAGAGTATTTTACAACAGCTGCATATTGAGGAGAAAGTAGAGCTGGAAGTCCATAATAAAGAACTACTGATTAGACCAATTCAAAGAAAACCAAGAGAAGGTTGGTCGGAAAAGTTTATGGAGATGAACAATGAGGGAGATGATACCTTACTCATAGAGAATGTAGATGAGCAGGATGATTTTACATGGGAGTGGTAATAGCCCAATATGAAGTATATTTGATAAATTTGGCCCCTGCAGTAGGACATGAAATAAAAAAAACAAGGCCTTGTTTGATAATTTCTCCCAATGAGATGAATGAATCAATCCCGACAATCATAGTAGCCCCTATGACAACAAAATCGCATCCCTTTCCGACGCGTGTTCCCATTGTATTTGAAAAGAAAAATGGTTGGATAGTATTAGATCAGATAAGAACTGTTGATAGGAAAAGACTAATTAAGAGAATTGGTAAGATCAATAAAAAAGAAATAGTACTTGTAAAAAATATACTGCAAGAGATGTTAGTAGATTAACGTCAAAATAATATATCGGTTCTTCATGTTCATAAAAGTTAGCAATGTACACAAAATGTAATACATTTAGTAATACAAGGTAAAACGCCGTATGAATTGGGTGAAGACCTTTTTGGGCGCAATGGAAGCGATGAAAATCTATCAACCAATTACAAAATGAAACTAAAAGGCAAACTACATGAAAAGTACTCTCATTGATGCAGGCCCAATCATTGCCCTATTTAATAAAAATGATACATATCATAAAAAAATCAAAGATTTCATGAAAGAATATAAAGGCATATTATTGAGCACCTGGCCAGTAGTAACAGAAGTCTCACATATGCTTGATTTTAGTGTTCAAACACAAATAGATTTCTTAACGTGGGTCAATATAGGCGGAATTATATTAGAAGATATAGATAATAAAGACATTTCAAGAATAAGTGAATTGTCAAGAAAATATTCAGATGTTCCAATGGATGTGGCAGATGCCTCTTTAGTAGTATTATCAGAAAAAAAGAATATAAAGGAAATAATCACAATAGACTCAGACTATTATATCTATAGAACTGTAAAGAAAGAAATGATAAAGAACATTTTTCATTATACAGTTTTATAAGCTACGCTTCATCGCTAACGAATATCTATTTTTAATTCCTTTGATAAGGCTTTTAAGCGTTCATCCATTGTCAGCAATACACCATCGGTTCTTCTCGCACAAACTGCGTACAAACAATCATATACAGGATGATCATTATTGATTGCTTCTCTCAATGATTCTTTCCAAAGTTCATTTGTTGGGATAAAGGTATCAATCAGATTGATCCCATCTTCAGCCAGAGAGATCGTTTGCTCATGAGAATATTTGCAAGTTTATAGTATTTCCAAGCAACATTTGAAATTTCTGCAATGTAAAGATCAGGACTGATAACTGTTTCAGCTTCAATGAGCAGCCTTTGAAGAATAGTAGAATTGTTTCTTTTTAAGAGAATTTCTACGGCCGCAGATGGATCCAAGACAACAATCATCGATCTCGATCTTCGCGTATTACATCTACTGGATTTACATGTGTCTCGTTTGGGTACCCTTTCTCAGAGAGCTTCTCTATAACTGCTTCGCGCCGAAGTTTATTGTTATTTGGCAATCCAAGACTCTCACGCAGCAAAACAATCGTTTGCTGTGCGAGACTTCGATTTTCCTGATTTGCAACTAAATTCAGCTTGATATAGATATCTTCAGGGAGATCTCTAACCTGTAGCGTAGGCATAATTACTCCTTGCATGCAATATAGCATATTATGGCATGCAAATCAATAGAAACTTTATGCTACCCTCTATAATCTCTACTTTACAAATAAAGCGCTTCGAAATCTTATTTCTTTAACTTCGTCCAATGATAATCAGGATAATCAATCTTGGCATTCATTCTTTTATACGCTGTATTAAAGCACTAATTTTTGCGCAGTAAGTAAATCGATTCCGACATCATCATTTATTCCTCGCAACAATCGACGAACTCGCATCTTAGTTTCTAACCAGTCATCATCTGTTTCAGGAAGGTAATTTTCATCTAATACAACGAGTAAATCAATATCACTATCTTCAGTTTGCTTGTTCATGGCATAAGACCCGAATAGCAGGACTTTTTTGAGGTTCAATGTCGAAAGATCTTCCATGATTTTTTCTGCATAGATCTCTCTTACAATCATGACATTATTGTATTTGATGAATAATCTTTTGTCGAGTCGCATGGTATCATTGCTGCCGTACTACCACTCAGGGATAAAAACTCTGGAAAATAAAGCGTGTGGATTATGAGAAAGCTGCAGAATTCTCAAATATCTGCCGGAAAAATGGGATTCAAGGATCCCATATTGATTTTCTGATATGTGCGGTAGCATGTAGAAATAACATGAGTATTTTTACAACAGACAAAGATCTTCAGCGATATCATGAATACATACAGTGTAGCCTGTACAAGATACGGAACGATAAAGGTGAATCTTGTTGACATATAGGTGACAATTGAGTATTCCTGCATCAGGAGAATGCTATGAAATTTATTACCGTAAGAGATTTAAGAACCTCACCTGCCCAGATTTGGAAGCAATTACCGGAAGAACAGGAAATGGTAATAACAAATAATGGAAAGCCAATAGCATTATTAACACCATTAAGTGATACAAATTTAGAAGAAACAGTGAAGGCTATCCGAAAAGCACGGGCAATTAATGCCGTGAGAGCAATACAAGAAATTTCATTAAAAAATGGAAATAGTGAGATGAGCAATGAAGAAATTGAAAAAGAAATAAAAGAATATAGAAAGAAGTAATAGATGAATGTAGTAATTGATACAAATGTCATAATATCGGGTTTATTAAATCCAAAAAGCGTGTCTGGACAGATTATAAATTTGATCTTACATGAAAAGTTAACGTTATTATTTGATAACAGGATCCTGGAAGAATACCGCGAAGTTCTTAATCGAAAAAAATTTGGACTACATCGAAATATAACAGATCCATTATTTGATTTTATAAGAAATGAAGGAATATCTGATAACAGGAAATAAAAGGCAGTTTCCGGATAATGAAATAATAGTGACACCAAGAGAATATTTTGAAGAATGGAAATAGAGAAGATTGGTAGAGCGGATCAGCATTTGCCACCTGGGACCAGAAACTTAATATACTTCCTCATCTTCATTGTGTTGTTCCTGAGAAGGAAGGTAAGTGGAAAAGCTGCCGGGAGAATTACCTTCTTCCGGTCGAGGTTGTCAAAAGGAGGTTCCGCTTACTGTTTCTCCTCGAGCGTAAGGCGATGTATAAGAGAGGACTCAAAGAAGCCTCGCCGTCCATGGCTCGGTTACGAGAAAAAAGATTGATTAATAATAGAATGTATTGTACATTGTACATATGGGTATATTGGTAGATGCAAATATATATTTAGCTGTAATTCTTAATGAACCTGAAAAAATTAAGATTATTGAAATAACTCAAGCAGATGATTTGATTTCTCCAGCCGTATTACCGTTTGAAATAGGAAATGCACTATCTGCTATGTATAAAAGGAATAGGTTAGATAAAAATCAAATAATAGAGTGTTATTCAATTTTTCAACAAATACCAATTCGATTGATAAATGTTAATGTACAAACATCGTTAGCGATAGCTGCTGATTATGGTATTTATGCTTATGATGCTTATTATTTAGAGATAGCAAAACGATTTAAGTGTAGTTTGATGAGTTTAGATAATAGGATGAAAGAAGTCGCAAGTGATTTAGGAATCCATTTATTGGAGGTTTAAATGAGAGTATTTAGTTATTCAGAAGCAAGACAGAATTTTGCCTCAATATTGAATATGGCAACAGAAGAAGATGTTGTAATAGCAAAGAAAGATGGGACCAAGTTTAAGATAGTACCACTTACTAAAAATGAAAGTAAATCACCGTTTGATGTTCCCGGGATTAAGAGCAACATAACAACCAAAGAAATACTTGAGATCATGAAGGAGGCTCGTGAGACATTTTAGAAAAGAAAGCTGTAATTACGCCCTGTAATTACAGCTTTGAGCCACACAACTTCAGCTAACACGGGATGGGTGTAGCGCATCCATCGCCCGGATGCGGTCGCCAAAGGTGTTTCTTATACTGCAATCAGTTTAAACATTTGGGCCCGGGTTCCATTGTCGCGATGCTGCTGCAAATTTGTTTCACTGGAGAAATGAGCACCGGGTACATCGAGACATTTTTCCGAATGGTTGCAGACAAGCTTGACATATCCATCTCTGGCGGCTGGCAGCACGAACCACCACTGATTGCTGGCAAGATCGTGATACGAATACTGGATCACGGCGGCTCCATCATTGTCGGAACCTCCGCTTACGTCGATGGCCTTTCCGCTGTGAAGGGCCGTGATAAGATGGCTGCCGTCCGATAGCTGCTGAAAAACGAATTTCTGATTGTTTACGTCTTTTTGAGGATACAGTATCAATGGAACCTTATTGTCTTTGCTGCCGCCTTTGACGTCCAAAAACAGTTGATTCTCACTTTCGATTCTGTATGTCCCATTGTATGTAGTATAGGAGAACGAAAAGGGCTTACTGCGCAGGGGATCGACATCGGCGGTTCCGCTTGTCCACAATGCGTGACCAGCCGAATTATATGTAACAAGGTGACCGTCATCCTGCATCATGAGAACGACAGCCCCACTGCCCGTGCTTTGCCACCCGGGATTGCCGGTAATCTTGCATACCCCGTCGGCAAATGCAACAACGGCGTTGGTATTATGGGCGGTATCCCCCTGTGTCAACATAGATTACGCCTGATGTGAGAATTTAATTTCTTCATCAGAGAACAGAACTATGGAGACAGTATGAGGTACAGCAGAGCCATCAAAGAATCAGTCTTGAAAAAAGTCTTACCCCCTGAGAAGCGGAGTATCCGTGAGGTAGCCCTGGAATACGGCATAAACGATCAGACCATCCGAAACTGGATAGAGCAGGTAAATAACGGTATACTGAACCTGGATGCAGAGTTAGGACCTGCCGCTCTGGGCAACAGAGAAAAGTTTCAGCTTGTACTTGAAGCGGCCGGGGTCCCGGAAGAGCAGCTTGGCGGATGGATCCGCGAGAAAGGTCTTCACTCAGAGCATCTGCAATTATGGCAGCAGGAGTTGAGAGAGACCGTGACTGAAAAAGACACACAGCACAAGCAGGAACTGAAAGACGCGAAGAAAAAATACAGCAGCTCGAAAAAGAACTGAACCGAAAAGATAAGGCGTTAGCCGAAATGGCCGCTTTGATTGCACTGAAAAAAAACTCCACCGGATCTTGGAGGAAAACGAGGACGACTGATAGCTCAGCACACCAGAGAGCAGGTGCTCTCAGCGGTACACGATGTAGTGCAGGCTGGAGCTCGCAAAAAGGAATGCTGCCGGATGATCGGCATCTCGGCGAAAACGCTGGAGAACTGGAAAAATCACGGTACCACCGATAGGCGCAAAGGTGCTTCCAAAAAAGTTCCCAGAAAGCTGAGCGAACAGGAAAGACAGCAGATTCTGGAGGCATGCAACAGCGAACGGTTCAAAGATATGACACCGAACCAGATCGTTCCAATTCTTGCTCAGGAGGGCTTTTATTACGCCTCTGAGAGTACCTTGTACCGTATCCTGAAAGAAGAAAACAAGCTCCACCATCGTGAGAATACAAAGCCTCAACGGAATGTGAGCAATCCGCCTGAGCTTGTTGCAACCGCGCCGAATCAGGTATGGAGCTGGGACATTACCTGGTTACCAACAGCAGTCAGAGGGATATTCCTGTTTGCCTATGTGATCATAGATATCTACGACAAATCAATCGTCGGCTGGGAGATCCATGAACGTGAAGATGCAGCTCTGGCCAGAGATCTTTTTCATCGGCTTTCCACTCGAATGAACCTGAAAGGGGTGCATCTGCATTCCGACAACGGATCTCCGATGAAGGGCCTCTCATTACTTGCCCTGCTGTACATGCTTGGAGTGCGATATTCATTCAGCCGTCCGAGGGTCAGCAACGATAATCCGTTTATCGAAAGTTTTTTCAAAACCCTGAAATACACCACCGGTTATCCGGGAAGATTCAGAAACATAGATCATGCCCGTAATTGGATGGCCGATTTCATCGACTGGTATAATTATCACCATCTGCATTCAGCGCTCGGATACATCACCCCCAATGAGAAAAGAACCGGCAAGGATTCCGAGCTGTTCAAGCGGAGAAACGCCACGATGGAAGCTGCTCGAAACTCTCATGCTGAACGATGGGGAAAGCGATCCGTCAGGAAGTGGACGCCATCTAATGTGGTGGTTCTGAATCCTGGTAAAAACTATGAAGGACAATCCTCTACCGAAGGCAAAAAATCTTCACAAAATATTTCAAAGAGCGCGTAATCTATGTTGACATAAAGCGGTATTGCTTGACCAGAGCGACCGCTCTGAATTGTAAACGACAAAATTGCCGTCACCTTTCATGGCAGCTATGAATTTTCGATTAAGGCTTGCCAAATATTCCCCTTGCCGCAGGGATTGTCCGGGATACAGGGTGTTACCCTTGTAACGAAGGTTCCGTACCTGCTCTGTGTCGGGAAGCCTGTCGGAGAATTGATACGCTCTGAGTTTGGGATTGACCTTTACTATTTCCTGGGCAAGGTTTTTCGATTCCTTGAATCCGATAAAATCAAAGGCGACAAGAGCGGCACGTGTCAATTCGGAATGCTCCTGAAGATACTTGAGAATTTGCGGATTGGTCTCGAGGGACCATTGGCGGGGCGTATTGCTGTTGTTATGCTTTGGAGGATTCCAATCCTTATTCGCCCCAAAGCGTCCCATTTTCCCCTCGGTATAGGTATTTCGTGCCTGAATTGCCGATGTAAACTGATCGAATCGAGTCTTGCCACCGCCGTTATAGGGCTCACAAAAGGTTTTCTCCATTGTAATACACTTTTCATGTTGGGAATCACCCTTATGGTACTCGATTCTCGTTCCATCACGTTTATATCGAACACGCCAGGGATCGTTATCATATCCGCCGCTGAGACTCCCCTTGTCGACGGCATCAGAGACAATAAAGATCTTTCCCCTGATCTCCCTGAGGATGGGGAGAAGATCGCTATTGCTTCGATCCATATGCTCTTCACCCTTGTCGATAAAGATATAGTCGCGATAGGTTTTCAATATGGCATCCACTTCTTTTTTGTACTTTCCCGCCTGGGATGCGCTCATGTCCTGTTCCACGGAAATGAGCATGATGATGAATTCCGTAGGATGTTCCTTAAGCTTATTCACCAGGCGCTGAAAGGCATCCTGGAACAGGATGTTGCTATACGATCCTGCGTATCCAACCTTTATATTCGTACTGTGGGCTAATGCCGTTGCATCCAGGGAGTCCGACCAGTACACCCGCAGGTCGAAACTGCGAACGCCGACATCAAACTGATTTTCCAGGTTGAGATATTGCGTTTGTGCAGCACTATCCAGGATATTTGCAGTGCTCTCCATATTGGTAAGCCACATGGCGGAGTCATGGCTACCCGGAATGCTGATATTCGCAATCGACCTGTTATCGTCTACCTGCCCCATCCAGTTACGCAGATCGGCAGACGGCATCTGCTGGTAATACCGGTAACAAAGATAGATATATTTGCCACCTGCGCCACGGTTGAGATCTACGGAAAGCCTGTCATAGCCTGCCGGGGCGAAAGCATTCTTACCGGTAACAAGCAGCATATCGGTTATGCCGTCGGTATCATATTCACCTTTTGTTCCCTTTTTGTAGTAAAGATAAATGTACTCTCCGCCTGCACCATCATTCAAATCAATATTTGTCGACGTATATCCCGCTTCGGTCGCAAAATCCTTGGTAAAATAAGAAGAGGCTGTAGCAACCTTCAGATCGATTATCCGCTCTTGCCCCGTTCCCTTTTTGTAACAGATGTAGATAAACCTACCACCTGCCCCTTTGTTCACATCAAGGGGTATTGTTACATAGCCTGCCGGAGCAGAAATGGTGGCATGTTTTCCCTCAATGACCATAACGTCGGTTATGTACTCCATAATAAAACCTCCAGGCGCTCTGATAACAGCCTTGCTGTTATCATCTTTCCATCAAGACGAATATAGACAGGAAGAAGGGTATGCGACAAAGCGATTAGTTTTTATGGAATTCACCGTAGCCGGACTTTTATACAGTTGTTTCATACACATTTTGCGCGGGTATCCCACTAATCTCCATCAGCCGCCATTACCGACACCTGTCTATAACCAACAGATGCTTGTAACGGAATAACATGCTTACTGTACGGCGATGGGAAGAGAACGTCAATCGTTGCGGACAAAAAGCTTTATGCTTTCATGCATCCGGTATACACTTATGCAGTAAAGGAGTTAAAAAGATATGGATGGTTTTATCGGACAGATTCTATTGTTTGCCTTCAACTATGAGCCACGGCAGTGGTTGCCGTGTGAAGGCCAGATGCTGCAGATAGTGGACAATGAAGCCTTGTTTAGCCTTGTCGGAACACAGTACGGTGGTGACGGCCGCACAACCTTTGCTCTTCCCGATTTAAAGGGAAAAGAACCGGTTCCGGGTATGCGGTACTGCATCTGTACAGAAGGGGTGTATCCGCCGCGTTCCTGATCGATCGGGTGTGGTATCAATATTTGAAATAGAGATTCATGTAGGTAACGGTTGCCCTGTAAGCAGAAGCGTTTCTTGCGTATGGAGAGGGGTATCAATTACTTTTGGTGGTAGATAATTGGTAATTGAATACCAACACAATATAAGTATATAAAAGTGCCGTTTTTACCGCATGATGGCAATGATTTTCTTTAGAAGGCGTAAGGTATGGGCATAAAAAAGAGGCAGGAAGCGAATAAGAAAGTGTTTACAGCGATCGACGGGTCCTGTAAGAGGCAGATGTTTTAGCTCTTTCCAGCTTGCTTTCGATATTCCGGATAAGGCCTGTTTTACTGCTGCCGAAAAGGAAGAAAGCTGCTTTGTGCCGATCTTTCCCAAGCCGAAGCTGAAGGTATCGATCTTAAATCGCAGAAGCCAGGGAGAGAATGAATGGTCGGTAGTGATGGTGTGGACAAAGGTATCCAGTTCATCAAAAACGGCAAACAGTTCAAACCGTCGAGCATCTTTCTGGTTCGAAGCCTGGGCTGCATTGGCATATGAGTAATAATAGTTCACGACGGGCTCGGAACAGAAGGATATCCGTTCAGCAAGCAGCAGGCTTTTCCAGGTAAAGAATATGTCATTATGCAGCATGGTTTGAGAAAATCGGATGGTGTGTGCAAGGAGGAAATCTCGTGTGTAGATTTTGTTCCAGGGGAAGGCGGGAAGTGCAAGGAGGCATTGAGTATCTTTTATGTTGTGGTACGAGGAATTATCGACTTTAGCGGTTTGAGTGAGGTAGTTCCAGACTTTTTGTTCATATGCATTGACAGATCGGCGGAAAGGGGCATGTTCAGAGCTAATCATGTTATATCTGAAAACAGCAACTTCGGCATGGCTTTTCTCGATGTAGCCGGCCATACGCTCCAGGGCGTTTGAAGAGGCATAGCAATCGTCGCTGTCGAGGAAATGGATAAACGTACCAGAGGCAAGCTCAATACCCATATTTCTGGCACAACCGGCACCAAGATTTTTCTGCAGACGATGAACGCGAAAACGGGTATCACGCATAGAAACGTTACAAAGCATATCCCATGAAGCATCCGTAGAAAAATCATCAATGAAAATTGCTTCAAAGGATGTGAGGGTTTGATCCTGTAAGGAAGTGAATAAGCGGGGTAAGGAATGAGCTGAATTGTGAACAGGGATGATTACGGAAAGGGTTGGCACTTGTCGCATACAAAAGGATTCCAAGTTTATCCATGAAATTTAACAAATTTTCTTAGAAAGCGAAAAACATAAGCATAGGCAAGAGGGAAAAAACGAATAAGGAAATATTTGCATCGATCTATAGGCCTCAGAAAAGGCAGATATCTTAGCTTCTTCCAGCTTCTTTTGGGTACTACTGAAAGGGAATGCTTTGTGGCAGCAGCAAAAGAAGGCAGCAAGTTTCTGTTAACCTTTCCTATACCAAAGTTCAAAGTATCGAGCTTAAAGCGAGCAAGCCATGGGAAAAGAAACGGTTTTGCATCGATATCATGCACAAACTCGTCAATCTCATTCAAAGTAGAAAAAAGTTCGAAACGATACGTATCCCTCTGATTAGTGGCCTGAAAGGTATTAGTTTGCGAATAATAGTGATTTACCACTACTTCTGTGTTCAACGATATCCTCCTTGCAAGTACCAGGCTTTTCCAAGCGAAGATAATATCTTCGTGCAGCATGGTGTGTGAAAAACATATGTCGTTTTCAAGGAGAAAATCGCGTGAATAAATCTTATTCCACGGAAAAGCAGGAAGAGTAAGGATAGGCTGTATATCTTCAATGGTATGACATGAAAGGTTATTAGCTTCCTCCTTACCAACCAGGAGGTTCCACACTTTTTCTTCATAGACATTGACAGCCTGTCGCTGGAAAGAAGAACACGATGCAGTTAGATTATATCTAAAAAGGGCAAGATCAGAACAGCTTTTCTCAATATAATTAACCATAGTTTCAAGAGCCACAGGCTGAGCATAACAGTCGTCGCTATCGAGGAAATGGATATATTTTCCAGAGGCAAGCTCAATGCCCTTATTTCTGGCACAACCGGCACCGAGATTTCTCGGCATCTGGTGAACATGAAAACGTGCATCACGTTTAGAATAGTCACAAAGCATCTCCCATGAAGCATCTTTGGAACAGTCATCAATGAAAATGGCTTCAAAGGATTTGAAAGTTTGCTCACATAAGGAATTACATAATCGAGACAAATGATCCGCAGCATTGTACACAGGGATGATGACCGAAAGAGAAATGTGATCTTTCATGGAATGACTTATAGTCCTCCAATGGAGTGGAGAAAATCTTCAAAAGAAGAAATGGTATGAGGAGAGACTCTCGGGATCAAGATTTCTCCTCGCACAATCCGAGAGATGAGGCTGATCAGGGCTTCCTGATTACCTGCAGGATAAAGCCAACCATTTTCTCCTTCTGTAATATAGTCTTTTACGCCACCCAAATCAGCTGCAACAACAGGTTTTCCTGCAGCAATATGTTCAAGGAGAGCAACGGGTGAGTTTTCAAACCAAAGATGAGGATGAAATCCTATGTCATATTCATGAACAAAGCCGTATAACTCCTGTACAGTGTAAGGCGGATGAATCTCTATGTACGGAAGGGTTTCTGCAAGCCTCAGCCACTTTGTTCCAGCGTAAAGCACAGGGTCGATTCCACGGATAATTACGTGAATCCTGGCAGAAATATCATTGGGAAGCTGGGCAAGGGCCTCTACAAGAAAGGGCAAACCTTTGTGTTCCATACCTGATCCCCGATAAGAAAAGACAAGTGGTCTTTCACCCTTGGTAGGCATATTGCAAGAATCATTTTCCTGCAGCCTTTGAGCTGCGACCTTCAGAGCATCAAGATGGGGTAAGCCCAGCTTCACTACTTTGAGCCGGTCGGATGAAAGGCCTGCATGCTTTAAGGTTTCGGCAATAAAAGATGAAGGACTGAGTACCAGATCGGCATGCTGCAAGGCAGTGATCGCTGCAGTTCTGCGACACGCATAAAAGTTCTCTCCACGAGGAGCAGAAAGGAGGCTTAAGAAAAGCTCGTTCGTCGGTACAGCAGTTTCAGGCGGAAAAGGAATTGGTGGATCGCAAGGGGATAGACTTTCCCGCTTTTTCCACTTAATTCCCAACAAAGCCAAAAGTGAGACAGCAAGGGGATAAAGGTGTTCCCAGCCGAGCATGCGTCTGGCCCGGCGCTTTTCGAATAATCCCGCGGGGGTATGATCCCTGCAGGAATAGCAGCGGCTGCCGTCCAGATAATCGGTGCAGGCACTTTTGCCACGATACAACAATTGGATTTGTGGGCAAAGATAGTAGTGATCGTGGCAGAAAATAACCAGTTTTACCTTGGGAATCTGCTTTAAGAGGCGAGGAAGAGATAAACTGCTTCCCTCGAGCGAGTGAATATAGACTTCGTCTATGGCCTTTCGTTTCACCCACCGGGCAACAATTCTGCTCTGGTCAAGATCTTCCAGACTTTTTTCGCTATGAAAATTATACTTTTCCGGTGCCCGTTGCGAGCTGTTGAAAAGAGCGTATCGTCGTATTGCATGCCATCGCCGCAGGGGAAGGATAAAGGGAGAAGGTTTTCTCCCCCAAAGCCAGGAAAGGCCGTAGTGACGCCCGCTTTGCAGGTAGTAGACAGAGCAGCCTTCGGCTGCAAGCGCATGAGCATGGTGAAGAGCCACAAGGTTGTAGCCTCCGCCTTCACGGCTAGCTTTCCGGATATCGGCCCAGCCAATAATGAGGATCCTTTTCATCTAAACATGCATCCGTTTTCGCAGTACACGTCTCAAAAGCATGTCGGGGAGGTTCCGTCGAAACCGCAGAGAACGGGAATTCTTTAATCTTCTGATCTCTTCTCCCGCATCGGTAAGGAGCCTTACCGCACTCTCTGCCACAAGACGGGATGAAAAAAGGCGCTCGAGTTCTGCGATTTCTGAAGAAGAAACGCGATATGCCCCCTCGGTAAAAAGAAGCTGCCTTAGGTAATTTTCCAGATACTTTTTACACGTGGCTGCAGGGATATCAAATGCTTTAAGAAGAAAAGACGCAACGGCCCTTGATTCCTGGAAATAACGCTCGCTCTTATTACTTTGGGAAGTAACCCGGTCTGCATGAAGCCGATTGTAGTTGAGCTGTCGGCAACGGTATGCCAGCTTGCCACCGTTGGCAAGGAGCCTAAGATAGGTCATCCAGTCACCGCTTAAGGTAAAATCCTCATATACCCCGTAACGGCGCAGGGCATCCGTACGCATAATGACTGCAGAAGCGTTGGGAATGGTGTTTTTTACAAACAGGTTTTCCTTGATTTCCTGCATCCCGTTATTGATGTAATTGTTGTTCCACTTCACGGGATCAAGCCTCGCATGGATCTTTCGGAAGAAATCAGGCTTGATCAGTCTTGACTTTTCATCCACGACAGAGGAATCGCAGTATGCAAGAAGGATATCGGGGTCACCTTCCAAGACTGGTAGCAGCGTTGAGAGAAAATCGCGACTGCAGAAATCATCGGCTTCGGCAAACCAGATATAATGCCCCCGGGCAAGCTCAAGGCCCTTCGCCCACTGGTGAAAAACAGAACCACTATTGTGATTGTTTACTTCAACGGTATAGGGAAGTCCCGATTCAGATAAAAATCTTTCGGCAAGCCTTACGCTTCCATCATTCGAGCAATCATCGAGAAAGATGATTTCAATATCGCGATATTTCTGGGCAATGATGGAGTCAAGCCGCTGAGAAAGGTAGCGTCGATAGTTGTAGTTCGGTACAACAACGGAAACCATCGGTTTCACCGTCCCTGGTAGTTCTGCTCCATCCATCGTCGGTATTCACCACTTTTGATTCCTTCGATCCAGGAGCCGTTGCTTAGATACCACTTAACGGTATGCATCAGGCCCTCATCGAAGCTGAATGCCTGCTGCCAACCAAGTTCCTCCTTAATTTTTCGGCAATCGATGGCATAACGCTGGTCATGCCCGGGTCTGTCTTTTACGTAATGGATGAGCTTCTTATAACGATCAGGATCTTTGCCGGTCTGGAGGGCAGTAAGTTCACAAAGCTTATTGACCAGGTGAATATTTTCCCATTCGTTTTCACCGCCAATGTTATAGGAAGAACCGACTATTCCTTTACACATGATCTGCCATACGGCGCTATTGTGATCTTCTACGTAAAGCCAGTCGCGAATGTTTTTACCATCACCGTACACCGGCAGCGGTTTATCTTCCAACATGTTGAGGATCATGACGGGAATCATCTTTTCAGGAAATTGATAAGGTCCGTAGTTGTTGGAGCAGTTGGACAGGGTGATGGGAAGACTATAGGTGTGGTGATAGGCCCTGACAAGATGATCCGACGAGGCCTTGGACGCGGAATAGGGGCTTCTCGGATCATAGGCAGTTGTCTCGCTGAAGTATCCGCTTTCGCCAAGCGATCCGTAGACTTCATCGGTGCTTATGTGGTGAAAGAGCACATCACTCCGTCCCTCCCACATCTTGCGGCAGGTTTCAAGCAGGTTGAAGGTGCCGAGGATATTGGTATTAATAAAGGTCCCAGGCCCCAGGATTGAACGGTCGACATGACTTTCGGCGGCAAAATGGACCACGGCATCGGGATCATAGTGTTGAAAAACCTTTTCGATGCTCCCGGCATCACAAATATCCGCCTTTTCGAAAAAATAGCGTGTTGCCCCGAAGCGTGCCTGAATATCTGCTAAACTGGCGGGGTTTCCTGCATAGGTTAATGCATCGAGGTTGACGATATTGCCTTTGAAATCTGTTTTTTCAAAAAGGTAACGGATAAAGTTGGAGCCGATAAATCCAGCCCCTCCGGTAATCAGAATGGTAGTAAATTGTCTCATTGTTTTGCTCCTTGTTCCAGCAGAGAATCAAGATAGCTAGCAAGGGAGTCTTGCCACTGCGGAGGTTGATATGCAAAGGCATGCATGATTTTTTCCTTGGAAAGAAGTGAATAGGCGGGACGTTTTGCCGCAGTGGGAAACTGTTCGGAGCTGCAGGGGGTAACGGCACAGTCAGAGCTAACAAGGGTCCGTTCTCGGCCCATCCGGTAGATTTCCCGGGCAAACTGGTACCAGGTACAGGAACCTTCTCCAGAAAGATGATAAGTACCGTAGCATGCTTTATCCTGCTTGATGATGGTAAGGATAAGGCCAGTAAGAACACGTGTCCAGGTAGGAGACCCAGTCTGGTCGTTTACCACGGTGATCTCTTTTCGACTGTTCATGAGGGAGAGCATGGTATCGACAAAGTTCTTACCGTAGCGGCCGTAAAGCCATGCGGTCCTGATAATAAAATGATTGGGCCAGATTGTACGTAGCTCCTGTTCTCCTGCAAGCTTGGTACGTCCATAGGCGGTTTGAGGAGCACAAGGAGCATCCTCATGTAAAGGCGTGTTGGAGCTGCCGTCAAAAACGTAGTCGGTGGAGATATGAATAAGAGGCACCTTCCGACTTATAGCAAGCTTTGCGATATGAGCAACGCCGTCTCTGTTGAGGCTACGTGCAGCTTCTTCTTCCTCTTCGGCCTTGTCCACTGCAGTATAGGCTGAGCAGTTGACAATCCAAGCAGGATGTATTTCCGCGGCCCTTTCTTCCAGCGCCGCAGAAGAAAGGATATCTACCTCACGATCTGTTCCAATAAAGCTCAGGCCCGCTTCAGACAGGTGATCACTCAGCTCTCTCCCTAACATGCCCTTGTTGCCGATGACCCAAATCATAGTGAAACCTCGGAGAAAAAAGGAAGAGCTGCATCTTTTTCAGAGACTTGGGGATGATCCACAGGCCACGCGACGGCAAGATCGGGATCATTCCATCTGATCCCCCCGTCCGCCTGGGGTGCATACTCTGTTGTGCATTTATAGAGAAAATGGACGGTGTGAGATAAGACGACAAAGCCGTGACCACATCCTGGCGGGAGATACAACATGGTACCCTCTTCACTATTGAGGGTAATCCCGACCCACTGTTTAAAGGTGGGGGATGAAGGTCGCAGGTCAACGGCAACATCCCAGACACTACCTTCCACAGCATGCACTAATTTGCCCTGAGCATGGGAGGCCTTCTGGAAGTGTATACCACGAAGTACACCGAAGGCGGAATAGGAATGGTTATCCTGAACAAAGTCCGCACAGATACCTGCAGACTCAAAATCGCTTTTCTTGTAGGTTTCCATAAAAAACCCCCGTTCATCAGGAAATATACGGGGTTTGACGATCATTACACCGGAGATTTTCGTTTTTTGAAATTCAAAAGGCATCATCTTCCTCCACAACACGCCGGATGTAATCTCCATAACCGGATTTGGCATACCGCTTGGCCAGGAGTAACGCCTGAGATCGATCGATATAGCCCTTTTTATAGGCGATTTCTTCAATACAGGCAATTTTTAATCCCTGACGGGCTTCGACGGTTTTTACAAAATTTGTCGCCTCGGCCAGGGAGTCATGGGTTCCGGTATCCAGCCAGGCATAACCACGCCCCATGAGTTGGACATTCAACATTCCTTCCTCCAGATAGATTCTGTTAAGGTCTGTTATTTCCAATTCTCCCCTGGCTGAGGGTTTTAGATTCTCGGCGAACTTTACGACACGATTATCATAAAAGTAGAGTCCTACCACGGCATAATTTGATTTGGGATGTTCCGGTTTTTCTTCCAAAGAGACGGCCCTGCCCTTGTCATCAAACTCCACCACCCCATAAGCCCGGGGATTCCCGACTTTATAGCCGAAGACCGTGGCGCCGTGGGTTCTTTCCGCCGCTTTCTGTACCAGAGAGGAAAAGTCATGTCCGAAGAAGATGTTGTCTCCCAAAACAAGGGCAACGGAGTCTCCTGCAATAAAGTCTTTGCCAATGATAAAGGCCTCGGCAAGACCATTGGGGGCTTGTTGGACCGCATAGGAAAGGTTCAGTCCGATATCAGAACCATCCCCCAAAAGTTCGGCAAAACGCGAAGTATCCTGCGGGGTAGAGATGATAAGAATATCTCGAATCCCCGCCAGCATTATGGTAGAAAGGGGGTAATAAATCATGGGTTTATCGTAGACGGGTAGTAGCTGTTTACAGATGCATTGTGTGGCAGGATAGAGCCTTGTGCCGGAACCTCCGGCTAAAATGATGGCTTTCACAAAAAGAAGTCCTTTAAGATTGAATTAACAATTTTATATTTTATTTTACATTTTGGTTTTATTCAAGTTTTAAAAGATGCACTTCAAAGCTTATAATATGGGATCACGCGTATCGTATCTCCGTATCTCTATATTGTGAATACAATACATTCCTTTAACTGCTCCCGGATCAATACGTAATTGACCAACAGCTTTTATTTTTTCAAGGTTAAAATATACATGCTGTCTTCCCGAATTCAAACGTAAACGTATCGAGTTTTTCTCATTATATGACTCATCAAGTATCGTTTTATAAAAAAGCTGAATGAACGTAGCCGACGACACAGCGATGTCTAATGATACGATTATAAAGCTCTCTACATCTAATAGTAGTTCAGGCAGTATTAAAATAGGGTCAGTGTTTACCGCAGTGAAATAAACAGATTCGCCTGCCTGCTTGATCCCTTCGATATTTCTTTTGCCAATGTGTTCTCCTACAAACTCTTCTGGGGTAAATGTTATCACCCTTTTAATTCGGAAGGAATCTTCATAATCGAATGACTCTACATTAGAAACAAACGTTCCGTTATCTACATTATAGAGTGTATTTTCAAACCATTGAGTTATTCTTGAAATATCATCAGTTTTAAAGGGCCGTCTGAAATCATCATATTTTTCATTTTTAGTTCTTTCTGCCTTGTTACAAATCCTGCATTGAGGATGAAATAATCGACGTAGCATAATTTCGCTAAAATCCATTTCAAGAAAATTCCCGATCTTATAAATATTATAATTCCCCTCGTCACAGCAAAGATAAACGTTCCCCTTACAATCGATAGGAATACTATCGAATAATAACGTACATGGATTTAAAAAATTTCTATTTCGAAGGTTATTGGGTGTAACGATTACTTCTTTTTTATCAAAAGGATGGACTATAGTGCCTTTTTCTGGTTCTGCGAATCCAGGGAAAGTAGTAAACGTCAGATCAAGAGATTCTGCAAATTTTCGAAATTCTTCAATTTCGGCACTGTTATAATTAAAACGCAAATACTTAACAATTACCTTGCAGTTATATTTTTCTTTTGCGATAGTCCGAAGGTTTTTTCACTACATTGATATCGCTACCAACATGATTTATCTGGTGTACTTTATTTGTAAAACCCGACACGGAAACATATAAAATATCCACACCGGCATGTAACGTATCAATTAATTGAGGAATCGATCTTAACGATAAATTAGAAGATAAGAATAATGGTAGCTCATACTTTTTTACTTCATTTACAAATTTTTTAATATCAGGATGTAAAAAAGGTTCTGTCCAGTTGTAAAGCTCAACAGAAGTTGCACCGTTCTGTTTTGCCTTTAGTAATATTTTCTCAAAAAGGCTAAATTCCATCCTTTCGTTTGTATTCCTCATTGCCTGCCGGCCTCGGAGGCAACTCATGCAATGGATGTTGCATGCATCCACTATATCAATAATATATTTCATGTTAATATATCCACTAAAATCATTCTTATACAGGTCCTAATTTTTAGCATTAAACTTAGATTCATCTTTCATTATTTTTAATTATAGAAGATGCTATAATCACAGTCAATCCGAGAAATATATACGGAACCCAGAAGTTAAAATAAGAAAGTCATAAAAAATGATATAGTACACTAATTAGAAATAAATTAAATAAAACATTATTTTCATCACGATTGAATAGAGAACAGAGATTTATCGCCCTATTTTATTGCAACCGGAATATTTGAGTAAGGACTCTAAAATTATGGAAAGGAACTATTGTTCTCTCATTCATTTTATTCTACATTCATAGCGAGATTTACTATTTACTTTTCCCCTATATATAAAATAATTATTGAAATTATTTATTTAAATCTTCGACCTCAAAGAATTCCAGTTTTTCTATTGCATACGTTCCTTCTTTATTTCCCGTATCCAATCTTAAATTATCATATAAAATGTTTTTCGGTAAGACAATAAAGTCATCATCACTTTTAAATCTTATGCTATTCTGTTCGCTATAATGTTGATCTTGTGGAGTAAGATAAAAAAGTTGAAAATTGTCTGAGGGGCCGGTGGCCTTAATACTTAAGGCATACTGCTTTCCTGCCTCCATTGGGAGAGGAGGTAATTTAAGGTAAGGATCATTCCCGGTGCTGTGAATTTTTACAGTTCCCTTCTCAAAAGTTATCTTGTCAATATGATGCAAGGCTTTAATTTGTGAATAATTATCACTGTTTAAAATCCATTGAGAAGGTACTGTAAGTTCACTGTGATGCCTTTCCTGAATTTCCAGAAGCTCCAGTTGTTTTATTACATATTCTCCTGCTTTTGTTCCTGTATCCAACCGCACATTATCAGACCTCATGTTATCAGGTAAAAGTACAAACGCGCCATCTCCATTAAATGAGATTCTATTATTTCCATTATAATATCCAGTCTCCGGAGTAAGATAAAAAATTTCAAAATCCATAGAGGGGCCATTGGCCTTGATTTTTAGAGCGTATTTTACTCCTTTCTTCATAGGTAACGGTGGTAACCTAAGATAAGGATCCCTTCCCACACTTTGTATATATAACGAGTCATCTTTATATTCTATTTTATTAATATGATGAAGCGGTCTTACAGAGTCATTTTCAGACAATTTCCAGATTGTTTTCACTGAAATATTTTCTTGAGAAGGGAATTCACTGACAAGAAGAGCCACTTTGACATTATTATCAATAAAATATTCATAAATTTTTTTCTTACCAACTTTTCTATTAATAACTTTATCAAAAAAAGGTAAATTAACTGTGTATTTTATATCTTTTACAGGAGAAAATACACAACCACCCAAAAGTAATGTACGAAAATCATCCGTATTCTCTATATATGGGGATAACAAAAAGGGCGTTTTCATCATTCCGGGAATAACTCTCTTAACAATATGTTTATTCGGCAACTCTAGATCTATATCAATAGTAGGAGGACGCCATAATAATGAGAGCAATTTCCCTATAAAAGTATATTTAATGTCAACTTGTGCCCATAACATTTTATTTTCTATTTGGGGTAAAGATATTGATTCTTCTAAATGGCATTGAATATTTTCTTGCTCAACCAATTCCAGAGGATTTGTATTCTTTTGTTTTGACAATAATATGTTATTCTTATTCTCTGGATAATAGGTATACATACCCAAAACAGCCGGCCAGGATGCACCATCCATCAGAGAAGGAAGTCTATTATCTATCTCTTTTACCTGCCACAAAATAAAATCCGGTGGATCAGAAATCAAGACTTTAGCATTTAACTCAAGCAACTCAGGGGTATAACAGCTATAAGACTGAGGCAAAGGTCTTGGTTTGTAATTTAAATCAGAAGCAATAACCTCCGCCTGATCCCAGGGATAAATATCTACGGTTTTATCTGCAAAGATATTTTTATTATAAAGTCTTAAGCTACTGTATCTCTCTATAAATCTTTTTTCATATTGTTTATCACAAAGTTGCTGTTTTTTATTTACTATTCTCTGCGTCAAACAGAAAGAGTTCTTAATAGTATTCCACCCCGGGATAGAATTACTACTGTATATGCCACCCAGGTAAACACAAAAAATCAGAATAGATAAGAAAGAAGGGATAACTATCTTATTTTTAAGATCTATATTATCTAAAATTAGGAACGTACATGCTACAATATAACTTCCCTTAAAAAATAATAATACATGCCCATCATGACGAACAAATCCATGTTTAAAAGCAAGGAAAAGAGAGATAGAGCAGCCAAGTGTAAAAAGAATTCTTTCGAGGATTTTATGCTTTTTATTTTGGATGGTATAACTTTTAATAATCAAAAGGAATAATATAAATATTGCAATACCGAAAATTAAAAATGGAAAAGGTCTTCCACTAATCATAGCTTCCGTATAGCCCTTTGTAACAGATAAAGAAAGCTTGAAGAATGAAAATATATTTCTTAATTTCTGTCCTGCAAGCAGCCAGGAAACAAGAAGGGATACAATAAATACAGGTAAGGCTAGAATCTTTCTATTTCTGACATAATATAAATAAATATCTATTAAAAAGGCTGTCAAGATAACAATAGGAAGATACATAAACTTAACATAGACTAAACTACCGCCAACCAGCATATTATAGATTATTGAAATAAATAATATTTTTTTATTTTTAACGTTATAAAATAAAAGTAAGGAAGAAATACAAAATAAATAAGGATAAAAACTATAAAGGTCTAACCATTGAGTAAAGAATACAAACAAACAAACTGAAAAAAAAGATTGCTTATTTCTTATAATAAAAAGATGCCATAAAGATATAAGAAGCAGAATGGAATAAAAAAAGGAAATAAATCTGAATTCAGGGAATATGGGGACCTGAAGAAATCCTAAAGGACCGTAAGTAAAAATATAATTATTGCCAAATTGAATTCCCTTTTGATGTACCCAATTCGTAATCAATTGCCATGAAGGATCCAAGCCCGATCGAGGTACCTGCAATAAAATATTGCAATGAATAAAAACAAATAATAGGAATAAAAGAATGGAAGATATTATATAAAAGGTATTTTTGGAAGATTTTAGGATCAGAATATCTTTTCTCATCTCATTTTTAAAAATTTGAAGATTCCTTTTCCCCAAACCCCAATTTATGCCAAACAGCATACCCTCTATAGCTAACAAAACTAAGATAATAATCCATTTTATAGCGACTGACCCGGCTATACGATAAGACTGAGATACATAATCCACAAGGGCTATAAGAAAAAAAAGAGCGAGACAACCCAATATTACCCAAAGAGGTGGTTTCTGTTTTTTTATTTTGGGGAAGGATACGACGGTTAGATAAAGGCAAAGATATGCAGAAAGCCCAATTGCTCCCTTCATGGCAAATGTAACGGACGGATGAAATACAGGCTCAAACCCTGTTATAAGTGCAACCAGGGAATAGATAACAAAGAAAATATACAAGATTCCGGCTATAAAATTGATCCATGTAAAAAATCGCTTTTTCCCGCTGATTTTCTCCATATTCCTTTTTCTCCCCGATAATTGCCGATACAGTAATTATTTTATGATTAACCCTATTCCCAGTAGAATAAACCCAAATCCCAAGAAGTCCATTAAAGTAATGGGCTCATGCAAGACAAAAAGAGACAGAAGAGTAATGGCTATTAAACTCCCGGAAGTAACAATAGGATAAACCATACTCAACTCAGCTTTTTGCAAAATGACGCTGTAGAGAAGGAAACCTATGACAAAGCAAATACCGCCTGTCCAAATAAATGGATTCGTAAACATATGTCCCACTAAGGCAAATAAACCCGTTCCATTTTCGAATTTCATGCGGGAAGTTCCCATCTTGATAAAAAAACTGGCAGATGAATTAAAAATAATATTAAGCAATAATAGAATAAACAGTTTCATGTTTTGATTGTCAGATGATTTTTAAACCAACTTCGTCTGATACACAACCCGTACCAATGGAGATAATGAGGAAGCCATTTCCACATTTTAAAGTTGGATTCCCCTTCACTGCGGTCAAACCATTCGGACGGGATCTCCGTTATTTTATATCCGGAAAGATATGCCTTAACAGTAATTTCCATCCCGACCTCAAACCCCCCATCGCTTTCTATTTCTATACTGTCAAGCATAGATTTTCTATACATTTTAAAGCTATTGGAAATATCATGAGTAGGAATACGAGTAAAAAGATGTAAAGACAACCCAGCCAACCTAGAAAATACTCCTTTTAAGAAAGGGCCTCCGTTCTGCTTTCCACCCCTCATGTATCTAGAGCCACAAACCAGATCGTAATGATCTTCCTTTATCTTTTTGAACATAGAGTCTACAACTTCAAGACTATCGGAAAGATCAGCCATAATTACCAATACGGCTTCCTCCTTAGCAGAACGAAAGCCGCTTACAATAGCATTTAAAGCACCCCTCCCATACAAATTTCGTTGGAGACGAATCGGAAAGGAATAATCAGATAAAATACCTTTTACAACAGGAAGTGTATCGTCTTCCTCAAAGTCGTAGACAATTATTACTTCTTTTTCTGTTGATATTTTATCTTCAATGAGGGTAAAAAGATTTTTAATATTTTTGCCCTCATTATAGACAGGCACTACTATGTCTATCATAGAAGACCTTTTTTAGATATTCCCCATATCTATCTGTTGCGTAATCCAGGGAATGACTTCGTTCAACGTGGCATCCAAATCCGTATTTGCTTCAAAACCTAAAAGTTTCTCGGCTTTCTCAACAGAAGGAACTCGCTTCTGAACATCGTAATCATAAGCCTTGTCATGTTCGAAACTCAGAGGTTTATCTCCTTTCATCTTTTTCCAGATAGCCGTAGCAAGCTCTGTAACTGAGGTAGATACCGGTGTAGATAAATTAAAGTCTTCATTGATAGATTTTTCACTTTCAATACACAGTCTTATTCCCCGGGCTAAATCGCCGCCATAAGTATAATGACGAATTTGCTCCCCACTGCCTAAAATATGAAGAGGATCCTGCCCCTTGTACACTTTCTGTACCAAGTCGGGAACCACATGGCTCATAGCCAATCTAACATTTCCGGAGAGAATTTCTTTCTCGCTGGCAGCTCTTTGTTCTCCGATCCCTACACAATTAAAGGGGCGAATAATAGTATAGGGAAGATTATACTGTTCCCACGCTCCTTTGGCAAAATATTCACAGGCTAATTTCTGGAATCCGTACGTAGAAAGAGGCGGCGGACATGTAAGCTGGTCTCCTTCCGCACTAGGATAAGTACTAACGCTCTCATAAACCATGGAAGAAGAAAGGATGTTCAATTTCTGGAGTTTCTTCTCTTTATGAGCCCAGATAGCCGCATCAAAAGTAGAAGCCGTGATACGCTCATTTTCGGCAACCAAATCATACGCATATTCATGAAAATAAGTAATACCTCCGATCTTTGCAGCTATGGCAACTACCTGATCACAATCTTCAATAAGTTCTTTTAACAAATTAGCATCTTTCGCATCACCTTCCACAAATTTGTAGTGAGGGTGGTGATCGTAACTTTTTTCAATAGGCCCATATTTACTGTAATTATCGATACCTACTATTTCGTGTCCATGTTTCAGCAATTCATCCACAAGATAGCCTGCGATAAAACCGGCAGACCCTGTAATCAAGATCTTCATTATATTCTACCTCCGTTCCCCAAAAGATTCCAAATATCCACCACTTTCTTTCCTTTAGGAATGCTTAAATCTTTATAATGCTTATGAGGGGTAGCAATAATGATAATATTGCTTTCCCTGATCAAAGTCGCTTCATCTACAAAATTCGACGCATTTACAAAAGAATCCGAACATAGTACCTTCCGGGCTTCCAATTCGAATATCTTTTTGACTTTATAAGAAAGAGATTCACGAATGTCGTCGCTTTCAGATTTAAATGCCATACCCAGAATTCCCACGGTCTGTTTGGATAGATCGTACTGCATCTTAAGTAGTTTGCAAATATAGTTCGGCAGACCCTCATTGATCAGCATGGCGGTGTGTCCTAAATTAAAATCATTATTGCTAAAGGCCCCTAACTGCATTGTATCCTTAAATAAGCAAGGGCCTGCAGCAAAACCAGGCTGGGGGAAATCACTGCATCGAGGATATTTATATTTCATAGCATTGTAGATATTATAAAAATCCAGCTGATAATCATTCGCTATGGTATAAAACTGATTGGAAACGGCAAATTTAATATAACGCCATACATTTGTAAAAAGCTTGGATAATTCGGCTTCCAACGGCTCAACAACAATAATATCTTCTGTTAAAAGAGAAAAAAGCTCTGAACTTCGCTGTATCCCCTCTTCAGTAAAGGAAGAAACAATTTGTGGAAGACTACGCAGTTCTTCTACAGCTTTCCCTTCCAGAATCCTTTCAGGACAAAAAGCAATGTCCATATTCTTTCCCGCTTCTGTCACCCAATCACAAATTCTCTTTGTCAAACCAGGGTATACGGTGCTTCTCAGGATTAAAAGCTGTCCATCGCAAAAATAGGGAATAATTTCATTCATTGCTTCGTGAAAAAGTCCAAACTCCGGATTTAAATGTTCATCCACCGGTGTTCCGATAATCATTATAACAGTTTCAGAATTAGAAATGACATCCGGTCTCTCAGAAAAACTGATATGCCTTTTTTTTAAAGCTTCCTCTAAAAGAGGTTGAGCACCTTCCTCGTGAAAAGGCATTATACCTTTTTGTATCATTTCTATGGCAGCCGTATTCTTATCATAGACACAGACATTCTTTCCTGCTATTGATAGCATAATAGCCAGAGGGAGGCCTACATGGCCGCAACCACCAACGATACAAACATCATTTCGTTTACTCATTGCCACACCTCAACTTATATAATCTTATATGCACATTTCATATTATCCATTTATCCACAATACGTCAATCAACTAATGGATCGATAATATAACGCAGAAGGACGAAATCTCCAATTTTAACAGAGAAGGTCCTGTTCCTGACTCTCCTTTTTTCGTGGATTCCTTTTTAATAAGGCCTTGCCAATAGTCAAAGGTGGAGAGCTTCAGATTTTTCTCTCGGCAGTACTCTGCACGATTCAGTCCGGAATGGTTCCAGTCGTCAAAAATCTTTTCCCAATGTTTTAATTTATCTGTTTTTGGCATGTCTTCCTCCTCGGAAAATCATGCCTCATTCCTTGCTCTTTTTTCAGGGCCTATCCTTTTGACGGTTACTCTTCTGCAGAATTGTATTGCGGAATTGAACGCTGTATCGTTGCATGTTGACGCCTCTTTAGTTTTTCAATGGTGTGACAACTATCTTGGCACAGCGCGTTCCCACCCAAGCAGAAGTCTGGCGCTCTACACGTTTGCGTATTACAACACAGTTCGTGTCTGTACCGTGAATGCAGGCAGGTCTTCCTCCCCGTCAGATTACAGGGAAAAGATGGCTGCGGTAAAAGCAGCAGCTTGAAAATTCAGGGGATTCGAGGACTGCACTGATATTGACTTTTCCACATCTCCCTTAATTACTTACCATTAATATAAATTGTCATTATCTGTACATATAACAGGCTTCCCTACCTTTACCGCTATTTCTTTTGCTTGTGCTGAATTACTTTCAACAAACAGGATAGCCTCCTTTATCTCAGAATATACTTTAGCTTTAAAACTGGCATGAGCGTTTAATCTTATTCGTTCTTCTTTTGAAGGTAAATCCAACATATACAACTTTTCATAACGTACATCATTATCGTTCAACCATTTTTCTGTAAGCTCTCTATATTTTTCAAGGCGAGATGTTACTATTGCCTTGATTTGATATTTGGGAATATATAAAGGCTTCGTATTTTTAATAAAATCTATATAATTTTTACCATCATCATTTTCTTCTTCTGTCGGATCAATGCATAAAACCCCATCCAGATCGTAACAAAAATATCGAGATAGCGGATGGTTCTTATAGTTCCACTGAAATATTCTTGGCATTTTACACAACTCAAAATACTTAGCATGAATAGCATTCTCCGAACCAAAAACCGCATAATAATCCCATATAAAATCTTTGTTCTTATATGTTTCAGGTAAATTTTCTTTAAATCTTTTATAAGCATTCCCCATATTAATACTATCATCAATAAAAAGTATACGCTGACTTTCGTTATTCTTTTTCAATGAATCATCTAATTTTCGATCTCCCTTTAGAATTATAGTTTCATTTATGAATTCGTCATAAGAAATAACTGGTAAATTTAATATTAAACCTAAAAAATATGCAGGAACCATTCCCGAACGAGGTATACCTACTATCATATCATAGCTATCAATTTTTCTTTCTTTTATCATTTTTATTAAAAGTTTGTACATATCATCGTAAGTACGATAATTAATTTTATCTTCTTTTATAGCTAAGTTTGCGTTTCGCTTCTGTAGTCCTGAATATCTTTTTTTATGAGATAACATTGCAAATCTAGGATCATCACGTACTGATTTCTTTTCGTTTAGAAATGAATAATAACTTATATTTTCCTTAGCTAAGGAATAATTAAAACTTAATTGGTCTCTTTTACTATAATTTTCTATTTCTTGCCACCATATATTCTGGATTCCTTTTATCCTAGGGTCTGTACAATTATAAATAATAAAATTGGTTTCAGCCAATCTCGTTCTTTTTATATATTCAAATAATTCATCAGGTAGATTTATATATTTCTTCATTTGTTCTTTAATTCGCTCTGCATCATCCAATTTATTTTTTATACATTCCAAAGCTTCGGAGAAACAATCTTTGCGTTGATTATGGGCAATTGTACCTATAAACATTTTTTTCTCATTCAATTCATTAATAAATTTTTTTATATATCCTCTGAAATATATATTAGCATCTATCCAAATTATATATTTATACTCAGGAAGTAACTCAATAAGATGTGTTTTTACATATCGTGCCATCATTCTCTTATCTTCATTCTGATAATCAATCATACTAATTTTAAATAATTCATCTTCCATTTTATTATCTGTAAAACAATAATAATCTACATCTTTTTCTATATGCTCAGGCCATAATAAATTATCGAGATTCCCCAATATAGCTGTTACATAGGCAATTTGATTTTTTCTTTTACTTTTTTGTAAATGAAAATTTTTTTTCTTAATATTTATATTTCGTCCGTTTGAATAATAATTCACTAAATTATATGATACATCAATATATGGCATAATAATTTTAAAATTATTTTGTTTACAAATAATCCCTAGGCTTCTTTCAATTACATGAGCCAATGTTCCATCTATCTGTCCTTTTTCCTCAGGGAAGCTATTCCATCTTATATTACTAGTCAGCAACTGCCTAATGGCATCTTTCCTACACCAAAAAAATGAACCCGCAGGGAAATCGGTACATTTACCAGAATAGTTAATCCCCATTTTCTTTAGAAATTGTTTTGTCTCATATTCCTGTAAACCAAAATTAGGCATATTTCTCAAGGATGGATGATATGGAGGAGCTACCATTCCTATACTTCCATTTTCAAAAAACATATTTAGATTTTGTATAGTAATTGCCTTATTCCCCAAAATATAATGTAATAAAAATCTACGAGCATCTGATAAACTATCGGAATGCAAACTTTTTTTTGAATGAAAATGTAGTATTAAATCAAATTGTGACAGACTGTTTCCAAATTCTACAATAAATGGGGCAATATCTCTACCTCGATTTTCAGTCTGAATAACAGTGCATTCATTACATAATGGTAGCTTTTTATTTACAATTTTTTTTATATATTCCTGATCTTTAACTCCGGCTGATGTTGAAATAAACAATGAGAAACACACAGGAATGTTTATCAAAGAAGACAATAATTCTTCAGCCAAATCAATATAAAATAAATGCAGGTGGACTCCTATAGATAGGTTAAATCTTGGATTAAGCTGTATTTCACGATCATAATACAAAACTGGCCCAGTAACGCCATATTCACTTTTTCCAAAAGATCTATGAAATTCAGAATTGATATCTCCAGGGTGAACCATTTTTCGGTTTTCAGAGTAACCATATTTTATAAAATGGAAAAGTGGATTCATATTCGCCCAATAAACATCTCTATTTGCGTCAAGATATTGAGAGGTATTGAATATGGATGAAGGATTTAAGCCTAACAAATAACCTCTTTCTAAATAATGTTTAAATGGTTCCTTTATATTAATGCCCTTCGCATTATTAATATAATATTTTTCATTAAAAAGGCCTGTCTGTATTGCAATCTTCTCAATAGACATATTTTCCTTTTTATAATTCTCAATTTTTAAATAGATTTGTTTCAATCCATCCCCATATAGAAAATCATTTTTATTCAGAAGTTCTTTATCTTTATTTCTTGAGATAACTTTATTACTTGTTATCGAATCTTTACTTCCAATGAGATGTGTATTTCTATTCTCTTTAATGCCATACAGGATGTAATGTGATAGAGGGTTTACATTTTTAATTCTTATATCAGAATAAGTCGTTAAGTAATAATCTGTATCAAAGTTAGGATTTGGGTTTCTTCTTTCCTTCCAGCCCAAATTTAGATAATGCATTAACGGATTCACCCCATTACTTTTTACATCGGGATAATTTCCTATATAGAATTTTGTATCAAATAAAGGATGCGGATTCCTTCCCTCTTTGGCCCCATATCGAATATAATGCAATACTGGATTCAAACCGGCTCTTTTAATATCTGGATAAGTTTCATAGTAATATTTGGTATCAAATAAAGGATGCGGATTTCTTCCCTTCTTAAATCCCGTCATTAAGAAATGACGTATGGGATTTGCAACTGTAAAATATAAATCTTTATTGTCCTCGATATAATAATTCTCATCAAAAAGCCCCGATGCTAAAAGGTCCTTTTTATCCCTTCTATAACGCAGAGTTGCCTTAGGGTGAATAAAAAAACCACACATCCGCTTGACTATTCGAAGCATATGACGTTGGCGATATTTTTTCACAAGTTCATTTCTCATTTCTTGGGCCAACCGCCCCGCCATGTTTTTTGTTTCGCTCAGTTCTCTTTTTACCTGCTGTGTTACAGTATCCAATTCATCTGTCCTCTTTTTAATCTCTTCATCTTTACTTGTTAATATCGCATCTTTTTCTCGAATTGATTCTTTCAGACCATTGATTTCTTGACTCTTATCATCAATACTTTTTTTTAGTCCTGACTGTAAATCCTTTAATTCCCGGATTAATGCTTCCTTCTTAAGAATTTTATCTTCAATATCGCTTATTTGAGATATCTTCTCTTCAAGATTTTCTTTCAGCAGCGCTCGGGATTCCTTTATTGTCCGAATCTCTTCATCCTTTGCACGACTGGACTCTCCAAGAGCGTTTAGTTGGGACAACTTCTCTTCAAGTTCCACTTCCAGTTGCGTTTTGATTCCCTTCATTGTCCTGAGCTCTTCATCCTTTGCACGGCTGGACTCTCCAAGAGTGTTTAGCTGGGACAACTTCTCTTCAAGTTCCACTTCCAGTTGCGTTTTGATTCCCTTCATTGTCCTGAGCTCTTCATCCTTTGCACGGCTGGACTCTCCAAGAGTGTTTAGCTGGGACAACTTCTCTTCAAGTTCCACTTCCTGCCGCGTTTGGGTCTCCTTCAGGGTTAAAATCTCTTTGTCCTTTGCACGGCCTGTTTCTTCAAGATCACTTATCTGAGACAACTTCTTTTCGAGTTCACCTTCCAGTTGCGTTTTGATTCCCTTCATTGTCCTGAGCTCTTCATCCTTTGCCCAGCCTGTTTCTTCCAATAACTTTTTTTGCTTATTGAGATCATCCACATTTAGTGTCAGTTCATTATTACGCTCAAAAGATGTTATCTCTTCAAATCCCAATATCCTGTAGCGGTAGGCAAGACTGACATATTCGCCCGGCTCCGTATCGATAAAGAGGCGGGGGTTTTTGTTTGTAAAAATAAATACAGAGGAGAGGCCTTGTTCATCCTTCAGCTCAGGAATCAAAAGCCGTTCATGGAAAGTCCCTCCCTTTATAGTAGGAACAAGAGTATCACCATTCTTGCAGGTTAAAACAAGATCGGATAAAACCAATATCTTGGGAGAACGGCCAAAATCTACACGAATAAATTTAACATTCTTATATCGGTTGAGAAAGAATTTCATTCTTCCCTCAACGGCTTCAAGATTGGTACTTTCTTTTTCCTTTTCCGAAAGTCCGCTGCCGGTATCTATATAAACTTGAAACTGATCATTTTCCGTAGCCAGTCGTCGCTTTTCAACAGGAGCGATCAGTATTTCATTCAAACGAGAAAAAGTATCCCGAATCATTGCAACCTGATTGCCATCAGCCTGAAACAGGGCTTCGAGCTGCTTAGGATACACGTCTCCCACTCCCAGGACTCCCAAGCCGTGAGAATGGAGAAAAAGAAAATGGTGATTCTGATATTCTTCTTCAAGTTCTTCCCAGAATTTCCAAACCCCAAAATTTCTTTGAACCTCAGCAGTATCGTGGAAGAGGACTACAGCATTCTTTGCAAGCTTCGGCCTCCATGCCTCAAAATCATGTTTCACAGCATCATAGGTATGAAACCCATCTATGTGCATAAAATCAATACTTTCATCTGCAAAAAGACTAACAGCATCATCGAACATGCATCTATGGAGGGTAGAAAATGAGGAGTAATAGCGTTCATTATACCGGGAAACAGACTCATACACATCTTCTCCGTAGAATCCAGCATGGGGTTCTCCCTCCCAGCTATCTACCGCATGACAAAGGGTATCAAGACCATTCTTTTTAACTGCCTGACAAAAGGAGAAATAGGAATCTCCCTTATACGTACCCAATTCAACGAGAAGCTTTGGCTTAAGAATTGAAACAATCCATTGGCCGAAAATCAGATGTCCATGCCATGCTCCAATCTCAAGCCTTTTAGGTGGCTCTACTTTCAGATCAATACTCATTGATAACCCCATTGCAATCTTTTAAAGCTCATAGTTATAGTGCTTATCTAAAAGATCTTTAATTTGTTTCTTATACCTATCAGCAGCAATTTCCAACACGATCTTTCGAATTCTAAAGCTCTCTTCTGATTGCTTTCTTTTGTCGGCACCGCTCCAAAGCCCATTACTATGCTGCCGGTAAACACTCATAGGTTCTTTGATAAACCCGATGGGGCCAAACTGCTCACAAAAGAAAGCTACCGCTATTTCGTTAATTCGCTCCTTGAAAACAAGTAATGGCAATCTTTTAAGGATATCACTACGAAAAAGACAACAGGAGAAATTTCCTATTAAATTCATGGTAGGCTGATCATCTATAAAATCCTGGCCGGTTAACTCCTCACTATGCAAGCGTTGTTGCCTTTGAAGGAGATGAATTTCTCCGGTTGCTTCATCCAAAACATTAATGGAGGAGAAAACCATGGAACAGTGCGGATTAGTCTCCAGAAACATAATTTGTTTTTCCAACTTATAAGGATCGGTCCAGTAATCATCACCTTCGCAAAGCGCTATATACTTTCCTTGGGAAAATGCAATACACTTTTTTAGGTTTTGAGATAGGCCAAGATTTACCGAAGAACTTATATCGGAAATAACACGGGGGTAGAGCTTTTGGAAAGAGTCAATGGCACCGTGTGTAGCATCGTCTGATCCATCATCAGAGATAATAATCCTATGGTGAAAATCACCTATTTGTTCCATAACAGACTGAATTGCTTTTCGTATATATTTTTCATGATTAAAACTTGTAATAATAGTATCAACAGTGACACTACTTTCTTTGTTATTAATAGAGGCAGGACTATTTTGCATAAGGTTTTCAAAAACATAAAAAGCATCATTGTAGATTCTCTTTACTCCAGCATATCGATTTCTGATTTTTGCAAGTGCTGCGTTGAGTGCTTTTGACCTTGTATATACGGAATTTGTTATTCTCTCCTCATTACTCCCATCATAGTATTTTACCCCAAGAAAGGGAGCATATGCTATGGTATTATCCGAGGTAAATTTTAGTATATAATCCCAATCGACTAATCGATGAAGGGTTTCATCAAATAACACTAATTGCTGATTTGCCTTTCGCCTGTATCCAAACGCATTCAAATCAATATAGTTCGATAGAGAAAACCTACTCCAGAAAAAATCATCCCCACGATAGTATTTTCTCTTTTCCATATCATCAATGGCTATTATTCCACAATATGCAGAGTCGATACCGACAAGTGTAATATATTTAACCATCGTATCAAGGTACTTATCAAACCACGCATTATCACTATCGAGAAAAAAGATAAACGCTCCTGTTGACCGCCTTAGACCAGTATTTCTCGCAGCAGAAACCCCCTGCTTTGTTTGTTGAATGTAGCGAACCCGCTTATCACTGAGATAAGGCTTTACAATCTCACTGGTATGGTCGAGGCTACCATCATCCACGATAATTAATTCGAAATTTCTATAGGTCTGAGCAAGGACCGATTGGATCGCATATTCAATTTTTGCAGCCCGATTATAGGTGGGCATCACAATAGAAACCTTATCTGCAATTGCTATATCATCAGTATTATCCTGGATAAAACGCAAAAAACGTTCTTCACGCCAAGCATCCCAAACAGGATACGAATATCGAACCTTCCGATTCAGGTTTGCCACCGGCTTGATTAAAACTGAATCAACGATCTTCCCGCTATATTTATCAATGAGCTTAACAAGATGCTGCTGACCATCCATGATGGAAGGAGGTAGATTCACGCTAAAGCCGTGGGCCTCTGTACCTTCCCAGTTTTTCAGATCCCCATCACTATAATCACATAGAAAATCCATCTCTATAGTATCGTCGATACGAATGATAGCCTCGCGGGGAGAAGAGCTGTTGTTTAGAACTAAATAGCCGGAAAGTACGGCACTGTCTTCTATAGCCGTACGTCTAATTTCTCCTTTAATACTATTCTGCTTCTCTAAAGACTCTAAAACAAAATCAAAAT
Source organism: Sediminispirochaeta smaragdinae DSM 11293 (assembly GCF_000143985.1). Classification (GTDB taxonomy): domain Bacteria; phylum Spirochaetota; class Spirochaetia; order DSM-16054; family Sediminispirochaetaceae; genus Sediminispirochaeta; species Sediminispirochaeta smaragdinae. The sequence continues at coordinate 697,796 of NC_014364.1, read as the reverse complement.
GTTCATGGAATGTAGTGATCGGTGACTCATATGAACAGTTAACCATTTTAGCAGAAAATAAATTCTCTTCATTATTTCTTATCAAGAGAACTTTCTTATCGTGTAAGGATAAAGATCCCAACAGTCGTTCCAAGGCATGCTCATACTTTCCATCATTTTTGCCATCTTCTATGGGAAACTGCAATTGTTTTAAATTTGATAGGAAGATAAATTTTTTTACCCGCATCCAAAACATGGTTCCCATAAAGAAGCCATTATTGGAATACGAATTTACAGGAATATTGTAATCTTTAATTAGCGAATTACTTAGATCCTTGTTCTTACCTAGCAAAAACTGATACGAGCCATAGAGAAGCTCTGCTCCGGCCAAAGCAAGTGAATCTTCCTGCTCAAACATGCGAAGAATTCCATGTACTGTATCTACAGTTTCAAGGATTCCCCTCAAACTAAGGTCTCGCCATATTTCGCTATAGGCAGAATTGCCTTTCTTTGTATGGACTTTACAACATAGATCATACTGTAAAACCCTATCCCATACTTGAAGAAAGGGGCCTATATCTCTCCCGGCGTTTTTACTCCTCACGATCTCTGCATCCGGATACAAAGACTTGACTTGGAGTATGGCGTCATTGTTCTCTTCAAGAGGTGTCGTTACTATCAGGTCAAAAGGATATGGGATGTGTGAAATGTATTGTAAACAGGAACCAACCAAATCCTCATGGTAAATGTGGAAAACGACAACAATACTTAAAGCGCTATGGTCCTGGAGCGGAAACGCAGGCAAAAATGTGCAATCGCGCTCCACCATAAAAGGATTAGGCCTATTGCCCTTTCTCCAACCAATTTTTATATAATGGCCAAGCGGATTTACGCCCTTTTCGGCAACATCAGGATATGAACGAAGATAGAATAATGTATCAAATTCGGGATGAGGATTCTTCCCTTCTTCAACTCCATACATTATGTAATGAATCACGGGATTCATCCCTACTTTTTTTACATCGGGATAAGTTTCTTCATAGTATTTGCTGTCAAAAAAAGCATTAGGATTCCGATACGCCTTATATCCTGTTAGTAAGAAATGCCGCATTAAATTTGCTGTCGTGTAATAGAGATCTGGATTTTTCCGCAAATAGTAGTTTTCGTCAAATATGGCACTCCGGGTAAGAAGTTTTTTCTCCCGTAGGTATCGAAACATTTTTCGAGGACGAACACATAAGGTCAAAAAGCGTTTACTAATTCTAAGAAAACGCCTTCTACGATATGCCTCAACAAGTTCTTCTCGTGTTTTATATCTGCGCATAGAAATATCAGTTGTTAATTCGCTTCAATGATTATTCGTACTCATATATTTTAGATACGCTTCCGTTACCGTCTCAGGATCTCCATGCTTTTGAACAATACCATGTTCTATCCATAAAACCTTCTGACAATAATGTCGAATCATATCCATACTATGGGATACCATCACCACGGTTCGGTCATCCAAAATCATCGACTCCATCTTTTTTCTACTTTTTTCTTTGAATCGTTCATCTCCCACACTAAATAATTCATCAATGAGCAAAAGATCAGGGTCAACATTTACCGCAATGGAAAAGGCAAGCTTCGACCGCATTCCTGAAGAATAAGTACGCACGGGATTTCCGATAAAATCCCCAAGTTCGGAGAAGGCGATAATCTCAGTCATCCTCTCTTTGAGATCTTTCTGGGAAAGACCCAGCAAAAGACCGTTAAGATAGATATTCTCATGCCCCGTCAGATCAGGCTTGAACCCCACGCCCAGACTCAAAAGAGAAACCGACTTTGCCCGGTTAATCACTGTTCCGCTATCAGGAAACAAAGTATTAGCCAAGACCCGTAAAAGCGTCGATTTCCCCGATCCATTTGAACCGATGACTCCTAAATTCATTCCGGAATCAAGAGAAAAAGAAATACCTCTTAAGGCTTCGAACACTTTCTTCTCTTTGCGCTTTCGCTGCAAGATCACTTCTTTCATAGCCTGAGATCGGTAAAAGGAATACTTTAGATGAACATCCGCAACTTCCAGAATAGTTTTTTTCTTATCGCTCATATCAGATCACCTTACTGTAGTTCTTATCGGAGCGATACAACAGCGGAATACCAATCAGCATAAGAAGGATGCTAACAACGGCCCACAATCCCAGATATTTGTAATAGGGAGAGGCCCCATACATCAGCGTATTGCGAAAACTCATAAAAAAGGCCGTGTTTGGGTTATACCAAATAAGCTTACCGACTTTTGCAGGCAGCTGATCAAGGCTCCATATCCCCGGAGAGGCAAAGTACCAGAACATGACAAGGTAGCCCACCAGATGGCTCATATCATCGAACAGGACCCCGATATGGGTAAAGATTAGGCCGATGGAATAGTAGAAAAGCAGGAAGACAAGAAAGGCAGGAATAAACTCCACAACGTGCCAGGAAAGGGGTATATGGTAGACCCACAGCATAGCCCCCAGAATTAACAGACCAAAGGCGAGCTTGATGCTGTTGGTAAAGACAACCACCAGCGGCAGGATAAACTTTGGAAGATACACCTGCTTAATGATCCCCGCATTAGCCCTGATGCACCTGGTACTCTGACCCATGGTGGTCGTTGCGACCTTCCAGGGTAAGAGCGCACAAAAAAGATAGACAGGATAGGCAGGGGTCGCTCTTCTAAAGATCCCCTGTACCAGAAAGGTATAGACAAGCATATTCAAAAAGGGATCCAGAAGCCACCAGAAGTAGCCCAGGATGGTATTACTCAGCTCGGCCTTCAGATCAGACTTTACGGCATAGGCCGTATAGTGTCGATATTTTTTGAGATCACGAAAAAATTGCCTTATATATCTCAACACAGGTATACTCCAGATCGGTTTTATCGCATAAAAAGACTTGAGACAAGGCCAAGCGCACTCTCCATCACCTTGTCCATGTCGTAGTAGCGGTATTCGGCAAGCCGTCCCAAAAGATGCAGGTTGGAATACCCATCGGCCAAGGCCTTGTAGCGACCGAACAGCGCCTCGGTATCACCGTTTTTTATCACGTAATAGGGGTTGTTCCGCCCCTTCTCATAGCCGCAGGGGTACTCCCTGCACACCACACTCCTGCCTAAAGGCGGGGAAAGCTGAAACTGCTTAAACTCCGTGATGCGGGTAAAATCGTAGTTGTTCGGATAGTTGACCACGGCAGCCTCCTGGTAGCGGTCGACATCCATCGCCTCGAAACGGATATCCAGAGAGCGGTAGGGAAGCGGCCCCTCGCAGGAAGCAAATAACTCGTCCACAGGCCCCGTATAGATCACCTCTCCGCTAAACGGCCTTCCTTCAAGAAAAATCGTACCCGCCTCAAGCCGGATCAGATCACGGCCGTCGCACTGTAGCAGCAGATGGATGGAAGGATGATCCGCCATGGCGGAAAACATAGCCGTGTAACCTGCACGGGGAATCCCCTGAAAGGGATCGGCAAAGTAGCGGTCGTCCCTGGAAAGCACCACCGGAACCCGGTCGGAGACCGAAGGGTCCACCGCCTCAGGGTCAACACCCCACTGCTTTGCCGTATAGTGGAGAAAAACCTTCTCGTAGATGAACTCGGAAAGCTCCTTGAGCTCATCATCATCCGAAGCCTTAAGCGTTCTGATCGGAACCCTGGAGCCGAAACCGAAGGTATCGATCAGCTTCCGTTCCAGCCCTGCCTGGCGGCTTTTTGGAAAAAGCGCTTCCAGGCTATGCAAATTAAAGGGAATCGGCACAAGCCTTCCATCGATCAGCCCCAATACCCGATGCTGGTAATAATGCCACTCGGTAAAACGGGAGAGAAAATCCCATACCCGGCGATTTTTCGTATGAAAGATATGGGGCCCGTACTGGTGGATGTAAATCCCATTTTCATCCAGCCGATCATAGCAGTGGCCGCCGATATGGGAGCGCTTTTCTATGACAAGCACCCGTTTTCCACATTCCGCCGCCTGACGGGCGGCGGTAATACCGGCCGCCCCGGCCCCGATTACCACAACATCAATACTATCCAACACCATTATACCCCTATCGTTTTCATCATACACAATACATCGGGGAGCCTTGGAAGAGCCAAAAGCGCGCACCTTCCCCCATTCCCTTCAGCCTTGAAGGTAAAAAGGTACCCGCCGCAATCCACTGCTCCCGTCCCTTATCGATCACGGCCGAAGGTAAGGCAGCCGCAACATGCTCTTCCCGTGCCGAAACCTATCAGATTATACAAAACAGGGGCAGTCCTGAGGGGCCACCCCTGTCTGGCGATCACATCACCGTGCTCTCCATATCTTACTATTGCCCACATACCGGTAATTTTCCAGCATCCCCTGGAAACATATAACAAACATGGAAAGAACAGGGCATTGGTGGAGGCTTCTATGAAAGGCTGCCATTGTTGGAAACATTATTTCATCTCTCATTTTCCCGACAGGCGCGGTATATATGTTCAGATCTTGTTTTCACATCAAAGTGCTATCCCGAAACAAGGACATCACATCCAGAATTATACCCCTCTGTTATACCAGATCCCGGCGAAAAAATACAGCCCTTTGTAAACATCGTAAAAAACCCCGAATCGCAGGAGCGATTCGGGGTACAATGGAGGGAATAGTAGAATACGTTCTTAGATGGCCGCTTTGTAAAGTTCGGCGACCTTCGGCCAGTTGATCACCTTGAAAAAACTCTCGATATATTCAGGCCGCCGGTTCTGATACTTCAGGTAATAGGCGTGTTCCCAGACATCGAGGCCCAGAATCGGCACAAGCCCTTGGGTTAAGGGGCTATCCTGATTTGCCGTACTCAAAACGCTCAATGAACCGTTCGGGTCGACAGCCAGCCAGGCCCAACCGCTTCCGAAACGACTAGCTGCAGCAGCGGAGAATTCCGAAATAAAGACATCAAAACCGCCGAAAGAGCTATCGATCTTTTCGGCAAGTGCCCCCTCGGGTTTGCCTCCTCCCTTGGGCCCCATCACCTTCCAGAAAAGGGAGTGGTTGTAGTGACCACCGCCGTTGTTCCGTACCCCGGTACGAATATTCTCAGGCAGTGCATCAAGCCCGGCAAGGAGCTCTTCGATAGACTTTCCCGCATACACGGTACCCTCTACCGCATTGTTGAGCTTGGCGGTATAGCCTGCATGGTGCTTGTCGTGGTGTACGCGCATGGTGCGCTCATCAATGTAGGGTTCAAGTGCATCATAGGCATATGGTAAATCCGGTGTGATAAACGACATAAAAAACCTCCTCATGGTTCTTTTAATACCATACTAATTTACTATGATTTAAGAGAAAAAGAAAGTTTTATTGCGAGACTCTTTGCAGCTTTCTATGATTGATATCGGGAGGATCCCATATGACGACAGCAAAACCATTGAGCCTTAAGCTCTTTGCCCTAACAGAGCTCATCTTTATTCTTCCGCCTCTGCTTTTGGCCCCCTACGCCGCACTCGGCGGTGTTGCAGACGTGGCAACCATGCTTACATTCATGAAAAGTCCGCTTGTTCCCCTGTCAACCGGCGCTCTGACAATCTGCGCCCTTCTGGCATTTCTGGTCATCTGGAGGATTCGCTTCTCTCGGGCTACAGCAAGCGGTGATGCAAAAAAGCTTGCCTCGGCCGTACGCGAGGGAGCCCTCCTCTTCCTCCTTTTTCTTATTCTCGAAATGCTCACCGGCCATATCATCTTTTTTAAGGCCGTTACCCCGGATCTTCCCGCAAGCAAGCTCTTTGTGCTCCTCTACCTTTTGATCTTTCTCAGCTTTGTTTCCGCGCCCCTCTTCCTCTCCTTCATCCTGACCATCGAACACAGCCTCTCATCCATGCAGCTCTACGTCGAAAGCCCCTTTTTCTCCCTCAAAAACAGAATGAACATCATAATCCCAAGTCTGGTCTTCAACTCGATTGCACTGCTCACAACCGTCAGCCAAACCCACCGGCTGCGAACCCTTATCGGCCCTCCGCCTCCCACCAGCCTGTTGACCACTCAGCTTATCGTCGTTCTGGCAAGCGTCACCCTGACCATCATCGTCCAGAAGAGCCTTTCCCGGACAATCGTACAGCCCGTTGCACGATTGAAGGGGCTTTTGGAACAGGGAATGAACGGCGATGTGACCGTTAGAAGTAGGGAACTGGCCCAGGACGAGATCGGATTCTTGAGCAGAACCAGCACGAAATTCTTCATCACCCTGGATGAAAACTTCCAGGCCATCAAAAGCGAATCTCAACAGCTGATCAGCAACAAGGAGATCCTCAACAGGGAGGTCGAACGGGTACACGGGGCCATCAGCGAGATCGTCGCCAGCATAGACGAGGCGGAAAACAACGTTGCAGGCCAGGCACGGCAGGTTGATAACACCGCGGTCACAGTGGAAGCGTTAGGCAAAGGCGTGGAACTGCTCAACAAGGCCTTAGAGCAGCAAAAAGAGCACATCATCAGCAGCAACGAAGTCGCTGCATCCTTCGACAGGCAGGGCGAGGAAATCCGGCAAGCCGTCGAAAGCGCCATGCAGGGCGGAGAACTCCTTGATCGCCAAAACCGTACCACCTATGACAAACTCGAAGAGACCTCAGGCGGCATACAAGCCGTGGTGCGTCAGTCCGAAAACCTCATCGAAGCCAATCGCCTGGTGGCTGATGTGGCAAACCAGACCAACCTCCTTGCCATGAACGCGGCAATCGAGGCAGCCCATGCAGGAGAAGCAGGCAAGGGCTTCTCCGTTGTCGCCGACGAAATCCGATCACTGGCCGAAACCACGGCAGAACAATCGAGGGAGATATCCGCAACCCTGAGAGCCGTTGTAGAAGCGATCAGAAAAATCGACGAAGATAACCAGGAAACCCTGCGATCCTTCAACAAAACAAACGACGCAATCAATGAAATCACCGACCTCATCACACGGCTCAGGGAGTTTACCGAAAGCTTTACCCGTGGATCACATCAGGTCAGAGAGGCCATGGAATCAATAGAGGTCATCAACCAAGGCATTCACAATCAATCCGACGCCATGAAAGAGGGGAATCAGAAAATTCTCTCATCAGCCGCCACCCTGCGCTCGGCCAGCAGCGATGTCCTGGCCTCGGTCAACACCATCAAACGCCAGACCAGTCACATCGACCGTGCAGGTCTCGACCTGTTGCGTACCAACAGAGAAACCGACAAGGTCGTTCAAACCATGCAGAAGATGGTGACGGAGATAAAGACAAGCGAGAGGAAGGCCGAAATGAGCCATACGAACGGTTAGATAGTGTTAGGGAAATTGGTGGTACGATAACTACGCCCTGGTAGTATTCAACTTCCTTTCCGTGATAACATTTCTACTAAAGAAATGTTATCTGCACGAATTCTATGTTGATAAAGGGATTAGGTGTAGTATTGGATGGAACATGAAAACAAAATTCTCACACGTGAATATCATTAGCAATGACTGGAGAAAATTAGCTGACTTTTATATCAGAGTATTTGATTGCAAACCCAAACCACCAGAAAGAGATCTTTCAGGTGAATGGGTCGATACATTAACCGATTTATCAAATGCAAAGATAAAGGGAATGCATTTGCTTCTTCCCGGTTATGATATTGATGGGCCGACATTGGAGATTTTTGAATATAACGAGAATATACGTAATACCGGTAAAAAAATAAATGTAGAAGGTTTTGGACATATTGCCTTTGCAGTAGAAGATGTGGAACAAAAGTTAAATCTTTTATTGGAAAACGGGGGATCTGTAGTTGGGAAATTGATTGATGCAGAAATAGATGGGGTTGGAAAGATTACCGTAGTTTATGCAAAAGATCCAGAAGGCAATATTATTGAAATTCAAAAATGGGAATAAGAAAAGAATCAATATTCCATGAAGTTTTTGGTATAGAGTATAAGGATTACATTAAGCAATTTCAGGAGATGGTCCTTACTTCCTGTGAATACGTAGAGGGGATTATATGATCATACAAAAAATGGAAATAGATCATTATTCAGAAGTAAAAAGAATCTGGACAACAACTGATGGTATAGGCTTACGTTCAATTGATGATTCTAAAGCAGGAATTGAGAAATTCCTATTAAGAAATCCAAATACAAACTTTATATGTAAAATGGATAATAGTATTGTTGGAGTAATTCTTTCCGGACATGATGGAAGACGGGGGTATATTTATCATACAGCTGTCAAAGAAGAATTTAGAAAACAGGGAATCGGAAAAAAGCTTGTTGAAGAAGCACTATTGTCACTCAAAAATGAAGGGATAAACAAAGTCGCTTTGGTTGTTTTTAAGAATAATTCCGGTGGAAATAGTTTTTGGAAAGCATTGGGCTTTGAAGAAAGAAGCGATTTAATATACAGGAATCTGTCGTTACATGCTGAGAATATATAGCATTGTTAATGAATGCGGGCTATCGAAATAGCCCACAATTTTTCATCTATAATTTTAGGAGAAATTCATCAACTGTTTGAAAGAATTCCCTGGAATTTGTCCAAATTAGAGGATGATCTCCATGTAAAAATATCCTAACCTCACAATTGCTAATCCTCTTTCCTAATCCAGCAGCAATTTCCTTTACATTGGGAAGAAAACTATCTTTTTCAGAATATGTTAGCAAAACAGGACATTTAATATTTTCTGGTCGACCATTGATGCAAAATCCTCCTTCTTTAACAACCATTTCAATCATTTCAGTATCAGCATGTACAACATCCTGCCAATCTGAACCATGCATCGATGACCAGAATGTCTGCTGTTGTTCCGTGATATTAGCTCTTTCTTTTAACACATTGTTTTTATACATTTCTTCTGTGAAATGCAACGAGAAGCTATCTGCAACAACAGCTTTTACATAATCAGGATGATTTATAGCGACAGCAATTGCTATGATTGCACCACCGCTAATGCCAAGAAGAACAGCCTCTTTGTAATTCAAATGTTCAACTAATGCTGCCACTTGATGACTACTGTCCTCCCACCAGTCGCTATTCCATTGCTTAATTCTGTCAGATTTTCCTGTCCCCAGAAAATCTAAAGAAACAGTACAATACCTATCTGAAAAATAAGTCAACTCATTCTCATGTGCAGCAGATGTAGCTGTATTACCTGGTAGAATTATTAGAAGAGGACCTTCTCCTTTTACTGAATAGAATATTTTCTTCCCTTGAAAATTAAAATACGGCAAAATTGACTCCTTGTTATCGATATTTATTTGAAGAAATCAATTACTATTGTTGACATTAATTACTCCTTATAAAATTCAAGAATATGATGGTTTTATCTATAAATGCTGTTTTAAAAACTCGATACATGATCGTTCCATTTGTTTTAATCCTAGCTCCTCTATTGGGAAATGCCCAGCTCCATCCAAAATTACGGTTTGTTTTTTACATCCTAAACGATTGTAAAAAAGATTACTTAATTCAATATCTGTCCAATGGTCGTCTCCTGGATGTACCAAAAGAACGGGACAGCGATCAAAATTCTCAGGTTCGACTTCAATGACAGGATTGAGCATGGTGTGTATAAAAGATAGGGGGACCATAGCCCCTGATGATTTTTTATCCTCCATTAAAAGAGCAGCAAGTTCTTTGTTATTGACAATAGCTCTCATGTTTCCGATCCATTTCATGGGGATTTTTATATTTCCTGCAACACTTTGTACCATTGCGATAAAAGGTTTTGCAATCCTTCCAAAGAGAGGGTTACTGGCAGTATTCTTGGTAACTGTAATATTTCTCTGGTCAAGAATGCAGGTGACCATTAACCCATTAATATTCGCGCATTTATTTGCAATCTGATATGCCAACATCCCTCCCGCACTAAGCCCAAATAGAAAAAGCGGAAGGTTGGACATACTTTGATAGTAGTTTACAAGTTCTGTGCCACACGAGATCCACGTCTTATACGTTATTTTTTGTGAATAGTGTGTATATCCATAGAGAGGCAGATCCGGACAGATTACCTCAAATCCACTTTTCACTAAAGGCACGGCAATAAACGAAAGCAAACGCCCATTTCCCCCTACACCATGGAAAAGTACGATCTTCCCTTTAGGGTTGATAGCTTTGTAATGGTCAATATGTACGTTCATATCGGATATTGGTAAAAAATATTCTTCAGGATAGGTTGTTTCATCTATTCTATTATGTGCTGGTACATATGGCTGGACCTTTGCCCAAACTGAATCGTTCTTATAATTATCCATGTTGATTTTTATCCTTTATACAAAAGTGCCCCACTTGTGGCTCTTTTGATAGTATATTACAATAAATTGATCGTCAATAATGCCAGAACAAGTTCCACATATGGCGTTACGTGTGACAGGAGGTGCCTATGATAACTTCTAAAGATAATCCAACCGCTGTTAAATCAAAGCAGTGGATATTGACAGCATTACTTAATGTAATGGAGGAGAAGGACTTTGATACAATCACTGTCAAGGAGATAGCCGAGCGTGCTGGTCTTGATAGAAAAACTTTTTATCGTCACTTTCATTCAAAAGAAGAAGTATTGTATTTGCAACTTCAGGAATTATGTCAAATTTACATAGAAGAATTAAAGGAACTGCCTGAACTCTCAGCATATGTAATAACAAAATCCTATTTTTCAATTTGTGCACAATACTCACATTTTTTCATGTTATTAGAACGAAACGAGCTCCTTTCGTTAGTACTATTGAAATTTAATGAATACTTGCCGGCTTTAAATAATTTGTTCCTTGATAATCCTAGTTATCGAAATAAACCTAAGTATGAACTTATGTACCAGGCTGGAGGATTCTGGAACGTTACTAATCGTTGGATACGTGATGGAATGAAAGAATCTCCAGAAAAAATGGCTGAAATAGTCAGTGCAATAATGCCATCGCCGATAATGTAAAATAGTAACCACAAACATATTATCCCTTTCAAGATTGATCCATTACGGTCAGGAGGAGTTTATGTATTTGGGGGTTAAACATGAGTAGCGCTCAAAAGGTTTCGCACTTTCAGATTTGATCGTAAGTGGATCTTTAATTCTGCAGTAGCGTTACATTGAGCCATTGTTCTCACTCCTTCAGGATTTTGTATCACTACTAAATCCTTCGGAGGAAACAATGGCTCCTTTTACTTAGTCAAAATGCGAACCTTTTTGGACATGATCAAATTTTACGCGGATTGACTCATCAATACGCAGTCCTGCAAAGGCGGAAGCCAAAGGTACTGTAACGGGCAGAAGGTGTATAATTGTATCTGTTACCTACACGCATATACTCTTCTCCAAAACTCCAACTACCGCCACGAAGTATACGGCGAGTGCCGTTTTCCGGCCCTACTGGATCACTTTGAGAAATCGGTTTATAGGAGGCGATCCAGTCATAACACCATTCATTTATATTTCCGCTCATGTCATATAATCCAAGGGCATTTGCAGTTAAGCGTTTCACCTCATAACATTTTTCATGAGAATTCTCATTGAACCAGCCGTAATTCTCAATTTCAGGATTCGTATATTCCGGTCCTCCGCTAACATGATCTCCGCCGTTCCAAACAGAATTATCTGCATCTTTATAGCGGGCGGTGTATTCCCATTCCGCTTCGGTGGGCAAGCGGTAGCCTGTTTTACTCCAGTCCACGTAAACAGGAACATTATTTTTTGCATCCTCTTTGGTATAGGCCGTTTTTTTATCAGCATCGGAATAGTAGACCAGCTCAGTAGTAGCTATACTGTCATCGGCTTGGGTGAGAAGATTACAGAACGCCACAGCATCATACCAGTTTACATTGTAGGCAGGGTAACTATCCCCGTCACCAGGAACTTCTGCAGGGGCTGTTCCAGGCCAGGTTAGCCCCCAAACAGCCTCCCATAAACCTTGGGTTATCTCGGTCTCCCCCATCCAGAAGTCTTTGGTCAGAGTTATTTCCGGTGCGGGAGTCGTCATATCTTCACCCATGGTAAAGGTTCCCGAATGAACATAGTGCATATTAAAAGAGACAGTATTAGCAGTACGATTATCGGGAGTTGCAGCAGAGGGCTTATCAGCAAAGGTTGCCGTAATTGCTAGAGATTTTGCCGGCATGATAAACGTCGTTTTGCAATTTGTAGTAAAAATTGTATGGGGGGTAATTCCCGATTCTGAAGTACTAAAGCTTACTTTCCGAGTACTACTGTCCAATGTTGCTGATAGCGTTACTATTGTCCCTTCCGTAGCTTCGGATACGCTTGCTGTTACCTTTTCGCCATTGACTTCTCCAGTGGAATTGACTGTTATGGCATAGCGTTGTGGAGTGACGTCACCACTTGTATCCCCCCGATGGGTTGGAAGGGGGCAGCCTGCAGAAAGCAGTATTCCTGTTACTGCACTCATGGTTAATAAAAGCTTCTTCACGGTTTTGCCTCCGAAATAGTATATTTTATCCAGACATTTTTTCTGTCGAGATTTTGTACCGTTTATTTTTTCGGCTTATGCTCGAATTCCTAATTTTTATTTCCGTTTTTTATAAATACGTAAAACCCTTTGTGATCACATAATTCACGTGTAATGAAAAAACTCTTCTTTGGTTTCAAAGTGAAAGATCTTTATTCTCACTTCACTATTTGAATGAGAATGGTGTTCTGTCGCTCTACCTCCCTTTTTTTATATTCCTTTACAACTAATATTCAATAAATTTATCCCATCCTAAGAAATCAGTTATTTTTGGTAGAAAGGCAATTGCTTCATCAACTGTAAAATCGTTTATGAACATTTCAAAAAAAGGTGTCCAATGAGTAATAAAAAGAACATGGAATTCATTCTTGGATAGTTTTATTTTACACAATCCTCTATTTTCCAAATCTGTCATAAGCAGGTAGACGCCTTTCATGCTTTGTTCTATGAAATCGTGCACAAAATTAGAATAGGCCGTTCCATCAGCTTTTGTGAGCAATATTTTTACAGCATCCTGTTCTTTATATATCTCCTTAATCCACTGTCTTGCTCTCTCGAAATATATTTCTTCAATCCAATTTTTTGCTTTATCGAAATAATCAATACGGTTTTTATGTGAGGCATTTGTCTCTGTTCTCTCCTTGTTTAATTCAAGGGTTCCATTCAGTATGCTTTCAAAAATATTGAGTGCGGGTTTCACAACATTAGCAAATAATACTTCTTTTCCATCGTATCGTTTATAAACTGCTCCGGTGGTTACGCCGGCATTTCGGCAAATTTTTCTAAGGGAAGAGAATATAAAGCCTTTTTCCAGAAATTCTTTCTTTGCACTTTGGATGATTTTAAGATCCAAGCTTGTATCTCTTGATGACATTACAAAGCTCCTATAACTGATAACATTGTTATCGATAACGATGTTATCAGTTATCTTTCTTTTTGTCAATATAGTTTCCCTGTTTTCTAATAATGTCATTATGTACTACAGAGAAAAGAATTATACCGTAATATCTATATCCCCAAACAGAAGGTAGCTTGATGAAGCAAGATTCAAACTTTGTATACCTACCTACATTCCGCGAATATACGACGTTGCCGATGCAAACAGCAAAAATTTTTCAGAATGTTAGATATCAAGCAGTACGTTTACCCAAAGAGTATCAGGTTAAAGGAAATGAAGTGTATATCCAAAAACACGGTGATGCTGTCTTATTATTTCCACCTGAAAAAATTGGGGAACTATTTGTTGAAGGTATCAACGAATTCTCTGATGATTTTATGTCTACAGGAAGGGAAAGTCTTTAATGTATGTATACACATAGCAGGCAGTTTTTCACGATCATTGTCCCAATAAATATTAATTTTATCATAAAACAAGTATATTATATAATATAAGAAGCTTTATATGCCTCAACTATCACTTTATATTGATAAAACCACGCTGCAAAAAATCGAAGCGGCCGCGAAATTAGAGCATCTTTCCATTTCTAAGTATGTTGTTAAGAAATTGAATGAATCGATGTTTAATGCATGGCCAGAAAATTATGAAAATCTCTATGGGTCTATTGATGATGATAGTTTCACCCTAGTCAAAATCGAAGATTTTTCCAATGATGCAGAACGAGATTTGATGATAATGCGACAAAAACATATGCAAAGATTCGATCAGAACTTGAAAAATCGGGAAAGATTATTGGGCCAAATGATCTATTGATAGCATCAACCGTTTTAGAACATGATGGAGTTTTAGTAACACACAATAGCAAAGAGTTTGAGAGGGTGGAGAATTTACATATTGAAGATTGGGTGCATTAACTCTAAAATAACACGAGAAGTTAAACTACCGTAGTTTCTATCAATAAAAACACAGGAGAAATCATGTGATCAGTTTGGGGTTTATCGTAACATCATTAATAGTAGTGTTAGTACCAGGAACCGGGGTGATATATACTGTATCAACTGGAATAGCAGGAAGTAAGAGAAACAGTATCGCAGCGGCCATCGGATGTACATTGGGTATACTTCCACATTTAGCTGTGGGAATTTTGGGAATCTCGGCAGTTTTGCAGGCAAGTGCCCAAATATTCAAAGTCATAAAAATTATTGGGACTCTGTATCTACTTTACCTCGGTTATGGATTACTATCCTCGAAACAGAAAATAGAAATTAATGGAGGAGAAAAAACGGAACATGATGGAAAGATTATTGTGAAAGGCATTTTGCTCAATCTACTCAACCCCAAATTAACGTTGTTCTTTTTCTCCTTTCTACCGCAATTTATTACAAATCCGAACGCAAACTACTTCTCTCAAATGCTTTTGCTAAGCAGTATATTCATGGGATTAACGTTAGTCATCTTCGCCCTCTATGGAATACTGGCACATTACTGTAAGCAGTTGTTCTTAAATTCACCTAAAATCACACGACGTATACAACGCGGCTTTGGTCTTATTTTGGTTGGGTTTGCGGCAAAATTAGCTTTTAGCGAAGATTAAGCTTTGAGGGGAATTACCGTGTTTTGTTTCGGGGTTGACGTGTAAGGTTAATACTATGCCGATACAGACGATACCCTCTTGAGGGCTTCTACCGTCTCTTCCAGGCTTCTCACCAGCCGGCTGTAATCAGATGCCGGCCTGTCGACCTCATGCGCATCCAAAGCCTTCCCCACACGCAGCAGCCGGTAGTTTCCGGCAACGCCTTTTAGCTGATGAAGAATATCCGCCATTTCACCACAATCTCCGGGGTTCCCGATTCGATCAACTCCGCTTTCCAATGCCTTAACACAGGATTGTATCACATCGATAAACACCTTATGCCCCAGGTCCCTTTTCAACTCATCCATAAACCCTTCATCGAAGAGAGCCTCAAGGCCGTCGTCCCCTTCTTGGATGGTCGGGCCCGCAGCATGCCAGGTCGCGCTCGTTGTCTGTCCATCCGAGCCCACCAGCCTCAGGGCGTTGCTCAACTGGAATATATCCACCGGCTTCGGAATAAAACCGGTGAATCCGGCGCTTCGGTATTCTGATACGACCTCCTCACGGGTGTCGGCAGTCATAAGAAAAGCGGGGATTTCCGGATGCGTCATCCTGATTTCCCGAAGCGTCTCCATTCCGTTCTGTCCGGGCATGTGCAGATCAATAATGACGACATCAAAATCACCGCATCGGCTCTGCGCTATTCCCTGCCTGCTTCCCCGTGCGAACACGACGTGTTGTTTGAGAAGGCTCAGCAATCCACCGACGATTTTCAAATTTGCCTCGGTATCATCAATGAGCAGTATGCTATATTCAGCAATTTCCAGCCGCTCTTCTTCCATACCGGTAGCGGTGTCGATAATGAGTGGAAGGGTGAAGCCGAAGAGGCTGCCGGAGCCCTCCTTGCTGCTAATCTCCAGGCTGCTGCCCATGGCATGCAGCAGCTCACTGCTGATGGTCAGCCCCAGGCCGCTTCCGCCGTAGGCCCTTGTCGAAGCATCTTCAACCTGGACAAAGGGCTTTACGATATCCTCGATATGATGCGTAGCGATACCGATACCGGTGTCTTGTACCTCAAATCTGATGAGGGCCGACGATTCCTTTCTCTCCAGCATATCAGCGTGCAGTGAAACAGAACCCTTACCGGTAAATTTCACGGCATTATTGAGCAGATTACACAGCACCTGGCGCAGCCTCAGGGCATCGCCCTTCACATATGCAACAGGAAGACAGTTGCAGGAACAAGAAAACCTCAACCCTTTTTCTTTTGCAACAGGCGAATAGAGCGCATCAATCTCCCTCATCAATTCGTTCAGCGAAAATCGCTCATTTCTCAGCTGCAGCTTATGTCGCTCGATATGAGTAAAGTCCAGAACATCCTGGATTAAAACCGTTAACAGTTCTCCCGAGTTCCTGATAATTGCGACCGTCTCTTTTTGCTTTGCAGCAAGTCTGGTATTCTCCAGTATCCGGATTCCTCCCAGAATGACATTCAGCGGGGTACACATCTCGTGGTTCATCATCGCAAGAAAGCGCCCCTTTGCCTTGTTCGCCTCTTCCGCCAGAAGCTTCGCATCCCGGGCTTCCTGTTCCGCTTTTTTTACTTGAATCGTGTGGTGATACTCTTCACGCTTTGATGTATTGGCGTTCAAAACTATTGCATAGCCGAGGGCATTGGTTATGAGAAAATAGATCGAGGTTGTAAACAGATCGGAAGAAGTCGCAATGCCGGTCGAATGAACAGAGATGATGAACATCATCGATATCACGATGCTTGTGCATACGGTTATTTTGATCTTGTTGGGGATAACGATATAGAAAATCAGTATATAAAATACCAGATATGATGTTCCGACGTCGTAGAATTTGTGTATTGATAACAGATAAACATACTGGTCCGCCGATTCAAGTCCGCCTATGGAGAGTTCGGCCACGATTATCAAAACACGAAGGAAGAGGGAGAATCCACGGCTTTTTCTGACGACAAGGGCAGTGAACAAGAGCAATCCGGCAACCATTCTTGTAAGCGGGACCATCAGAGTCCGGTATTCCGGATGAACCTCTGGGCGTGGGATACAACTTGCAAAAACATAGGTGAGGCTGCTCAAACATACTGCAATAAAAAGTCGTCTGGACAGCACAGGCCATGATAGGTCAATAAAGGCTTTTTCCGTCTCACGGCAGGAAAATTCTCCGGTACATCTTTCTATTTTGTATAGTGAATCCATAGTCGTTTTTGAACTATCGCAAGGCAGCGGTATTTACGCGATACCCGAATTCCTTCACCGTCTCAATGATTTCCGGGTCCTCCGGTTGCAGGGGGAATTTTTTTCGCAACCGGGAAATCAGTACATCTATGGTTCTGTCTCCAGGATATGCCTTTCTGTGAAAAGCGATATCCAGAAGCTGATCCCTGCTCAGAATCCTGCCTCGTCCCTCCAGAAGGGCAGCCATAATAGTGTACTCTCCGGCTGTCAATTTTATTTCCTTTCCGCCCTTATCGAAAAAACAACACAATGTTTCGTTGAAAGAGAAATCATTTATCCATATTGCTTGTAAAGAGGTTCTTCTCTCCTCACGCTTATACGCAAGCAAATTGCGTATACGGATCACCAGTTCCCTGGGATGATACGGCTTACAGATATAATCATCTGCGCCCAGTTCCAGGCCGGCCACACGATCGGTCAACGTGTCCCTGGAGCTCACGATGATGAGGGGGATCTTATGCACCAAGCGTATCGTACGAACAAGCTGTAATCCGTCGCCATCGGGAAGATTAAGATCCAGAAGAATAATATCCGGAACTTCCGCTTTCATCAGGGAATGAAAGGTCTTGATACAATCGGCAAGCAGGACCTTGTACTGTTCCCTCTCTAAATAGGCGGCAAGCAGCGTATATTGGGCAGGATTATCTTCAAGAAGCAACACGAAAACATCTTCATTTTTCATGATGCTAATCATTATTTTTCGCCGTATCATCATTGTCAATGACAATGATCTTTTTTGTTTACATACGGTTTACCTTGCATTCTTCCGCTGTTTACACTGGGCAGCTATCATTCCTCTATCAGAAACAATGCAAAGGAGTATGCAATGGAAAAAAACGTAGGAGACATCAACATAACGTATGGTGTTCCCATGGGAACGATTGTGGCATTTGCGCTGGCCGAAGAAAATATACCAAAAGACTGGCTTCTCTGTGACGGAGGGAGCATACCAGATGTGTATAGCAACCTGAAAACCTTATTAGGGAATCAGAATACTCCCAATTTAGCCGGAAGAACATTGATCGGCTCCGGGACGTTTGGCACAACAGGCACTACCTATAACGGAGGAGATTCAGGAGGGGAAGAGAAACACTGTCTTACGGTAGGAGAAATGCCGAAGCACCAGCATTATGGCTTTGGTGAAGCGTATAAAAATTGGCCGTTTGGAACTACAGGAGATAAAGGCCAAAAGGGTACTGCGGGTGGTGAAGACAGTGACAACTATTTTTACAACACATCCCCTAGCGGAGGAGATAGCCCGCACAACAATATGCCGCCGTACTACGTGGTACATTACATCATCTATGCGGGACCAGCGCAGGAAGATATCCTTCGGTAAACAAATTAGCTATCCTCGAATGAGTGAATTTTTTCGAGGGTAACAGATGAGAATTTCATGTAAAGGGATGCGTACATGTTTAGAAAAAACGATCCGTATTTATGTAGTCGATCATCTATTCTCATACAAGGAAGCGATACTGAAATTGGCAATCTCTTCACAGAATATCGGGTTTCTTCGTATGATGATGTTCAAGTCTCAGGAGAGGCATCGATTAAGAAAGCAAAAAGCCGAAAATACCTGCTCCATTGCACGCAAAGAATCAGCTTTTACAACAGTAACGGTACTATCTTACAGGTTGATGAAAATGACAAAACAAATGCATATGAGAACTACCCTGCTCTCTTTCAGGCTTTTTTTTCCATAGATGCCCCAGAAGGAATAGATGCTCAGGTAGTAGATTATTCCCCAAAAACGGTAAACACTCAAATACAATCTTCAGGAACAAACACCACATCGGCCGGAGAAACGAGCGGAAGCTCTCAGAACAGCACAGTGGGATCTTCGACTTCGGAAACAAACAGTTATTCGGCATCCATCTCAGCAGGTTTTACCGAGATGAATGACAGCGCGAGCATACATAGAGAGCATTCATCATCATTTTCATCCGAGAAGTCACAAACAGTAGGATCGGAAGCCTCGAGGAGCAAAAGCAATGATCTATCGGATTCTGCATCTATGAGTATTAAAGATTGGGGGGCTTATGCATATGTTGATCCCCATGCAAATTCTCCCAAGTGGATCTTTGGACAGGAATATCCCTGGGATGCCATAGTATGCAATAAAACCGATGGCACGCATAATGACAAGAATCCAAATCAATTACGCATATTGATTCCATCTAGTATGGCTTCAAGACTTTATGATTCGCATTCATTGTATCCTCCCAGCCAATTATCGTTGTTCGGAAGTGATTTTGTCATGAAAGCGGTATGGCTGATCAGCATAGATGACGGCACATCCGAAGAAATAACGATAGATAATACCATTTTCTATTATACAGCGAGTCATGCTCTCGCAGACAATGCGGTTGCAGTGTACAGGGATCAATTTCCTGTCCAGCTAAAGGTAAAGGGTTCTGATCCATCAAAGACAACGATACATCTATCGATACTGGCTTTAGATCCCATAGGGATGGAAAACAAACTATCAGTTATAGGCTTTATCCCTAAGAATTTTGTGATCCTGCCCCAACAGTCGGACGGAAATAATCCACCAATTGCCTTTAAAACTATTTCCCAAACAAATACCTTACTGATACAAGATACAACACAATATCCGGAGAAATGTGATACAGGAGCCGGATTTTGTGCCGCTGAAACGGTGCTTTCTGCGAATCTGACAAAGGTATGCCAGTCTCTTGCCATGACACTATATTTCAAAGTAGTAGATACCTCCAATGACTATGCGCTACTGATAAAACATTGGAAGAAGCCGGGTACAGGTGTTCGCCTGACCATTGTCGTTAACGAAGACACTGCAAATCCCATTGTAAAGTATGTTGATTCCGAAGAGGCGGAAGGAGGTGAGAATAATGTATTGAGGATTGATCTTCGGTATCAAAATTTTTCTTCAATTGATTATAGCGATTTTCTACAATTGGGGCTTAATGCCATTCACATAACAATAGAAGCCATTGAGAGCGATTTTTCGATTTGTTGCTATGAAATCAGGGCACTTTCAATTGAAAAGGTATAAACCTTGTTCTCTTAGAAAAAAGACAAAACTTTCCGCGGGCGATTATAGAAGTCGTAGAAAGGAACAGCGCCGATTATCAAAGAAATACAGCGTAAAGGTAACCGGGGCAACACATGAGGCAGAACATGTCATTGGGTTTAGTGTTTTAGCAGGAGAGCATGTCAAAAGATCGGAAAATGCTTTTGCGAGAAGCTTAGAAAACAACGCCCCTGCATACCAGGAGGAAAAGGGTTATCACAGGAAACATATTGGCACCGGTAATAAGGGGCGGGACATTACAGGCTTTTCTTCAGGAAGTTATAGAAGCTCTTGCCGTTCATTATTGGAACAAGGTGACGTAAGTTCGGTAGTGCAATTAAACCAGTTGGGATATGCCTTTCAATTCAGGGAAGCGGAACGATCTCTCTTGTCCCATGAAAGCAGAGAAAGCCTGCAGTCCGATAACTCGTTTCGCTATATGGTAGAAAACATGTTCGCCGTTGATTATGCAGTAGATGGGGCAAGCACGGTTCGTATTCCTGTAGACGATATTGACAGACTGGAAATGATGTTATCCAGAGAAGCCGCCAGAACAGGGGTGTGGCCTGCAGAGGAAATTTATAGGATGCGAGACGCTTTATAATATTAATACGCTATGTGCGCAAGCTTTTTTCGTATGTGGCAAAATCGTATCACCCCTGTAAGCAATATCACGATGGATACCGGTATCAGTATGAAGCCGGCAAAAACCACCAGCTTCATATCCGAAAAGGTAACAAAGGATACGCCTGTTACAAGAAGGCTCAAGGCTGTACGTATGTATGCAAGAAAGGTCCGTTCATTCGCGAGTACGGTTCTATCTGCAGCAAGAAAATCTCGTAAGATTAAGTCATCCTTTTGCTGGGTATATACCCTTTTTGTGTTATTGGTGATCATGTTCATCCTTATTGTCCGATCAATCATTGTTGCTGTTAAGAAATTGGATGTAGTCCTTTGCCTCTTTCCGATTTCGGAGTGCTACTGCCATAGCGCTAAAATAGGGACGTGTATGTGCATAAAAGGCCCGATATCCGTCACATAAATAGTTGGAAGGTTTTTTCGAGGAAGGAGAAGACCGTTCACGTCGATTCCTCAAACATCCTCCAAAACAGAGAGGCAAAAACTCGCATTCTTTGCATCCCATAGAGAGGTTGTCGATCTTACTCCTTCCAAACCGTATCTGTTTTTCCGAATTCAGCATTGAAACAATCGATTCTTTCGTAATGTTTCCAAGCTCATGATCATGGTCCACAAAATGATCACAGCTATATATTTTTCCATTATGCTCAAGAACAATTGCCCTTCCGCAAAGAGGAGCATGAACACAGAGAGTAGCAGGATAATTCATGTAGCGAGCTAACAGCATATCAAAGTGCTGGACAAAAACCTTTCCGATATCCCTTTCTTTCCAGAGATCAAAGACATGGCATAAGAAGCTCCCCCACTGTTCGGCACCAACAGAATAGGGACAGTCGCATGTACCGTTAGCTTTGCCAATTGGAATAAACTGAATATAGGTTGCCCCAATTGATGTAAGAAACGCATAGACCTCATGAGGATGCTCACTGTTGTGGCTATTAACCGATGTCAGTATATTTACGTCGACACCTTCATCTTTTAAATATTCATAGCCCTTCATGACGCGGGAAAAACTTCCATTTCCCGAACGATCTTTTCGAAATTTATCATGTAGTTCTTCGCTGCCGTCTATGCTGATCCCAACCAAGAACGAATGCTCTTTAAAAAATCGTGCAAACTCCTTTGTCACAAGGGTCCCGTTTGTCTGTAATGAGTTAGATATTCTAACGCCGGGAGGGGCATATGTTTTTTGCAGGCGTACTACCTTTCTAAAGAAATCTATGCCTAAAAGTAAGGGTTCACCGCCTTGCCATGAGAAGATGATTTCTCCAATACCGGAAGGTTGAGACTCGATATACTGCTTTATAGAAATTTCAAGTAATTCATCACTCATAGGAGACGGCGACTGTCGGCCTTCTGATACAATTTTATATTTATCAATATAAAAACAGTAATCACAGCGAAGATTACATGCCGATCCGATTGGTTTGATTAGGAGATTAAAAGGAACAGACGATTTCATGATTATACCCGCATGCTGTTTTTCTTCTTTACGTTCTTGACAATTACCATGACAAGGGAAAAGAGTAATATTGCTATAAAAAAAGCACTGATCGGACGACGAAAGAAAATTGTAATATCGTTGTGCGATATTAGGAGAGATCTCCTAAGGTTCGACTCCGCCAATGGCCCAAGGACAAGCCCAAGTAAGACCGGAATGACGGAAAAATCGAAACGTATTAAAAGGTACGAGACGAAACCTACGATTACAGAAACCAAAACATCGAAGAAAGAATTATTTATGGAATATGCCCCGGTCAGACACAAAAGGACGATAATCGGGGTCAGAATTTCCGTAGGGATTAAAGCAACTTTCGCAAAAAACTTAGCAAGGAAATTACCTTGCAGGAACATGAATACATTTGTAAAAATTAATCCGACCATAATGGCATAAATAGTGACCGTATGTTCCACAAACAGGTTCGGCCCGGGAATCAGTCCGTTCACCATGAAAGCACCAACCAGGATGGCCACAACAGCATCACCTGGGATGCCAAGCGTCAAAAGCGGTATAAGCGTGGCTCCCGTAACCGCATTATTGGCAGATTCCGCAGCGGCGATCCCCTCGATCGATCCTTTACCAAACTCTTCGGGATGCTTCGATCTTTTTCTTGCCTGATCGTAGCTGAAGAACGATGCCATCGATGCCCCCGTTCCCGGTATCGCACCGATGATAATGCCTATCAAAGAGGAACGGGAAATAGGCCTAACCATCCGCTTGAAATCACGGAACGTAACATCCTCACCTTTATTCATTTTCGCAAGATCGATTTTATGCTTGGCTGCCTCTTTTTTAAAACCTGCCTTCATGATGGTTTCCGATATCGCAAATAGACCTGTCACGATGATAACAAGATCAAAGCCGCCAAAAAGATTGTAATTTCCAAAGGTAAATCGAAAGGTGCCGCTCATAATATCGATACCCACGGTCGCAAGAAATAAACCGATACAGCTTGAAATAATCCCCTTTGAAAGATCCGTACCGCTAACACCTGCCACGATTGAAAGTCCAAAGAGGCATAAGATAAAATACTCGGGTGGGCCAAAATGCAGTGCCACCTTAGCGATAAAGGGGGATATAAAAAGGAGGGCAATGGCACTTACCAATCCCCCAATAGTTGATGCTATCAGTGCGGTTTTCAGCGCCTTTTTGGCAAAACCCTTTGCGGCGAGAGGTGCGCCATCCAATAAAGTCGCCGCTGCATGAGGAGTTCCCGGAGCTTTAATCATAATCGCAGAAATTGATCCACCGTAGCTTCCTGCACAATAAATTCCAAGCAGAAACATGAAAGAGGGAATAGGGTCAAGTCCGTAGGTAAAAGGGAGGAAAAGAACGATGCATAACAAAACGGTTAAGCCGGGAATAGCACCAAAAATTATTCCTAATAATATACCAAGATTCATATACAGAAAACTGGAAAGATGAAAGAAATTGTAAAATCCGTCGACAATATTTCCAAGCATTTACTGTACTCCTCACATCAACTGTATATGCAAAACAGATGTAAATATTATATATACGGAAATACATGAAAGGAGACCGATAAGGTAGTATTTCCACTCCTTTGAATGAAAGAACACAAGAAAGGCAGCGAACATGAGAATCGAGCTGAACAGAAATCCGATAAGCGGCATAAGTGCTACATATGCAAGAAGGATAAAAAATATGATGATCGCCTTGCCTTCAACCACTAAATCGAATTCTTTCTCTTTTGTTGGTTGTTTTCTTATGATCTTTACAAGATCGACGACAATAAGCTTGATGCTCATTGCCATGATCACAAATGCGAGGAGATAGGGAAACGTCCTCGAGTTAATGAAACTATCGTCAATGACCTCAATTTGTCGAGGTATCATGTATAAAAGAAAAAACGATACGAGAAAGAAAAAAATTCCGCTTACAAAGTTACTCTTTACCGAGACTTTCATGTACGCCCTCTCTCTGTAAAAACTCATTCCGGATCGTGTATATCGTTTTCACGGTACGATCCGGAACGGCATCCTACTTATTGCCGTAAACTGTCTTATAATACGATTTTGCTTTTGTTATCGCATTATCGATATGTGCTTCGATCTCATCACGTGTTGAGGGTTTGATAACAAGGTTAAGCTTTTTGGTTAATGCAATAAAATCCGGCTCTTGATATATAGCGGCAATTTTTTCATGAACTAGTTGGATGATTTCGGGGTCGGTACCAGCCGGCATCAGGAAAAAATTGTGATTAGGGAATACAATATCGTATCCAAAATCGGTTATCGGCGGAATATCGTAAAATTCATCCTTCCATGGTTTGTCGTCAAATACCGCAAGTGCATGTATTTTTCCTGCCTTGGCATTTTCTTTTGCAAGCGCAGGGTGGGTAACACCAACATCAACATCACCTGCAAGTACCGCGGCAAGCTGTTCCGGGGCACCACCATAGGGTACGGCCTTATACTGTATTCCCGCCTCATCACAGAATGCGCCGACAAACAAAAGATTATCTCCCGTGATTGCGATTGTTATGGCGTGATCCTTACCATAGGAAACAAGATCATCAAGCGTTTTTAATCCGCTATCGGAACTTGTGACAAGTGCAAAAGCCGAATACGTATTTCCAATGACCGGAATATAGTTATCCCAGCTGTATGCGACTTTGTTTGTAAGAGGCGTAATGGCAAAAAGCCCCTCGCTGGCCATGATTAACTGCGGTTCATTGGCCTTGTGTTTCATGAACTCAGTTATTGCAACGGCTCCGCCGGCACCGGTTCTGACCACCGGTACGATAGGAACGCCAAAATACTTGTCGCCATATTCCGCCATAGCCCTGATAGACATATCGGCTATGCCCCCTGCACTCCAGGGGCAGGTGATCGTTATCGGATCTCCCGGCCAATTCTCCGTTCCAATGGTACCTGCCTCCTTATTGCCCTCGGCCCAGAGTCCCAAAGACACAGCAGTAAAGAGGAGCAATAAAACTGCTTTCTTACCCATATTTATCTCCTTCAAAATATTGTTATAGGGCTTACCCTATTCGAAAGCGTTTATATGTTTCCGGTGCAGCATCCGCTTTTTTCATTTCGTTGATAATGATCTGTTTCATTCTTTTTTCTATTGCAGGATCGGATATCGGATTATTCTGTCCGGGATCACTGACAAGATCAAATAAAACGGTCTTTGTGTCCTGGAAGCTACCTAAAAAACCCTCCCTATCCAGAGGGATGCGTTTCGAATCGTCACGAGCCTTTATTTTGAGTGTTTTAACACCCTGTGTGAAATCGAAGGGAGGAGCAAGTTCCATGTCCGTTAATTCCGCTATACTCATCTGGTTTCGCAAATGCTCGGGCATCAAGGTATATTCATACAAGTTGTTCGAGCTACTCAAATCCTCCGGATAAAGATAGTAGGCATACCTACCGTCGGTAGCGCCGATTGCGCCTCCGAAAATACCGAAAATGACACCACGATCATCCTTGTTGTCGGACGAGAGCAGGGGCAATAGGCTTTGCCCGGTTGCCTCTTTGGGCTTTGAATCCCCGAAGGCATCAAAAATGGTCGGCGCAAAATCCGTTGCATGTGTCAGCGAGGTCCTTCTTTCGCCGCCCTTATCAGCGTAATCGGGATGATAAATCATAAGGGGTAAATGGCTGATCTCTTCGTAATATGGCTGGCGATTTTTTCCCCACCAATCGTGTTCACTCAATAAAATTCCATGATCGGTGGTAAAAATGAGCATGGTATTTTCCCACAGGCGATACTGGTCCATATACTGCAAAAGCCGGCCAAAGTACTCATCACACATAGTCAAAAGAGCACTGTAATTCTTTATTAGTTTTTCAGCATTTTCTTTACTTTCAAACACCCTTCGATAAAAAGGCCAGTCGGTAACGAGGCCATCGTTAACATCATACATTTCCCGAAATCGTTCCGCAGCATAATAGGGTTCATGTGGATCAAAACATTCAAGCTGTAAAAACCAATTATCTGCGTTGTGATTTCTATCAAGAAAAGTGAAAGCGGCTTCATAACATTTTACAAGTGACATATCTTTCTCGGCAGTCATGCTTTTTTCCCTATTTTTGATATGTTGCTCACGAAGAAAAGGGAGGTCAAGTTTTTCGTCACCAACCGGATAATACGTAGGATTATAAAAATCATCATATTGCTTATAGTCGAAGTCCACAATTCCGGTACACGGGTCTCCCTCCTGGCCACGCATAAATTCCCATGAATCGAATGACGAATGATAGCCGCTTCCTCCGTAGGTAAAATAATGGGGATGATCGGTAATTAAATGAGAATAGACCCCCTTGCTTTTACGCAATTCTTTTGTGAGCGGCCTGTCGAACGGTTCAAGACACCCCCAACTTGCATGAAGGAAATTAGGACGACCGGTAAGGAAATCCCGTCGCGCCGGCATACAGGGCATACTACAGGCATAATGCGTATCAAATGTCACAGCCTTTTTCGAAAATTTGTCTATATTAGGGGTGCTTATATTTCCGCCATAAGCACCGATACCTTTTCTTATGAGTGAATCAAACATGACAAAAATGACATTCAAAATTTTCCTCCCGGACGAAATGTTATGGTAGAATGAATTATAAATCTGAATATTTTTCCGGTCTAATACCTTTTGGATCACGTTTTATAACTAGAGGTTATACTAGTATGTACCATATGTTGCGGCAGTTCGTGGCGCTTGTTGAAACACATAGCTATACCAAAGCCAGCAAACGACTTTATATAAGTCAGCCGGCACTAAGTAAAAGCATAAAGTCACTTGAGAACTCTTTCGGCGGAAAACTCATAGAGAGAACACAAAACGGCTGTTATCCAACTCAGTACGGAAAAATACTCTACCGCCATGCCAAGGCCATCGAAAACGAAATGCAGCTGCTGGATACAGAAATGCGACAGGCAAGACTCAATATGGAAAATCATATAACAATTGCCTATGGAATATTATGGCAGATTATGTATAGTGCGGAAATTATTCTGCGGATAGAAGAATCAAGCAACAATGAAATTGTCATTACCGGCAAAAGCGGCCCCACAGAATTAATGATTGAAGAACTCCTCAAGGGACAATGTGATCTTTTTCTCGGTGAGATTCCAAACAATCTTCATACAAAGCTAACCGGTATCCCGCTCATAAAAAGCCGACATGCAATATTTGCTCATGAGGATCATCCGCTCCACCAGAATAGGGATCGCATCCGCCTTGATGACTTAAACAAATACAAGTGGATTATCTTTGGATCAAAAGAAGACCTTCCCGGCTATGAAATCCCTGATCAATTAATGAAAAATGTAGAGATCCAAACAATTCACGATACCAATAGTATGCTGACCGTCATAAAAATTCTGCAAAATAGTAAATCGCTGGTATTGCTACCGCAACAAGTAGGAAACCTATTAGAACATTACGGCATAAAAGAGCTCGAATGTCAGAGCCTGAAATTCAATAGCTTCCAATCAGGAATCATCTTCAGAACAGAAAACGAAGATCAAGACGATTTGAAAATGATCATTGACGTCATAAAAAATATCGTTGCCTGAAATGCAATAAATACTGCCAGTATGCAGTTTTGAATTTTCAATATCATAGTATTATACTATGAATTATGAAAACGACACATTTCGTACACGCGGTACCCCAGCCGCAGCTTTTGGAAATCATAGTAGCGATTGCAATGTTGATGCTCTTTACGGCTTTGCCCAGCACAGCCCTCCAGGCATCCCCCCGATCCCCCGCACTGGTTGCGGCCCAAATCGTGTGGATGCAAGAGCCTAGCGAGGTAAGCATCCGGGATGCAGCCGGCAACCCGATTCGCGTAGCGTTCGGGGTAATCCTCGAAAGCGGATCTACCGTGAAGACCCGAGACAGCGGTGCAGAGATCGTCCTTGTGCCAAACGGATCGGTAATCGTATTAGACAACAACACCACCTTCCGCATCGACAGCCTGCACGATGCCGATAGTAATCAGGTGGACAACGAAAACGTATTCTCCCTTATTGCAGGCAAACTTCGCTTGATAGCCGCAAAGATCACCGGATCGTCCTATTCGGTGCGTACCAAGACGGCTGTGGCAGGGGTCCGCGGTACGGATTTTTACAGGATGTATGCACCCGCTGCAGGACGAGATTGGCTGTGCGTCACCGAAGGATCGGTCCAATTCGATTCCCCCACGGGTGATCAAGGAGTGTTGGTGTCTGCCGGAGAATTCGTAGATTTGAATAAAGGCTTCAAGACGGCACAGGCAGATGAAGGGTGGTTGGAGAACAACCTTACCCTCGAGACCCTTCATCGGGCTGTTTTACCGCCACAACGGTGAGGGAGGTCATAGTTGTCGGAAGATTTTTAGCTCTTTGACAAGCGTGCTTATTCTGTCGAAATCAGCATCATTATGAAGGAGGAAGAGATTATTCTCGATCGCAGTCTCCACTATCAGCACATCGATTGTGCTCCGAACGGTTATCCCGTTCCGCCTGCATTGAAGATTGATCAATGCCGCCCGCTCATACGACTCTTTTCCGAATTGCAGGCCATAGAACGGTAATGTTTCCAGGTACCCTTTCAGGGTGCCAAACTCCTTCATCGTTTTTGCACCCTGCAGAACCTCCTGGTAGATAACATCGTTTATGCCGTATGGAATACCATGCTGAATAACCTTGTCAAAAATCAACGCCTGGCCGCTATCTGCCCCTTTGAGATAGTCGATAAGGACAGACGTATCAACCAGGATCATGAGTGCTTCTCATGGATTTATAGTCATACCCATCTGCAAACTCAATTTTTCCTTTCAGGTCCCGTAGATTCTTCATCTTTTTGGAACGGACGAATTCCCGCAAGGCCATCTCGATTAAATCCTTCTTTGTACGGATGTTCCCGGCGTATTTGAAAGCCTCCTCCACGAGACTATCATCCAGAACAATATTGGTTCGCATCTATACACCTCATAAGATGTATGTTAATACACATAGAGCCAGAAATCAAGTTTCATATTCCATGCACACTCCCCCCGCCTACCTTCTTCAGAGCCCGATTTCTATCGATCCAACCACTGCCGAAGGTAAGCCAGGGCGATCATCATAATGCCGTTGTTATACCGGCCCGATCCCATACAACGAACAACGTCCGAGGCCTTTTGGTAGTGAAGGGTAATCTCTTCATGCTCATCGAGGTCCTGGTCGCCGACCCGGTTAAGGCCGAGGGCAAGGAAGAACGAGACACGGTTGTTCATAAATGCGGGATTTGGACAGACCGAGCCAAGGGGCTCCAGCCGTTCCGGTTTAATGCCGGTCTCTTCCGAAAGCTCCCGCAAGGCCGCAGCCTTCGGCTCCTCTCCCTTTTCAACGGTCCCGGCAGGAAACTCGATGGTCACCGCATTAATACCGTGGCGGAATTGTTCGACCATGAGAAAGTCTCCGCGCAATGCCGTAAGATCCTCCAGGCTGCCGGTAAAGGGAATCACCGTGACCCAGTCGGGGGCATCGAGAAAGAAAAAGCGTCCCACCCGGCCGTCGGGGGCCTGTCGTTCTACCCGATTCACATCAAAAATACGGCAGGGAGCAATCAGCTCCCGCTTTGTTTCACTCCAGAGTAACTCGTCTCCGCTCCGTGTTTTTGTATTCATGAGAGTACTATATCCTTCTTTGCTCTTGACCGACAACGGGCAAGTGATAACACTTTATAATGTTCCGAATCCTGGTGGTGGGGTCACGCCATTTTACCACCAATATTCGTGACAGTAGAAACGAGCCACAAGGAGTATGCGATGAAAAAGCGGAGAATTGGTTTCATCTCTTTCAGAATTTCCGGCACCGACGGGGTTTCTCTTGAAACAAAAAAATGGGCCTCGGTATTTGAGGAGATGGGCCACGAAAGCTTTTTTATGGCGGGTCAGCTTGATACCGATCCCGAACGCTCTTTTCTAGTGGAAGAGGCGCACTTCCACCATCCCGAAATCACCACACTCTATGAACAGTGCTTTAGCAACCGGAAACGTCCCCAGGAACTTTCAACAGGCCTGCATCATTACCGCGAAATCCTTAAGACGAAGCTGCGTCAGTTCATCGACCGCTTTGACCTTGATCTCATTATCCCTCAGAATACCCTAACCATCCCCCTCAATATTTCCCTTGGTATGGCCATTACCGAAGTAATAGCGGAAACCGGTATTCCGACCATTGCCCATCACCACGATTTTTTCTGGGAACGCAAACGATTTCTTACAAACTGTGTGTGGGACTACCTGAACAGCTGCTACCCACCACACCTGCCGATGATCCAGCATGTGGTAATTAATAGTTCGGGACAGAACCAGCTTGCCCTGAGAACAGGTATTTCGAGCCACCTTATTCCTAATGTGATGGATTTCGAACATCCTCCCACGGAGCCCTTGGATGATTTTAATAAAGATGTGCGGAAGGTTTTCGGCATTGCCGATGATGAGCTCTTTGTCCTCCAACCGACCAGGGTAGTTCAGAGAAAGGGCATCGAGCATGCCATCGAATTGGTGGCTCGCATGCACAGGAAGGCGGTGCTGGTGATTAGTCATGCATCCGGTGATGAGGGCTACGAATACCAGAATCGGGTCCACAAATACGCAGAGCTTCTGGGTATCCGGGCCATCTTCGTCGATCATCAGATAGGCGACAAACGGGAGATTTCACCCTCGGGAGAGAAGACCTACACCCTCCAGGATGTCTATCCCCATGCCGACCTTGTCACCTATCCGAGCCTCCAGGAGGGATTCGGCAACGCCTTTCTTGAAACCATCTATTTCAGAAAGCCGATTCTGGTAAACAACTACTCGATCTACCGACACGATATCAAACCAAAAGGCTTCGATGTTATCGAAATGGACGACTTCATCACCGACAAGACCGTCGACTATACCGAACGAATCCTTTCAGACCCCGAACGTCTTCACAAGATGGTGGAGACCAACTACGCATTGGGGCTGAAGTATTACTCGTATGCCATCCTGCGGACAACATTTAGAAACCTACTCTCCGGCTTTTTCGGCGAAGAAGAAGCCAGAGAGCATACCGAAACAAACAGCGGCATCTGAAAACTGCTGGGCGACGGCCTAATTTCGTGGTCTGATCCAGCGGACACCGTAGGGTTCAAGCTGGAAGGTGAGATCTTTTCCGGTTCTCAGGGGAACCATACTCGAATCCTCTATCAGGTCGATAAAATCGGATGCAGGCTTACCACCGAGTACGATTGCGGGAAAGGTGGCTTCTTTGGCAACGGGAGCAAGGTTGACAAGGCAGACGACCCGTTCCTTTTTATCGGGACTGATACGTACAAGACCGAAAACGGCCCCTTCGGTAGGAAGAATTTCCATGCGCCCGGCAGGATCAAAGGCCGACGTACTAGCTCTGGCCTGGAGCATTGCCTTAAAGCCGCTGTAGATCCTGTTCCGCAAGGATCCCGCCTCGTTTATCGTCTCAAGAAGCGGATCAAGCTGCAATTTTTGCCGGTTGATGGTACGGTTCCGTCCGGTATCCTCAACCCCTTCTCTCCAGTTTTCGGACCCGACAAGCGAGTGATAGTAGATTCCCGGAACCCCTCGCAGGGCAAGCATGATCGACTGGCTGGCAAGGAATTTGCGCGCCCTGACGCTGTCGGGAAGCTCTTTTTCGGCAACGGCGTCGAGATAGGTGATATTCATTTCATAAGGGATCGATCCTTCCGGAGTGGCCTTGTAGCTGATCAGCCCGCCCCGTTTGAGGGTGGTGTTCACAAGACGATCGATCCGATCTTGGGGAAGGATTCCCCGGGCCGGCATCACCCCGATCCCGTCGTGGCTTGCCAGGAAATTGAAAAAGGTGGTCTTTGCCGAAAGCCCGGTCAAACCCGATGCCCATTTTCGCAATACCGCTGCATCTTCCTCTAAAAAAGCATCCAGGACCAGGGGAGGAAGCGGGAACTGATAGACCATGTGGGCCTCGTCGCTTCCATTGCCGAAGTAGCTGATATTCTCTTCGTGCGGAACGTTGGTCTCCGTCAGGACAACCACCCAGGGAGCGGCAACATCAAGAACCGCACGAAAAAGCTTTACCGCCGCATGGGTTTTTGGATGATGGATCGAAGGATGGCCGATCTCCTTCCAAAGATAGGCGATGGCATCGAGACGGATCACCTGTATCCCCTTTTCAATATGAAAAAGGAGGATACGTATCATCTCGAGCATGACTGCCGGATTGGCAAAGTTGAGATCCACCTGATCGGCTGAAAAGGTGGTCCAGACGTGACGAACTCCCTCTGATGTCTCAAAGGGAGTCAGCAGAGGATGCGTACGAGGGCGCACCACCATCGAGAGATCGTCATCCGGCGAGGCGGTAACGAAAAAGTCCC
Organism: Sediminispirochaeta smaragdinae DSM 11293; assembly: GCF_000143985.1. Lineage (GTDB taxonomy): Bacteria > Spirochaetota > Spirochaetia > DSM-16054 > Sediminispirochaetaceae > Sediminispirochaeta > Sediminispirochaeta smaragdinae. The sequence goes on along the minus strand of NC_014364.1, from coordinate 665,108 downwards.
GGTAAAGTGGATCGCCTTCGAGAAAACGGCGGAACCACAGGCTCTTTGCAGAGCAGTGGTTGAGCACAAGATCGCTCATCAGCTTGAATGAAGCGCCGATTTCCGCAACATCCTTCCAATCGCCATAGTCGCCGTTGACCTGCTCGTAGTCGATGACCGAAAAACCATCATCCGAGGAGTAGGGGAAAAAAGGAAGGATGTGTATACCGGAAATGATACCGGTAAGTTTTCGGTCGGCAAACTCCCGCAATCCCTGAAGAGGAACGGTTCCGTCCCGGCGAAAGCTGTCGCCATAGGTGATGAGAAAGGCATCGGTTTCGTCAAGGGGAAGATCTCCTCTTCCCCGGTTTTCCGGGGGAATGAGGTGACTACGCCGCTCGGCGACAAGCGTCCCGATTTCTTCGGCAAGTTCCTCTGCCTGAGAGGCGCCATAGATTTCCGTCAATAATCGAACTATTACATCATTCATATACTAAATCTACGCTGCCTTGATGCCCTGCGCAAGGTAAAATGTTACTAGTGTTCGGAATCCTGGTGATAATCAGGCATTTGCACAGGTAAAATCCTTTCTTTTTCGCCGTCGGCCGCCTTTTTCCATGTTTCTAATCCTAAGTGACTATTTGAAAATGACTTGAGGGGCATATACCACCAATATTCCTGACAGTAAGAAATGGTTAGATAATCGTGAAACGATAAAAATCTTCTTGTCACATATTGTCTATACAACTATACTCGCATTATCTACAAAGGAGGTTTTGTATGAGACAAAACAGAATGATACTGTTGGCTGCTGTATCGCTTCTGATCTCCGGCGGCCTTTTGTTTGCCGGAGGCAATCAGGAAGCTCCCAAAGAAGGATCGACACCAGATAAAATCGAGATTACCTTTACCCACGTGTTCAGCGGGGCCCGCGGCGAGGTAATGAAGGGCATTGTCGATCGGTTCAACGCTTCCCAGGATCGGATTGTGGTAAGCCAGCGGGATGTTCCCGGCTGGTACGGAGGGCTGCTTGAACAGCTCCAGACCCTGGCTGTGGGCAAGCAGCTTCCCGAAGTGACCATCATGTCCCTGTCCGAGAGCACAACTATGAGGAGCCAGCTTGGTGCGGTATCGATGCAGCACTATATCGACCATGATGGGTACAATCTCGATCCCTTTATCCCGAGGATGCTCGACCTCGGCAGGGACGCGGCAACGGGAGAGCAGTTCGCCCTGCCCTTCGCCGTTAGCACACCCCTTATCTTCGTAAACCGCGATCTGCTTCGGGCAAAGGGCATCGATGCACCGGTACAGCCGGAAACCTGGGCCCAGATAAGGGAATGGGCAAAGACGGTCTCCGACCCTGCCGCGGGAATCAACGGTATCGGCTTCCAGCTCGATTTCGATACCTGGCAGTTTCAGATCCTCCTCGATTCTTTCGGCGGCCAGATGGCGGATGTGGCAACTCGAAAGGTCCTTTTTAATAAAGAAGCCGGTCAGCGCGTCATGGATTTTTGGCTCGGTATGATGCTCAAAGACGGAAGCTTTCCCAACATCACCGGATCGGAGGCTGCCGACAACTTCATCAACGGGAAACTCGGTATTATCGTGGCCACAACAGGCAACCTTCGAAGCTTTACCGAGAATGCACAATTCGATCTCGGTGTTTTAGAACTGCCCACGTGGGACGATCTGGAACGGAAGAATCCGAGAAGGATTGCCGGCGGAGGAAGCAATATCTTCATTCTTCCCTCCACTCCGGAAAAGCAGGAGGCCGCCTGGGAGTTTGTGAAGTTTGCCTTGAACGAAGAATCCATGAAAGCAATTACCGAAGGCATGGGCTATATGACCGCTCGTAAGGTGATGGCCGACCCCGATGGACCCATGGCCGACTACATGGCAAAGTATCCCGACTCCCTCAGGGCTTACGACATGATCGACGATCTCGTAAATTGGTACAACTGGCCCCGTCAGGGAGCTAGGATTACCCAGACGCTCCTTGATAATATCATTGCAGCCTTCAATGAACAGAAAAGCGGGAAAGAGGCACTCGACGACGCAGCCAATGCAACAATGCAAATCCTCGGCTGGTAGTAGACGCCCTTATTCCACATGACGACTTCTCCGGCCGACCCTACGTGTTCGGCCGGAAGCTTTTCTACACGTAAGGAAATTTGCAATGACCTATAAACGATGGGAACCCTATGCCTATATAGCGCCTGTCTTGGTGCTTTTTGCAGTTTTTTTCATCTTTCCCTTTTTCTATTCTCTTTTTATAAGCTTTAACGATTGGAACATCCTTACCGGAGACAAGACCTTCGTTGGCCTGAAGAATTACCGAACGCTGTTTGCTTCGAAGATTTTTGGTCTATCGATCAGAAACACCCTCCTCTACGTGTTCACCCAGATGCCGTGTTCGGTCATTCTTGGTTTCCTCTATGCGGTGCTTATTGAGAAAAGCGGCCGCGCGAAGGTTGTCTACCGGCTTCTTTTCTTTATTCCGGTGGTGATATCGGTTTCGGCGGCAAGCCTCTCCTTTTTGACCATCTTTAATACCATGCATGGGCCTTTGAATGCGTTTCTTAAACTATTCGGGATTACCGGACCAAACTGGCTCAACTCCCCGAAGAGCGCACTTCCTGCAATTATCATCATTGGGGTATGGCAATCCTTCGGATACAATGTGATCCTTTATATGTCAGGGCTAAAACAGATCGATGGTCAGCTTTACGAGGCGGCGGATCTTGACGGTGCATCGGCATTGAGAAAAACGATTTCGATAACCCTGCCGCTGCTCTCACCGGTAAGCTTTTTTGTTATAGTGATCACAACCCTCTCTTCCTTTCAGGTATTCGCGACGGTGCAGATCCTCACCAACGGGGGACCGAACAACGCATCAACGGTGTGGGTTTTCTATATCTGGCGGGAGGCTTTTCGTTACTTTGAAACATCCACCGCAAGCAGCGCAGCAACCTTGCTTTTTGTCTTCATGCTTGCTGCTACGTTCGTACTGGTTCGCCACTTTCAGAAAACCGTCTTTTATAAATAGGAAAGGAGATTGCGATGTACCATTCAAGATTTTCACGCCTTGTTCTTCATATTGTACTCGGATTAACCGCATGTATCGTCGTTTTTCCCTTTCTCTGGATGCTGACGGTTTCATTCTCAGAGCAAAGCAGCGTACTCAATCGCGTGCTGATCATCTTTCCCTCGACTTGGAATATCGAGGGGTATAAAGAGGTCTTTCGGCAAACCCCGTATTTCCGTTGGTTTCTCAACTCCTCCTTTATTACCATCCTTTTAACCACGTTACAGCTGGTCTTTGGTACCTTTGCGGCTTACGGTCTTTCGCGTTTCACCTTTCCCGGCAGGGAACTACTCTTCTTTCTCGTTCTCTGTACCATGATGATTCCGCCTCAGGCAATTATGCTTCCCTCCTACATGGTTATAACCTCTTTCGGATGGGTAAACTCGTACTGGGGGTTGGTGATGCCCAACATAGCAAAGGGGTATGTCATTTTCATGCTCAGACAGTTTTTCCTTCAAATCCCTCGGCAGCTTGACGAGGCGAGTCAGATCGACGGTTGCAACTCCCTGCAGACCCTTTATCACGTCTATCTGGTTTCCGCCCTTCCGGCGATTATATCCGTCACCTTGATTCAGTTTGTCAGGAACTGGAATGATTACTACTGGGCCCTCGTAGTGATTACGGAAAAGCTGAAGCTGACCCTTCCTGTGGCCATTGTCACCTTCCGGGACGAAACCCTGGTGCGCTGGGTGCCTACCATGGCCGCTGCGGTCCTGTCGGTTATTCCGGTGGTGCTACTCTACCTTTTCGGTCAGCGTTACTTTCTTGAAACAAATCTTGCCAGCGGGACGAAGTAGCGTATGGTGTTCGGCTTGCCGGACAATGCCTTAACCATTGTCTATGGCAAGCCGGCCGTCCATCGTAAAGCCACTGTCGGGGGAGACCCCATGTTCCCGGATATACGCCACAAGTTCATTTCGGACATAGAGCCCCGAATCGCTTCTTTTCATCTCCCGCAAGCTACAAAGCTCTTTTCCCGTTAAGGGAAGCGTATCCTCCCACACCTTGGCAAGACCCTGCGCAAAGTTGGGCATGGCAATGGCAAAATGCTCTTCGAGGCAAACATCCAGGTGACGACCGTTAATGGTGATCGCATCTGCAGTTCTGCTCTTACGATGAAGGCGATAGCGAAGCTCACGACTGAAATGGAGAAATCCCCGTTCCAGGTGCGGCTCATCCTCCCTGTCAAGCCTCAGGGCGTTTTCCCGGATAATGCGCTCGAGCGTCTTGCCGGTCAGCGTCAGAGAGACGATGGAATCGGCATAGGGCATGAGACGATACACATCGATGATGTTGACGCTATCCTTTCCTGCGGGGAAAAAGGTGATCATATTTGCCCCGTCGATGAGAAAAAGGTCCACGTGGTAGCCGTGATCCCTAAATCTTGTCGCCAGAGCATCGGTAATAAAGTTTGCAGTAGGATGTTCAAAGCTATCCCGCAAGCTCTCATGTCGCTGCCGATCATAATCGTCGGGAAGTCGCATGGCAGATAAGGGTTGACGTAAAGAGGGAAGGAAAACTCCGGGCTTCGATGTGGCAAATGCCTCATCAAATTCAGGGCTACCGTCCCTTGGCCCGGTAGGAAAAAGCTCGGCACGAACAAGGGTTTTCGTTTCACCGATGTGCATCTCTGCCCGGCCGAAGAAAAGGCCGTTATAACCTGCCTGAAGGATGGGAATTCCATGTACAAGATGCTTCGGTTCCATTCCGTGAATATTCAGCAGGTCATGGGTATGGCCACCTATGATGGCATCGAACTGCCTATGATCCAGTTGTTGGGCCAGCTCGTAATCACCCATGATTTTAACCGTGGCAAAGGTGGAGCCGAGGCGATAGCCGATATGGCTGAGGATCAATACCACATCACACACCCCAGCAAGCTTTGCATGCATGTCGCGCACCGATTCCAGAGGAGCGGCAATGGCAAACTCCGATCCATCCCGTGAACGTATCTGCCCCGGTGTTGTCAGACCGATAATACCGATGCGGAGTCCTTTGATAACGACCACCGCCGCGGGGAAAACCAGACCGTCGAGTTCTCCGTCATGGATGAGGTTTGCAGATAAAACAGGAAAGCAGGCATCCTGGGCAATCGCCTTTTCCAAGGTCTTGAGCCCCGCATCGAAATCATGATTTCCAAGCACCGTTGCATCGAGGCCAGATAGGGCATAGGCCGTGTAGGCGGGATGACAGATGAAATTCTCACCGTCGTAACCGGCGAGATGGTCCATGGGAGAGCCGACAGCATCATCACCACCTGACAAAAAAAGAACGCCGGTATCATCCCGTTTCTCAGCAGCCTGTCGCAGAGACGCTACTTCGGCAGCTATCTTTGAAAACACAGGGCGGCCGTTATCATCACAGGAAAAATCGTAAACAGAACAATGAAAATCATTAATATGAATAATATGAAGGGTAAAAGGATTATCCTTCAAATTTTCTCTGCGCTCGGGAAGTTGCAAAGCGTCCGCTTCACTAAAATTTCTGTCAACGGCGAAGACTCTTCGATCAGAGTATTTCGTTCCATCTTTTTTATCGTATTCTTTTATTCCCATAGCATAGTACCCTGTTGCCACGTGCTCCGAAACCGAGCAGACAAATTGTATAGACAACTATAGTAACCTGAGGAAATTTTATTGTCAACAAGAGGAGGAAACGATAAAATGAGGCCTGAGGTGATGTAGTGAAAATTGACCGAACTAGTCATGTACCGGTGTACTACCAAATTAAGGAAAGCATATTGGCGGAGATCTCAAGCGGAAGGCTGAAACCGGGTGATAAAATTCTTTCAGAACCCCAACTCAAGGATAAATTCGAAGTAAGCCGCATGACGGCACGCAATGCCGTTACCGAGTTGGTGAACGAAGGATATCTGGTACGCAAGCAAGGCTACGGTACCTATGTACAGAAACCAAGAATAGAGAATACCCAGGAGAAGTTTCACGGTTTCAAGGCTGACATGGAGGCAAAGGGGTTCACTGTTTCTTCCCGAATTCTGGAATCCAAACAAATACCCGCTCCCGATTTTGTCGCTTCGGCACTGGAACTGGAACAAGGGACAATGGTTTTCTGGCTCAAACGCCTTCGTTTTGCAAACAACGAACCCATTGTCATCCACGAAAGCTATATCCCCACCGAATGCTGCCCCGATCTTCTTAACCATGATTTCGAAAAAGGGTCGCTTTACACACTCTTTACCACCACATACAAGAAAATCATAGAAACAGCAGTGGAACACCTGGAAGCAACGGCCGCTGATGCCGAGACCGCGGCTCTTCTGGTAATTGAGAAAAAGGCCCCGATCCTATTCATCGACAGGACCTCGTATCTTAAAGAAAACATTCCTTTCGAATACAGCAGAAGCTGGTATCGGGGTGACAGATATATGTTCGATGTCACGTTACAGCGGCAGCAAGGGTGACCGGACCACCAGGATTCAGAACACTAATAGAATAGAAAAAGAGGCACTACTCGCGGTGAGGCTTTACCTTGGCGGTTTTCTTGTATAATTGAATATAGTCGACCTTTGTAAAACCAACCTTCTTGTAGAGCTGCAAGGCAACCTTGTTCGACTTTTCCACCTCCAGACGGATCAAGGCCACATCACCGCGATAATGCGCCTCGACAAAGGCCAGAAACTCCTTTCCCAAACCCTGCTTTTGATACTCCGGAAGGATGTAGACCTCTTCGATCAGGAGAACAAGGCCGCCAGCCTCGTTGGAATAGGTAAAGGAGAGTAAGGCATAGCCTACCACCTGCTGTTCCACCTCAAAGATGTAGGCATCAGCATAGGGGCTCCCGCCAATGATCACATCAAACGTCTTGTGGAAATGTGCATCGGGGATGTCATGCAACACGGCATCGGAGCGGTAGAACTGCCTCGACATGACAATATATGTATTTCGATCCTTGGCTTCAATCTTGCGTATTATGACATGACCTCTCAAATTGTTTGTACATCATCTTGCATAAAAAGTGTAGTGTTCCGAATCCTGGTGGTACGAATGCCCTTTCGCCGGGATAATACGTGCTTTTTTTCCACAGTATGGCTTTCATTATGGTATTGCCATACCAAATTTTTAAATTATATTATCGTTCAAAATGAAGAGGAATCTTTTTCCTCCTGTCATTGATAAAGTTTGTCAGGATTTTGCCCCAGAATTCTACATAGCGTATGGGTGCCCCGGAGGTCAGGATTTAAGAGCCTCCTCCGGGTACAGCTCTTTGCTTTTGTTTAACCTCTCGACATTAGCCCGATCAAGTGCTAAACCTTTTGTAGTGTTCCGAATCCTGGTGGTGTGCATGCCGTTTTACCGGTGAAATACTTGCTTTGTATACCGGTGCTTGCTTTTTTCAGAGTACAGCTTTTAGTTGGCTGCAGGAAAAGGAATTATGGCCCTCCAAGCACCAGGATTCGGAACAGTAGGAAATAAGGATGAAGCAGATGAAAGCAGAATCCCACAAACGTTCATTTCGGCACCGCTATGGCATTAGCGAACTTTTTTCGGCGAGTATAAAACTCTATCCGGCCATGTTTAATCTTATCCGCAACAAGAAAACCCAGATTATTTCCAACGATTTTCGGGAGCGGCTTATGCTGGCGGTTACCGAAGTGAATGGTTGTGCAATTTGTTCCTATGCGCATACGAAAATGGCGCTGGAACAGGGAATGTCGGAGCAAGAAATTCATGCGATGCTTTCTGCCAGCAATGAATTTGTCCCCGAAAGCGAAAGCAAGGCAATTTTCTTTGCCCAACACTATGCCGACAGTTTGGGGAAGCCTGATTCCGAGGCCTATCAGGTGATTCTCCGTAGCTATGGAAAAAAGAAAAGCACTATGATTCTTTCTGCGATCAGTTTGATGATGTACGGCAATATCTGCGGGCTGCCACTGAGTGCTTTCATTTCGCGGCTCCGAGGCAAGAAATATGCTAATAGCACGCTTGTATATGAAATTGTTATGCTCCTATCCATTATTCCGATAAGCCTCATTGCCGCAATACCGGCGTTGATCAATCCAGTGCTCAAACGCCACATGCAACAGACCCTATAATCGAAGAACACAACAATGCATCAATATGCCCCTCTCAGGAAATACCGATAGTATCATACGTCCCTCCGTTTTCCGATTATGTAGCGAGAACAATTCGATATAGAGCTGTGCTGTTTTTTAGATATTCTTGCCAGTTATCTAAGTTGTGCGCTGAAAAAAGCTCGCTTACCATCAAAGAAATAACAATTAGGAAGGAGTGTTTATGAAACGTTCAACAAGAAACATGCTTGCTGCCCTTATTGTGATGATTGCTTCGGCCGGCATGATTTGGGCAGGAGGGGATCAAGAGAATTCGGGAACGGCAAAATCCTCAAATGGCGAAGACGACGTCATTGTCCTGCAAATGTTTTACCCGGTGCAGGTTGGAGGGCCGCTAACAAAACTTATTGAAAAGTTGGCATCTGATTTTCATAGTGTCAACCCCACCATCGTTGTCGAACCAATATATACAGGGAATTACGACGATACTGTCGTAAAAATCCAGACGGCAATTCAGGGAAACACTCCTCCGGATTTATTCTTGAGCTTGGCAACACAGCGCTTTTCTTTGGTTTCCTCCGATTCAATTATCCCCCTCGATGATCTTATTGCCATGGACGGTGGAGATGAATACATAAATGATTTTTTACCGGGATTTATGGAAGACTCATTTGTGGATGGGAAAATCTGGAGCATTCCGTTTCAAAGAAGTACACAAATTATCTATTACAACAAGGACGCCTTTAAGGAGGCCGGACTTGACCCGGAAACACCACCCAAAAACTGGGACGAACTTGTTGCATATTCTCAAAAGCTCGTAAAGAAAGATGCTGCAGGAAATGTCATTCGCTGGGGGGTTGGGCTTGCCCAGCAGTCGGGGTCGGCACAATGGCAATTCGGTGGATTCTGTCTGGAAAACAGTAAAAACGGCGAAAACCTTATGTCAGACGATGGAAAGAAGGTTTTTTTCAATACTCCTGAAAATATTGAAGCGTTACAGTTTCAAATTGATCTTCAGCAAAAGTATGAAGTGATGCCCAAAGGAATCGTACAATGGACTGACCTGCCGGGGGCCTTTATTGAAGGCAAATATGGAATTATTTACCATACAACAGGAAACTTGGCGAACATTTCAAAGAATGCAACCTTTGATTTCGGAACAGGTTTCATGCCGGGGAACAAACGCTATGGGGCTCCAACCGGTGGTGGAAATTTCTACATCACCAAAGGGATTTCGAGAGAACGTCAGGAAGCTGCATGGAAATTCATTCGTTTTGCAACCTCTCCTGAACGACTGGCGCAGTGGAACATCGATACCGGTTACGTAGCACCACGGGCATCATCCTTTGAAACCTCCATCATGAAAAATTACTACGGCGAGCTTCCTCAGGCGGAAGTTGCGAAAGAGCAGCTCAAATATGCAAAGCCGGAGTTGACAACATACGACTCTGCAAGGATCTGGAGAATCTTCAACGACAATTATCAAGCCGCGATCATTGGTGATCTTACGGCTAAAGAGGCCCTGGATAAAGCCCAGGCAGAAGCTAGTCAAGTGCTAAAGCGATTCCAGTAGAAATTCTTTATTTTGAAAAATACGGCTGTATGAATATGGCCGTATTTTCTGTTTATAGCTTTCCGAAAAAGGACCAACTGGTGAAAAATAGAGCCCTCACATCACAACAAACAAAAAAAAGGAAACAAAGTTGGAAACGCGACGGGATAGCATGTTTGTTACTTGCGCCCTCTTTAATCTTCCTCACGATGTTTACACTTATTCCTATTGTAAAAAGCTTTTATCTTAGCCTGATGGACCTTCAATTAGGCATGAAGAAACCTGTTTTTATTGGTTTGGACAACTATACATATTTGTTTTCCGATCCTCTGTTTTGGAAGGTGATGGGAAACACCGTGCTCTTTTCATTACTGACTGTTATCCCAAGCATGGTGCTGGGTCTGGCTCTCGCTCTCTTATTAAATATGCGGCACAAATTAACAGGTCTCTTTCGTGTTTCTTTTTTTTCTCCCGTGGTTATGCCCATGATTGCCGTTGCTAGTATCTGGATGTTTATTTACATGCCGGATGCCGGTCTTCTCGATCAGTTACTCAAATCATTCGGACTCCCCGGACAAATTTTCTTACAGAGGTCGGATACCGTTCTTCCCGCGCTCTCTGTCGTCTACAATTGGAAAGAAGCTGGATTTCTCATGATCTTCTTCTTGTCCGGTTTACAGAATATCTCAACGGAGATGTACGAGGCGGCAAGAATAGACGGAGCACGGAAGTTCACTATATTCTGGAAATTGACGTTTCCACTACTCATGCCAACAACAATTTTCGTATCAACAATAGCGCTCACAGACTCTTTTAAACTTGTTGACCATATTGCGATGATGACAGAAGGAATGCCCAACAACTCCAGTACGACTCTTCTGTATTTCATTTATCAAAACGGCTTTACCTACTTCAATCAAGGAATTGCATCAACACTTACGGTCATACTATTGATCATCATGCTTATTGCAGCATCACTTCAATTTTTCACTGCGGACAGCCGGATACACTACAATTAAGGAGAGTCCTTCCATGCAGCTTAAACGTATAGTATTTTTCATATTGGCATCGGCATTCGCACTCTTATGGCTTATTCCCCTGATCTGGCTAATCGTTACCACCTTTACCGAACCATCATATTATATGTCCATCATCCCCAAAACTCCCTTTTCATTGCAGAATATTATCTACATTCTATCTGCTGCACCTTTCGGCAGATATTATGCAAATACCATTATGATTGTTGCAGGTATTTTTTGCGTGCAGTGTATAACGGTGACCCTTGCGGCCTTTGCCCTCAGTGTCATGAATTTCAGGTTTGAAAAACTTGTCTTTTTTCTTATCTTTGTACAGATCATCATTCCAAATGATGTACTTATCATGCCGAACTATTCAACAATATCTTCATTGGGACTCATCGATACAAAGCTGGCTATCATGATTCCTTTTTACTGCAGCGCCTTCGGCATACTGCTTCTTCGTCAAAGCTTCAAAACCATACCAATCGCTCTGTCCGATGCTTCAAAAATCGATGGATGTAATCTCATGCAGACCATCTGGAAGGTGTATGTACCATGCGCAAAACCAGCCTACGTCTCTTTCGGCCTTGTCTCTATCAGCTACCACTGGAATAATTATCTTTGGCCGGTGATCGTTACAAACTCCGTCAACAACAGACCACTCACTGTAGGGCTGGCTATTTTTGCAAAATCAAAAGAGGCGGTAATGCAGTGGTCGAATGTCTGTGCAGCAACATTCATTATCATCTTTCCGTTGCTTACGGCATTTTTATTTTTCCAAAAGCAGTTTATCAATAGCTTTGTAAGCTCTGGAATTAAATAGAGGGACCTATGAAATTAAAGTTTTTCGGTTACGGTAGCGGATACAATCCCAAATGGGGGAATACAAACGCATATTTTCTAGACCATGACACCTTTTATCTCTTGGATTGCGGCTTTACCACATTCTCCCGGATTATCGATCTACAACCGTTTCTTGAAGCAAAAAAGCTGATTATTATCATTACGCATCTTCATGCTGATCACATCGGCAGCCTGCCGATGCTCATTTCATATGCTTATAACAAACTGCGTATGAAGCCGCTTCTGATCTTTCCCCGGCACACTGTTCGCAGCCTTTTGACATTGACCGGTATTCCGAGTGATGAGTACGACCTGGTTCCCTCGCTTACCGAACCCAATCCCATACAAGCCTTTCCCCAGAAAGTAGTGCACTCGCCTCATATAGATAGCTATGGCTACATCATACATGCCGGAGAAGAGACTATGTATTTCAGCGGAGACGCTGCTACAATACCAGATACCGTGATAGAAAAGTTCTTTTCCGGAACGGTCGGCACAATCTATCAAGATGTTACCGAAGCCTATGGAGACAACCCCTCGCATGGAACACTTGAAAGGTTGAACGCTATATTTCCGAGAGCAGTAAGGAACCGTATCGTTTGTATGCATCTGGAAAGTGATTTTATCGATCTAATCAAACGTCACGGATATCGATTTGCAGAGACGGAAGGAGTGTAAATAGGTTTCCACATGTTCAAAGTAGTAATTGCCGACGACGAATACTATATTCTGCGCGAATTCGAGCATATCATTGATTGGGCAGCATATGGCTGCTCAATCGTCGGCTTAGCAAAAAACGGATCTGATGCAAAAGATCTCTTTATCAAACATAATGCACACATTCTCATTACCGATATCAAGATGCCGATTATAGACGGATTACAGCTCATAAAAGAACTCAGCGATATCGAACGGCATATTGAGTTTATTCTCATTTCCGGATTCAGTGATTTCTCTTTTGCGCTCACAGCAATAAAATATGGGGTATCGGACTACCTCTTAAAGCCTATCATTCCTGAAGAACTACAAAGCGCACTTATAAAAATCATAGGAAGGTTCAAGCAATTCGATTTTCACGAATCTCCAAATAGAAAACTTCAGTTACAATCTAATTGTAATCGATTTATAAAAAAAGCCTACGAATATGTTGAAAACCATTACCAAAATCCAATAAGCCTTCATGAAGTGGCTGAGTATTTAGGTATCAGTCATAGCTAAACGAATTGAATCAATGATGAATGAATATCTGCATCTTGCCTATGATTTTGCGGCCAGTGACGAAGTCCAAACCTTTTTTGGAGAACCGAGAGAAAGCAAACATGGTATATTCACAAGCGAAGTTCTCCAGCAGTATCTGCTTTATAAAAAAGGAGCAGAGGAGCTCCATTTTATTAGTCGTTCTGCAGAAAATAACATTTCGACAGGTTACATCCCCAATCTTTATCTGTATAAGAACTGGGGAATTCTTTACAATCTATCGACAAGCCTTAATGACCATCTCTTTTTCAGTTCGATCTACAGAGGCTTATCCGGTGATACAATCTGTCTCTCGGTTGCCGTCAAAGTCTTTAATAACGTGCACCAAGTCATCGGCTATATCATCATTGATGTATATCGCAATAAACTACAAAGCCTCATCGAACAAGGAAAAAGTGTTCAATCAAGTATAAACATAACAAACAAGAAAAACTTCATTATCTACAGTGGGGTAAGATATGATGAAGGCAAAAAATATATACCCGTTGATCAAAATGATTTTACCTATAGTTTTTCTCATTCCGTACTAGAGAATTCCTTTATCTTGAACTACGAAGTACAAAATAGCTTCTTACTGGAAGTGAAAGAAAAATTCCGAGAAAAAATATCCTGGCTTGTTATTGTCAGCATTATTATCAGCATGATAACGGCTTTGATTATTTCTTCCGGTTTACGGAAGCCAATCAACAAGCTTATAGCGACAATGAAAATCGTGGGAGAAGGTAATCTTGAAGCGCAAATCGACCTCAAAAAGAGAGACGACCTTCATGAACTTCAGGATGAATTTAATAAATTCGTAAGACAACTCAAGCGACTTCAGGATGAAAACATGGAAAATGAACGATTACTGCATCAAGCCCAGATAGCCTTTCTGCAAGCACAAATAAAACCTCACTTTCTCTACAATATGCTGGCGACAATAAAGGGGATGGTATCCTACAGTTCTCCCGAAGAAGTTAAGACAGCCATTATAACGCTTAGTAGACTCCTACGAAATTCTTTCGATTTCTCTGAAGAGTTACGACCTTTGAAGGATCATTTGGAAATTATACGATGCTATGTTGATATGCAAAATTTCAGATTTCCGAACAAATTCCAGCTCCTTATCAATGCGGATCAGAAAAGCCTTTCATGTAGAATGCCTCCACTTTTATTGCAGCCTATTGTCGAGAATTCGATTATTCACGGTTTTTCCGACAAGGAAGAAGCGTGTACGATATATATCCAAACAGAAATGCATGACGGCTATCTATTCATTACCATTAAAGACAATGGTACAGGTATACCGAATCGATTGCTGCGGGAGATAGAAAGAGACAAAACAAACGCCGCATATCCTCACATCGGTCTAACAAACGTCATCAAACGCATAAAATTTTTCTACGATGACTCTTGCTTCGTGAACATTGAAAGCCACAAAGGTATAGGAACAACGGTGACGTTTAAACTCTATGCATTATAGAGCGACTGACGATAATAGAGAGATGGAAACGGTAGCATCGACGCCTGGGATGCGCTACACTTCTTTTCCATGAAGATTGCCATTGTACATCACCATTTCAGACCCGGAGGTGTGACAAAGGTCGCCATCTCCGGGGCCAAGGCATTGCTGGACCAGTGTCAGGCTATTGAATCGATACAACTTGTTTCGGGAAGCGACGATAATCTGGATGCCATCGATCTCAGGACCATGCACCTTCCGCTTTTCGATTATCATTCCGATATAGTGGGCACCAACGGGCTTTCGTCAGAAGCCATTTGCCGGCTCCTTGAAGAACATCTGTCGGACCATCTGCTGTGGGTTCACAACTATCAGCTTGGCAAGAACGGCTATTTCACCCAGGGGGTCCTGGATTATGCCCGCCGCCATCCCGATCGGCCGGTCATGCTCCAGATTCACGACTTCCCCGAATGCGGCAGGCACAATAACCTTGACGAGTTGTACGCCACCATGAACGATGCAATCTACCCGGATTTGCCGAATGTTCTGTACCTGACCATCAACGAGCGGGATCGCAAGCTGCTCATATCGTGCGGGATCTCTTCCGAAAGGGTTGCCCTACTGAATAATCCGGTGTCGGATGGTCATGCCGGTTCCCTTGACTTTGATCGGGAAAGGATTAGAAAGCGTGTTGCCGAAGGATTGCCGGAAACCGCAGGAAAGATCGACCATTCCGCTCCCTTTTTCCTTTACCCCGTTAGGACGATCCGGCGAAAAAACGTGCTGGAGGCGGCTCTCCTTGCCCGACTTGTCGAGGGAGGTGCTAATCTTCTTGTTACCCTGCCCGGGACCAGCGAAGCAGAACAGGAGTATTCGCACGTTGTTCGGTCGCTCTTTGCCGACGGTACGATAACGGGAGCCTTCGGCCTTGGGGCAGGGATAGATGCAGCCGGCATTGGGTTTGAAGAGCTTGCCCGCTCCTGCGACCTTGTGGTCTCTTCTTCCGTACAGGAAGGTTTCGGCTATTTTTTTGTGGATGCCCTGCGGTGGGGTGTCCCGTTGTTTGCACGACGATTGGATATCCTCGGAGGAATCGAACCGCTTTTTGAGGGCTACCCCCACTATCTTTATTCCTCGTTCTGGATACCGGTACATCATGAGGAAAGAAAGAGGCTTTCAGAACGCTACAGTCGGCGGATGAATGAGCTTTCCGCCTACCTGAATGAGGAAGCCCGCTCACTCCTTCAGAAACGTATTCAGAAGATGCTTAACAACGAACTAATCGATTTTTCATATCTTGATGCCGGATCTCAGGCGGAATTCTTACGATCCATGGATGACCGAGGACTTCTTCGGGAGCTTCGATCGGTGAATGCCGATATGCTTTCCCAGGCGGCACTTTTGATCGGAGAACGCCCGACACCTCCTACAGAAACCATACGAAAACACTTCGGCAATGATCACTTCGCAAGACGCGCTGAGGAGCTGATTAAGCAGGTTATGAGAGGTTCTTCTCTCCAAATAGGGGAGATAAGAAGTAACAAGATACCACCGCGAGAGGACCCTGTCCATCGCAGGCTTTTACAAGGCTTTGCAACACCTGAATATTTGCGCCTGTTGTACGAGACGCCTTCTTCTTGAAGTCGAAGCACCTGTCGGAGGGTAAAAACGATCTTTTCATATCGAATCGCCTCATGCTCCTTGTCCCGTCATTTTATATAGGGTATACTAAGAGCAAGTAAAACCCCTAAATAAAGGACTCTGAAATGTCTGAGAAAAAGATGGTTACGATCGACGGCAATACGGCCGTCGCCCATGTGGCCCATGCCACAAACGAGGTAATTGCAATTTATCCGATTACTCCGTCTTCTCCCATGGGAGAGCTGGCTGATGTGTACAGCGCCCAGGGCAGAAAAAACATTTGGGGAACGGTCCCCGACGTAGTTGAGCTTCAGTCGGAAGCGGGAGCTTCCGGTTCTGTGCACGGCGCTCTTACCACCGGCGCGCTTACAACAACCTTTACCGCGAGCCAGGGATTGCTGTTGATGATCCCCAACATGTTCAAGATTGCCGGAGAGCTGACATCCGCAGTGTTTCACATTGCAGCACGAGCTGTTGCAGCCCAGGCGCTCTCCATTTTCGGTGATCATTCCGATGTGATGGCTGCCCGCTCCACCGGCTTTGCCATGCTCGCCAGCAACAACGTTCAGGAGACCATGGATAACGCCCTCATCGCCCAGGCGGCGACCCTTGAGGCACGAATTCCTTTTATCCACTTCTTTGATGGATTCCGGACCAGCCATGAAATCCAGAAGGTGGAAGAGATTTCCTATGATGTGATGCGTGAAATGATCAACGATGAATATGTTCGCGCCCATCGATCCAGAGGAATGAACCCTGAAAAGCCTGTCGTTCGGGGAACCAGCCAAAACCCCGATGTCTTCTTTGCAGCCCGGGAAACGGTCAACAAGTTCTACGAAGCGACCCCCGATATTGTCCAGAAGGCTATGGATACGTTTGCCAAACTGACCGGACGCCAGTACCACCTTTTCGACTACGTCGGTGCATCCGATGCTGAACGCGTTGTCGTGATGATGGGAAGTGGTGCGGACACCATGGAAGAGACCATGAAGGTGCTCCAGGACAAGGGGGAAAAGATAGGATTGGTAAAGGTCCACCTCTTCCGCCCCTTCAGTGCAAAGCACTTTGTCGAAGCTCTGCCTAAAACCGTAAAAAAGATTGCGGTTCTCGACAGAACAAAAGAGCCGGGAAGCCTCGGTGAACCCCTTTACGAAGATGTTCGCACCGCCATCGGTGAGATCATGGAGGATGGAAAAAGTCAGTTTGCAAGCTGGCCCAAAACCGTGGGCGGACGTTACGGACTCGGATCCAACGAATTCACCCCGGGCATGGCAAAGGCTGTTTTCGACAACCTTGCCGCCGATCAGCCGAAAAACCATTTCACTGTGGGTATCTACGATGATTTGGCCTACACCAGCCTCGACTGGGATGAGAACTTCAGTACGTCCAACGGTAAGGTACACCGGGCGATGTTCTACGGCCTCGGTTCAGACGGTACCGTAGGTGCAAACAAGAACAGCATCAAGATCATCGGAGAAGCCACCGACAACTATGCTCAGGGCTACTTCGTCTACGACTCGAAGAAAGCAGGTGCAACTACCGTCAGCCATCTCCGCTTCGGAAAGGAGCTGATCAAGAGCACCTACAATATTCAGCGGGCAAACTTCCTCGCCTGTCATAAGTTCACCTTCCTTGAACGATTCGACATCCTGAAGAATGCAGAAGAGGGCGGAGTGTTCCTTCTTGCCAGCCCCTACAACAAGGACGAAGTGTGGGAAAATCTCCCCGTCGAGGTGCAGCAGCAGATTATCGACAAGAAGCTTCGCTTTTATGTTATTGACGCTGTTTCCATTGCGGAAAAAGCGGGAATGGGCAGCAGGATCAACGTCATCATGCAGACCGCTTTCTTCAAAATCTCCGGTATTCTTCCCGAGGACCAGGCGATCGAACTGATCAAGAAGTACATCGCCAAGACCTACATGAAAAAGGGGCAGGATGTCGTAGACAAGAACATCAAGACCATCGATATGGCACGTGATGCAATTGAAGAGGTCAACTATCCCAAGGAGATCAAGGGCGACAAGCACATGATTAAGCTTATTCCCGATGATGCTCCCGAATTCGTTAAAACCGTTACCGGCGAACTTATGGCCAGCCGCGGCGAAAAGCTGAAAACAAGCCAGCTTCCAAATGACGGAACCTATCCCACCGGTACCACCAAATACGAGAAGCGGAATATCGCCGAAAAGATCCCCGTCTGGGATCCCGAGGTTTGTATCCAGTGTGCGGACTGTTCGGCGGTTTGTCCCCACGGTGTTATCAGAATGAAGGTATACGATGCCGACCTGCTGGACAAGGCTCCCAAAACCTTCAAGAGCACCGATGCAAAAGGCAAAGAGTTTGCCGGTCAGAAATTCACCATCCAGGTGGCACCGGAAGATTGTACCGGTTGTGGCGCCTGTTGGAACATCTGCCCTGTGAACAAGAAGTTCGATAAGAAAGCCCTTTCCATGGAGCACCAGCTGCCTCTGAGGGAACAGGAAAAGGAAAACTGGGAGTACTTTCTCTCAATCCCCAACTACGATCGAAGCAAACTCAACCTCAACAGCACCAAGGGTAGCCAGCTGCTCCAGCCGCTGTTTGAGTTCAGCGGAGCCTGTGCAGGTTGTGGTGAGACCCCCTATGTCAAACTGGTCAGCCAGTTCTTCGGCGACAGGGCAGTCATTGCAAACGCCACCGGATGTTCCTCCATCTACGGCGGAAACCTCCCCACCACGCCCTACACCACCAGAGACGACGGAAGAGGACCAACATGGTCAAACAGTCTCTTTGAAGATGCGGCAGAGTTTGGTTACGGCATGCGCCTTACCAGCGACAGAATGGGTAACTACGCCATGGAGCTGGTAGATCGGCTGCTCGCCAATACCCCTTCAGGTATCGACAAGAGCCTTCTTGAAAACATCAAATCCAATCCTCAGCAGAGTGACGAAGAGATCGACCGCCAGCGGGAATGGAAAGACAAGCTGGTCGCCCAGTGCAAGGCTTCCGACAACTACGATGCAACAGAACTCGCCAGCGTCGCCGACTATCTGATCAAACGGTCGGTATGGGTCTTCGGTGGTGACGGATGGGCCTATGACATCGGTTACGGCGGTCTCGATCATGTTCTGGCCAGTGGAAGAAATATCAACGTGCTTTGTATGGATACCGAGGTTTACTCCAATACCGGTGGCCAGATGTCAAAGTCCACCCCGGTTGGAGCCATTGCCAAGTTTGCCGCAAGCGGAAAATCGACCTCTAAAAAAGACCTCGGCATGATGGCAATGAGCTACGGTTATGTCTATGTTGCTCGTGTCGCCATGGGTTACAATCGAATTCAGACGATCAAAGCAATCCGCGAAGCCGAGGCTTACGACGGACCTTCCCTGATCATCGCTTACAGCCACTGTATCAACCACGGTATCAATATGACCAAGGGTATGGACCAGCAGAAGATGGCTGTCAACAGCGGTATGTGGCCTCTGTGGAGATTTAACCCCGACCTTACCAGCGAGGGAAAGAACCCCTTCCACCTCGACAGCAAAGAGCCGACGATTGATCCGGCAGACTACATGTACAACGAGGTACGGTACAAATCCCTCAAGGCTGCAAATCCCGAAAGGGCTGCTGCCCTGCTTGAGAAGGTAAAATACGATGTCGACCGGAAGTACCGGGAACTGAAGTATCTTGCCGATAGGGATTTCTAAAAAGCGTTTTTCGTACATACGAAAAGATGTGATTACTACACCCGACCTTTCCGGTCGGGTGTTTTTATTACCTAGTGTCCGGAATCGTGGTGGGAAATGAATAAAATCTCCTTTTCTCGTAGTTACTTATAGTAAGAACAATACGAAAAAGGAGTTTCCCATGTTCCATCCCCCCTTCTGCCCCAACCCCCATTGCCTCAACCACTTCTCTCCCTCCGGCCACTGGTTCTTTAGAACAGGCTCCTACTCCACCCAAACCTCTCCCCGCATCCAAAAGTTCAAATGCAAAACCTGCCACCTCTCCTTCTCCACTCGCACCTTCAGCATCGACTACTGGACCCATTTCCACCTCCCCTACACAACCATCCTCTCTCACCTCGTCACCAGCTCCGGTATCAGAGACCTCTCCCGTATCCTTAAGGTCTCATGCTCCACCATCTCAGACCGTATCCGTCGCCTTTCCCACCAGTGCCTTGCCTCTTCTGCCTCCCTCACCTCAGACATGAACCTCCACGAAGACCTGGTCGCAGACGGCTTTGAAAGCTTTGTCTGTTCCCAGTACCTCCCCAACAACATCCACATCCTGGCAGGAAAAGACTCCCAGTTCTGGTTCCTCTCCGACTATGCACAGCTGACCAGAAAGGGACGTATGACCTGCTATCAGAAGAAGAAAAACAGGGTGATCAAAGAGAAGCTAAGGGTCTATAGAGGAAGTGTTTATCAGTCCTTTCAGAATGTCGTGGCAAAGACGCTTGCCCTGACCGAGCAATCGGAGAGGGATAGGGTGAAGTTGTATACCGATGAGCATACGCAATACAAAAGGGTGATGAAGGGACTACCGGAAGGGGTGGCAGGAATGATAGAGCACCACAGGATCAGTTCGAAGAGGGTTCGGGATCTGTGTAATCCCCTCTTTAGTGTGAATTACCTTGACAGGGAGATACGGAAGGATGACTCGGATCATGTGAGGCAGACGGTCCAGTTTGCAAGGAGTACGGTGAACATGCTGGAGCGGCTTGAGATCTATCGGTATTATCACAACTTTATGAAGCCCTATCGGGTTGGGGGAAAGGATGAGAAGCGGGGGCTGACACATGGGGTGGTGGCTGGGATAGAGGGAAAGAGGATAGCGTCCGAGCTGAGGACTCTTTACAGTAGGCGGAGGTTTTTCTTACGGAATCAGCCCATGAATCGGAGTGGGAGGGAGCTGTGGGTCAGGTGTATTCCTACACCCTTACGGTGGGTGATTGACTATCTGCCCTCTTATGCATGGGCTTAAAGGTAAAGGAATCACCACGATTCCGGACAGTAAGTTTTATATAGGTTTCGACTATTTGTATATACCTATTGAACGAAGTAGTGATAATTGGTAAAATAAGAACAATACAAAAAGCCCAGGCGTTTCTGGAGGGATGACTTCGATTAATAACGGATACAATGCCTTTTCTCATATCGTTGAACGGGATCTGGCCGAACCATAGTCTCTCCCTCTAAAAAATATGAGGAGGTTAAGGAGAAGAAATGAAGCACTTACGTATCTACACCCCGATCCTTGTCGGACTTACGGTCGCTTTGCTTTCGGGATGTGCCACGATGGGAGTAAATACAGCCCCCCAAAGTGAAGCCAGCAGTCTTATCTACGGGCACTTGAATAAAGAGCATTTGAAATATAGCTCCGTAGTGTTCTTTTTTGCGCCCTGGGAGCTGGCAAACAACATGGGCTGGAATACAGCTGATGATTTGCTAAACATGTCAAAAAAGGAAAAGAAGGCTGCAGCAAAGGCTCTCATGGAGGAAGGAGCGTGGATCTATTGGGATCGCTCAACTTCAACCTTTGCGTGTCCAGTTGAAAAACCGGGAGACTACTATCTTATCGAACTTGATGTCATGACAGGAAATACCGAATTCTTGCTCTATAGCGGTTTACCTGATCGTGAAAATACAATAAAGGTCGAACAGGGCGGAATGTACTATTGGGGTGCATGCAAACTTGAGAGTGGAGACAAAAATAATGGATATGCCCTTGTTGCAGACCCATCGGTAACTCAGCTGGATGTGCTTGACGGGGTGGCACGGCACCTTTCCGGTAAAGGTTGGGATGCATGGATCAATAGAGAACGGGCATATTTGCAATAATCATTATCTACTGTTCGGAATCCTGGTGGTTGAAGGAGCATAATTCCATTTTCCACAGCCAATTGAAAGCAAAATTATTGGAAAAAGCAAGCACTGGCATAAAAGCAAGTATTTTACCGGCAAAGTGGCTCACACACCACCAGGATTCCGAACACTATCGACTTTTATACTGTTCAATAGCCTTGGCAACAAGCGCAGGATCTATATCTGCTTGCGCCCCACCAAGCTTCTGAATCAAACTCGTCACATCCCCCAAATCGGAAGACGAAAGAGCGCCACCTGAGCCGATGCCACTCACATCACCGGACGACAACAGTGATCCTATCGCCTGCTCAAGTGCAAGAGAGAAGGCCTCATTGCTCTGAGGATCACCTTTTGTAGACTCGGTTTTCGATTCCGATGAGGAAGAAGCTGCAGAAAGGTTTTTCCCCTTCCCAAGCTGCTGAATTTCCTCAATGCGCTTTCGTATCTCCTGCATCCGGTTCATGGCATCGATCATTGAATCACTCATGTTGCTATTGTAAAACTATTCGTAACATTATAAAACCTCACACCCTTTCCGCCTGATCAATCGCATCGAGCTCTTCCCACCTCTGGTAGGCCGTAGCCAATTCTCCGTCAAGTTCTTCGAGCCTTTTGGCCAGCAGCGATGGATCTTCATCGCCGTTTTTATAGAGTTCAGGGTCGGAGAGCCGGTTATGGATGGTCTCTTGTTCTTCTTCCAAAGCGGAAATGGCATCGGGAAGGGCCTCCAGTTCCCGGTGCTGCTTAAACGTGAGTTTCACCTTATCGCGGGTTTTCGGCTTTTCGCCCTTTGGCTCCTGCACCTTATCATCACCGCCTTCACGGACCGAATCAAACAGCGGAGAATTTGCCCAGTCGGCATAACCGCCGGCAAGTTCTGCAATCTGCCCTTCCCCGGTAAAGACGAGACAATCTGTTACCACATTATCGAGAAATGAACGGTCGTGGCTTACCAGAAGAAGGGTCCCTTCGTACTCCTGGAGAAGCTCTTCGAGAAGCTCCAGGGTATCCACATCGAGATCGTTCGTGGGTTCGTCAAAGATAAGAAGATTCGACGGCCGCGCAAAAAGGCGGGCGAGGAGCAACCTGTTCCTTTCGCCTCCGGAGAGGTGAGCCACTGGACTTTTTGCCCGTTCCTCGGAAAAGAGGAAATCCCTGAGATATCCGATGATGTGCCGCTTTCTACCGTTTAGCGTTACGGTGTCAAATCCGTCGGCAACGTTTTCCACCACCGTTTTGTTCGGATCGAGGTCGCTCCGCAGCTGATCAAAGAAGAGAGGGGTGACATTGGTGCCGAGGCGAACGCTTCCGTTTAGAGGCTCCAACTGGCCAAGAAGGAGGCGAAGCAGGGTTGTTTTTCCCGAGCCGTTTGGACCGACGATACCGACCCTGTCCCCACGCTCTATGACGGTTGAAAAATCTTTTACGATGGGAAGCGCAGAATCGTAGCCAAAGGTGAGGCCCTTTGTCTTGATGACGATATCGCCGCTACGTTCACCTTTATGGATTTCCATCCGGGCATGTCCACTCCGTTCCCGCCGCTGACGGTAGGCATCACGCATCTGCATCAGGGCCTTTACTCTCCCCTCGTTACGGGTTCGTCTGGCCCTGATTCCCCGCCGTAGCCACTCCTCTTCCTCGGCAAGCTTTTTATCAAAGACCTCCCAGGCACGACGCTCTGCCTCCAGCAGCTCGTCCCTGCGACTAAGAAACTCATCATAAGAACAGCTGAAGCTATACAGTTTTCCTCTATCGATCTCGGCAACACGGTTAGCCAGTTGCCTGGCAAAGGAGCGATCGTGGGTTACGAAAACCACACTCTTGACCCGGCGCAGCAAAAAATCCTCGAGTTTGAGAATGGTGTCGATATCAAGGTGGTTTGTCGGTTCATCAAGAAGTAACAGATCTGCCCCGGCAGCAAGAACCTGGGCAAGGAGGACCCGGCGCTTCTGCCCCCCGGACAAAGAGGATACATGCTCTTCGGCCGCTACTCCCAGCAGGCTTAAACTCTGCTCTGCCGCGAGCCGGCGTTCGGCAACTCCACCGGTCACGAACTCCAAGGCGAGGCCTGAAAAGTCGTCGGGAAAATCCTGGGAAAGGTAAGCGGTGGAAAGCCCCTTCCGCCGCGCAATCTTTCCACCGTCCGATGGGATAAGAGCGGCCAAAGCCTTCATAAAGGTCGATTTTCCCGCGCCGTTTCTCCCGAGCAGGCAAAGACGGTCTCCCTCTTCAATCTGGAGATCAATGCCGTCGAGAAGCGGAGGACCGCCAAAGGAGATAGTCAAATTCTGTACGCCGATGAGTGCCATGAGGGCATCATATCGATGAACAGGGGAGAGGATCAACGCCTTTGGGCGTCCCTTTCCTGTTCCCTATTCCGATAGAACCAGTGCAGCCTATCCACCGCGTATGCAACCTGGCTGAGGGTGAAAACCCGCCGGGGAAAGGCAAGGCGCATCAGCCCGATATCCAAGCATATCAAACCTTTTCTTGAAGAGAAGCCAAGACTCTTGTAGGATGGAGGCATGGATGCTATGCAGGAAAAGGAAAAAACAGAGGCGACGGCGGCTTTGCTTCGCTCGATGCCGGTACCGCGCCCCTTTACGACAGCACGCTTTATCCTCGCCAGGGGAGCAATGGGTTGGTACGTTAATCTGATTGTGGCCCTGGTAGTAGGGGGCCTGCTTGTTCTCTCGGCCAAAAGCCTGGGAGCCGGTTCATCGGCAGCCGCTTCCCTGGTCATCATTGCGGCCCTCGGATTCGTTCTCTATCGTTTGCTCCTTCGGATCATCGAGCCTTTCAGAATTTCAAAACTACTCAGGGAGGGTATGGTTACCGTAGTACCGATTGTAGAAAAGATGCAGACTACCAGCCTCTTCAGCCGAATAGGATCGAAGCTGAGGAGTCGCTACATTCTCGGCTGGAAAAAGAACACAGCGTTGGAGACGGAAAGCACGCTTATCGCGGATTTCGACGGTACGGAGCAGTATCAGGGAGAGAGCTGCGTACTGCTTTTTCGCCCTTCCGAAGATGAGGAAGCCCGGCCTACCGCCTTTTTCGCCCTTAGTTGCTTTCTGTATCACCGGGCACTCGCCTTTGCTGATCTGCTGGAGACGAAAGAGGCACAGGAGAAGGCAAAAGTGGCAATCAATCTGGATGACGATTGGCATTCCGTTCTCGGCAAGACCGCATCATCGCTTTTCGGACGCTTGATCATGACCCTTGTCCTTATAGCTGCAATTGGAGGGGCACTCTTTCTCGTCCTCTCCCGCGGCAACTGACGCAGATGCCGCTTAAAGCTTGATACTGGGAACAATGATTCCCGTCACCACATGAACGAGGAAGCCATTGCCGAAAAGATCCTCGCCTATGAGATCGGAATCGGCAATGGTAATTCGCCCGTTTCGGCTTCCCACCTGGAGGTGGATACCGGATAGCGTTTCTACGCTCGGCCGCTTCCTCAGCTCCTCGACGGTAACAATCCCCTTTACCATCTGAGCGGTAAGAACATCCAAAAGCGCCTGGGGATCCGAAGCGAGAGCTTTTCTCGCCCGTTCCGGCAAACGCGCAATCACATCGTCGGTAGGAACAAAAAGGGTATATCCGTCAAGTTCTGCCATCTGCTTTGCAAGACCGCTTTGGCGTAATGCGGAAGCAATAAATGTAACATCGTTCCTTTCCTCAAGGATTCTTACAAGACTTTTCGACGTGAAATGAACAGCGGACTCTCCCCTGGAGGCTTTTTCCTGTCTGCCTGCAGCAAAAAGCGAAAAGGAAGGAAGTATACTCAGGACAATAAGAAAAACAATTGGTGATGGTCTTTTCCGCATCATGGTCTCCTATCTAAGATGGTAATATAGCACCAACTAGAAAGAAAAACAAAACGCCCCGACATAGCGTTCGGGGCGTGGGAATAGCACCTTGATATCCTTTATGCGGCAAAACCAGCCTTGAGGACCTTTTCGTTTACTTCATTGAGCTTTTTATTTCGTGCCGATACCACCTTTTCAAGGGCCTGTATCACCCCATCAAGGCTGCAAAGATCGGGCTTGAGCTTCAGCAGTTTACCGATCGCCGCCATGTTTGCGGCTCTGCCGCTTCCTGCGTCCTCGGCAATATTGTTCGCCGCCACATCAACGACCGTGATGTCCGTGCGCTCAGAGCGGAGGTCGACCAGGCTCGAATTGTAGAGCAAAAGCCCTCCATTCTTTACCTTCGGTTCAAACTTGGCAAAAGAAGGGGTATTGAGGACCACCGCAATGGAGGGATGGGCGACAATAGGGCTTGCAACCTCCTCATCCGAGATGACGACCTGACAGTTCGCCGTGCCTCCGCGCATCTCCGCACCATACGAGGGAATGTGACTCACATACTTGCCCTCTTCCATTGCCGCCACACAAAGCAATTTTCCCATGAGCAAAACACCCTGACCACCAAATCCGGCAAAAACGATCTCTTCCTTCATGATGATGCCTCCTAACGATCACGAAAATTGCCGAGGGGATAGTAAGGAACCATGACGTCCCGTACCCAGTCTGCAGCTGCCTGCGGCTTGAGGCCCCAGTTTGTAGGGCACATAGAAAGGACCTCGACAAAGGAATACCCCTTTCCCTCTTTCTGGTTCGTCAACGCCTTCTTGATCGCTTTCTTTGCCTTTACGATCTGCTTTACATCAAAGACACTCACCCGCTCGATAAAAACCGGGCACTCGAGGGTGTTTATCATCTCACAGGCCCGAATGGGAAAACCGACATCGTTCGCGTCCCTTCCAAAGGGAGTCGTCTTTGTTACCTGTCCCACCATGGTGGTGGGCGCCATCTGCCCGCCGGTCATGCCGTAGATGGCGTTGTTGACAAAGATTACCGTGATATTCTCACCGCGGTTCGCGGCATGGATCGTCTCGGCAGTTCCGATTGCCAAGAGATCTCCATCCCCCTGATATGAGATAACCATTTTATCGGGGTGAACCCGTTTGATCCCCGTTGCAAC
The DNA here is from genome assembly GCF_000143985.1 of Sediminispirochaeta smaragdinae DSM 11293. GTDB lineage: Bacteria > Spirochaetota > Spirochaetia > DSM-16054 > Sediminispirochaetaceae > Sediminispirochaeta > Sediminispirochaeta smaragdinae. The sequence continues at coordinate 638,421 of NC_014364.1, read as the reverse complement.
GGCCGGAGCCCGGCCGTGAGCCGCCTCACAGCCATCCACGTCGATATAGTTATACGCGAGGACGGAGCAGCCGACAGGGGCAATCAGAATCGTCTCATCCCGAACTCCCAATTCGTCGATGCACTCGGCCAGCAATTTATGGATGATGCCGTGACCGCAGCCGGGACAATAGATTGTTTTCGCATCGGTCATGGCCTCAGGTCGTTTGTATATGACTTCGTATCCGGCGCCTTTACTTTCCATAGCTTTCCACCTTTCGCACAATCTCGTCAGTCTCGGGGATTGCTCCTCCAAGCCTGAAATAACCGTCGACAGGAACCGCACCTTCCACCGACAGCCTAACATCCTCCTGCATCTGCCCGGCGCTCATCTCAACGGCCAGCACCTGCTTTGCCCCCCTGGCAGCCTCCTTCAACTCCCCATAAGGGAAGGGGTAAAGGGAGATAGGTCGAAAAAGTCCTGCCCTGATTCCCTTTTTGCGCAAAATATTGACCGCAGCGCGGGAAATTCTACTGCTGGTACCGTAGGCAACCAATACAAAATCGGCATCCTCACAGCGGTCGGCTTCCCACATCCGCTCATGCTCCTCGACCTGACGATAGATCTCCATAAGCTTCAGGTTGTGACGTTCGAGCTCTCCCTCGGGGGTGAGACGCAGGGAGGCAATCACATTGTGTTTCCGCCCCGAGGCACCGGTAAGGGCCCAGGGCTTTTCAAAGTGCTCTCCCGAGGGCCGGGGAAGCTCCAGGGATTCCGACATCTGACCGAGAAAACCATCCCCAAGGATCATAACCACCATGCGATAACGGTCTGCAAGATCGAAGGCCTTTACGGTCAGATCGGCAAGCTCCTGTACATTTGCGGGGCCCAGTACAATGGTACGGTAATCGCCATTACCACCGCCCCGTGTCGCCTGCCAGTAATCCCCCTGACTTCCTGCAATGTTGCCCAAGCCGGGGCCGCCACGCATCATATTAACCACAACCGCCGGCAGCTGGGCACCGGCAAGGTAACTGATCCCTTCCTGTTTCAGACTGACTCCCGGACTTGAGGAGCTGGTCATTACCCTGGTTCCGGCGGCAGACGCTCCGAACACCATATTAATTGCCGCGAGCTCACTCTCCGCCTGGAGAAATGTGCCGCCGACCTCAGGAAGGCGCCTCGCCATGTAGGCGGGAATCTCATTCTGCGGTGTAATCGGATAGGCAAAATAGTGGGTACACCCAGCGATAATCGCAGCCTCTCCAATCGCCTCATTTCCTTTCATTAAAACCTTGTTATTCATACCGTCTTCTCCCGCTTCAAGCAGTCTTGATAATCGTGATCGCCAGATCAGGACACATCATTGCGCAGAATTTGCAGGCAATGCATGCATCTTCATCGACGCACACCGGATACTGAACACCCTGCTTATTGAAGTCGTCCGACAATTTCAGGATTTTTTTCGGACAGGCCCCAAGGCAGAGTCCGCATCCCTTACATCTTTCAGAATCGATAACGGGCTTTCCTTGTGCCACAATAGCGCTCCTTTATGGTATGTTTAATATATTATACGGTGTTTAATAAGATAAAACAAACACTTTGTATAACACCCACATATCGGCCGCTGGCCGATAACATCCCTATTATCTCACGTTTTCTTATTTACGTCATTGGCAATACCCGCCACCTTCGGTACAATATGCAAGATTTTCAACCGCGATATCCGTAACAGGAGCATCATAATGGCACAAGCCGACTTTCGGAGTCTTTTGGGAAAGCGTATCATCATCTTCGACGGAGCCATGGGTACAAGCATTCAGGCCCTGGAGATTCCCGATGCCGCCTGGGAAGGCAAGGCCGGATGCAACGAAATTCTCAACAAAACGGCTCCGGAGTATATCGATGCCATACACGATTCCTTCCTTGCCGCCGGTGCGGATGTTGTCGAAACCAACAGTTTCGGCGCAACAAGTATCGTCCTTGACGATTACGATCTCGCATCCCAGAGTGCCGATCTGAACCGGCGTGCCGCAGAGATTGCCCGTAAAGCGGCCGGCCGTCATACAAGCGCTGATCGCCCCCGATTCGTAGCCGGTTCCATGGGACCGGGAACAAAACTGCCGACCCTTGGACATATCACCTTCGACGAACTCTACACGGCCTTTCGCAAACAGGCGGACGCCCTGCTCGAAGGGGGTGCGGACCTTCTCGTGGTGGAGACAAGCCAGGATCTTCTGCAAACAAAGGCCGCGGTCATTGCAGCCGGCGACAGCGCCGCACAATCGGGAAGGGATATTCCAATCATCGCTTCGGTAACCGTCGAGCAATCGGGAACCATGTTGATGGGAAGCGATCTTTCGGCAGTCGTGGCCACCCTCCACCCCCTGCGGACCGACCTGATCGGCATCAACTGTGCCGTGGGGCCCGATCTCATGGGTCCCAACCTGGAACAGCTTGCATCCATCTACAACGGCCCCATCTTCTGCATGCCGAACGCAGGATTACCGGAAATGAAGGACGGGAAGACCGTATACTCCCTGGGGCCGGTCCAGTTTGCAGAAATCATGGCAGGCTATCTGGCTCGGTTTCACATCGCCGTTGCCGGCGGATGCTGCGGAACAACGCCCGAATATATCCGGCAGCTGGCACTTCGCGCAGAAAAAATGAGACCGGTACCGGCGCCCACAAGCCCGATGCGACCGGTACTCTCTTCCCTCTTTTCAGCTCAGCCGATGATCCAGGAACCCGCACCCTTTCTCATTGCCGAGCAGGCCAACAGCAACGGCTCCAAAGTTTTTCGGGGCATGATCGATCAGGAGGATTGGGATGCGGCTGCCGACTTTCTCCTTGACCAGACCGGCTACGGTGCCCACGCCGCCGACCTCTGTGTCGCCGTACCCGGCCGTAACGAGAGGTCGGACATGCTCAACATCCTCAATGGTGCGGCGGCCCGAAACAGACTGCCCTTTGTCATCGACTCGACCGATCCGCAGGTGATCGAGACCGCATTGAAAGCCATCGGCGGACGGCCGCTGATCAACTCCATCAACCTCGAAGCGGGAGAAGAACATGCCCAGAAGGTCTTTGCCCTTGCCGCCCGCTACGGTGCAGCCATTATCTGCCTCACCATCGATGAAGAGGGCATGGCGAAAACCGTGGAAAAAAAGGTGGCCATTGCCCGGCGCCTGGCAGCCATAGCGAGGCACGCGGGTTTGCGCAATGAAGATCTGGTATTCGACCCCCTTACCTTCACCCTGGGCAGCGGAGACGAATCCTTGCGCAGCGCAGGGACCGAAAGCATCAGGGCCCTTTCGGCCATCAAAGAAGCCGTCCCCGGATGCCTTACCGTCATGGGAGTGAGCAACATCTCCTTCGGCCTTGCAGCGCCTGCCAGGCGGGTGTTAAACTCCCTTTTTCTTTCCGAAGCGGTCTCGGCGGGACTCGATATGGCCATCGTCAACCCGAAGAAGATACGACCGGTGGCAGCCCTGGATCCGGAGGCCCGAAAGGCTGCCCTCGATCTGATCTATCATAACGAGGATGGCTCCGCACTCCTGCGCTACCTCGAGCTGTTTGAAAAGGGTAAGGGCATCTCCGAGGAGGAGAACAAAGAAAAAGAGCAAAGCCTCCCGCCTCAGGAGCTCCTTCGATCACGGGTTATCGCGGGCTCGAAAGATCGCCTGGAAGAGATCATCAATCGCTGTCTCGAAACCACGGCGGCAGGCGATATCATAAACGAGATTCTCATCCCCGCCATGGGGATCGTCGGTGAACGATTCGGAAAGGGAGAGATGCAGCTCCCCTTCGTTCTCCAGTCTGCAGAGGTTATGAAGCGCTCCGTCTCCATCCTCGAACCCCATATGGAAAAGGGAGACTCCGTATCCAAGCGTGGAACGGTAATTCTCGCAACCGTCGCCGGGGATGTCCACGATATCGGCAAGAATTTGGTCGATATCATCCTCTCGAACAACGGCTACCTGGTCAAAAACCTCGGCATAAAGATCGGCATCGACACCATCATCAAGGCTGCTGAAGAAGAGAAGGCAACGGCAGTGGGAATGAGCGGCCTTTTGGTCAAATCCACCGCAATCATGAAATCCAACCTCGAAGAGATGAAACGGCGCAAGCTGCGGCTTCCCGTACTCCTTGGAGGAGCGGCTCTCACCCCCGCCTTTGTGGAAGGCCAGTGTCGCCCCGCTGCCCCGGCAGAGGTCTACTACTGCAAAGATGCATTCGACGCCCTCAAGGCGCTGGATAGCCTGAAGAAGGCAAAAGGCAGCGCCGGGTCAGGACAAGAGGCTGACAGAGGGGTCGTTCCTGCAGCGCCCATCACCCCCGCGTCCAACACCCCAGCGCCCGCCAGCACCGACACCCGCAAGAATACCCGCCCCGCCCCTTCCCCCGCACAAACGGCCCGGAGCGCTCACGGCTCCCACGCTCCCCAGGCCGCAGAAGTCTGCACCTGCACCGAATGCAGACCAGCGGGAAGCCCGGGCCCTCTTCCCCCACCCTTCTTCGGCGCCCGGTACGGGGAAGGCTTCGACTTGCATGAAATCTTCGAAACCATAGACAGGCGCACCCTCTTTCGCGGGCGCTGGGGATACAAGAGGGGCAAGATGGAGCAGTCCGCCTACGAGGCCCTCATCGAAACCGAGGTTCTGCCGAAGTTTGAGGCTTTAAAGAAACTCATCATAGAAGAAGGCCTCTTTGTCCCCCACGTTCGCTACGGTTTTTTCCGCTGCAGCAGGGAGGGAGACCGGCTTACGGTCGAACAAACGGGGAAAAAGCCATGCTACCTTCCCTTTGCCCGCCTGCCACAGGAAAAGGGAGGCTGTCTCGCCGACCGCTTTCCCGAAGAAGGAGGGATCCTTCCCCTTCAGATTGTCACCCTCGGCGAAGGACCGGCACAGAAATCACACCTCATATATTCCGAAGACCGTTACGGGGACTACCTGCGCTTTCACGGTCTGGCAGCCGAGGCCACCGATGCCCTGGCAGCGCTGGTTCACAAGAGCATCGACACCCTGCTCTTCCCCTCTGGCACACGAACCAAGCGCTACTCCTTCGGCTATCCCTGCTGCCCCGACCTCGAGGCCAACAGGACCATCGGAGCGCTCCTCGACGCAGCCTCCATCGGCATAGGCTTTACCGAATCCGGCCAAATGCTCCCCGAACTGAGCACCAGCGCCGTGATCGTACCATACGGCCTGTAATTCCTGTAACTATTCCGGTCCCAATTTTTCAGGGCGGCTCCTCGCTGGCCGCTCGGACCGGGCTTTGCGGGGCTCCGCTTCGCTCCGGCCTCCTCGGGGCCCCTGGCCCCTGCGGGGTCTGCCTTCGGCACCCCTCCAATCCCTGCCGCAACGTTCCGGTACAGAGCCTTTGCATACCTCAAAAGCAGCATGCATCTTCACATAGAAACGAGTTGCATCATCCATCCATCTCCCCTATACTGAGCCATAAAAAAGGAAGGTTGATGAGATGGCTACTTATCAGAACACGACACAGATTACGGTGCGATGGAGAAACAGTGGAGAGGAGCGATCGGTTTCGGTCGACTCATTGTACAGGAAGAGTCTGGAATTTCTCGAGCTGTACGCAAACGCTGATCTCACAAGCGAAAAATTTCTTGCTCTTATCGGTGAAGGCGGTGCACGGCAACGCTTTGCAAGACTCATAGAGGCCTGCGGTTACGAAGATGATCCGGCTGGTTTTTTTGGGGCGCTCTTGCCGGAACTTGCGGCAGGGAAATCGGGGCCCAAAAGAATAAACGGGATCATCTTGCCCTACCGCTATCTTATGGCCCTTCTAGAGCTGCTCATTCCCCAAAAAGGGTTTGTCTCCATAGGTGACGTGGATCAACTCGTCGCAAAAACCAATCTCATGGTCCCTGAAGCGGCACGCACGGAACTTCAGAAGGTGATCGAAACCTATCCGGTACGGCTTTCCTATCACACCATACGCCAAATGCTCCTCTCCCCGGATGTCGCTTATCAATACATGCCCTTCGTGGAGGAGCTGGATCCGGTGGGCCACACCAATACCTGGATTGGTCAGTTCCATCAAGGCCTTTTGGAACAGATGTACCAGAACCGTGTCATTTTTCTGCTTAACATGAGCTGCCCGGTCTATTGCCGCTTCTGTTTTCGCAAGCACAAGGAGTCGCGCAACGAAAAGAACCCGACGGTAGAAGATGTTAATCGGGCAATTGCCCATGTAGAAAAATCGCCGTCAATTAAAGAAATTGTCTTAACCGGCGGTGACCCTTTTCTCAACCGCTCCAACATGGCAGCGGCCATCGATGGTCTCATGGGAATTGATCATGTGCAGAGCCTCAGGCTCGCCACCCGTTCGCTTGCCTACTATCCGGAACTCTTTCTTGGAAAAGGGGAATGGTATCTAAACTATCTGAAGCAAAAGAACCTGGAGCTCCAGCTTCACGGCAAACGGATGGAGATCGCCACCCACTTTATCCATCCCGACGAGGTTTCACCCGAAAGTCTTGGGATCATCACAGAACTGGTCAAAAGTGGTATCGCCGTCTATGTCCAGACCCCTTTTCTGCAGCATTGTAACGATACAGGCCCCGAACTTCAGAAGCTTTTTCGCTTGCTGCGCGGTGCCGGGGCGGAGATGCATTATATATACATCCCCTGCAGTCCCATTCATGGCAATAGCGTCTACTGGTCGCCTCTTTCCGATGGTATCGATATAGCCGAATACCTCCGAGCTCATCTCTCGGACCGCAGCGTACCCAAGATATGTACCGCCACCCCCATCGGAAAGATGGAGTGGTATACCAGCGGCTGGGCGGTTGAGCAGGTCGAAGGACAGGAGAACTTCATTTGGATTAGGACCCCGTATACCCCCGACTACTTCAAGTCCTTTGCCCCCATGGCATCCAAGCTGCCCAACATTCGGGTCAATGAGGAAGGTACCCTGGATATTCAGTACATGGCAAAGATCGGCAAAGCATCCTACTTTCTCGGCTCCAGGCCCCTGAGGATCAAGAAAACGACACTTCCGCTTTCCATTCCCGATAAGCTGCAACTTCCGGCTGCTTCGGCACTACTTGGAAGCCAACAGATTGTAAAGGGAGGCTCGGCGGCCCTTTCCCGGGTTCACGAAACGCGGGTAGAGCTTCAAAGCGATGTAACGGAAGCGGACATCGATTACATTCGCTCCGATACGCTCATCAGCGATGTAATCATCCGCACTTCGTCCCTCCTGGCCGAGGAACTACACGAGATCAGCTCACTGATCGGGAAAATCGGAACCATCGACCACGTTAACGCGGTTCGAATTTCCCTGCCAGAAGTGAATTACGCCCCCGAATCCATATCGCCCGCCATGATCCAGCACCTTGCCTCGTGCAACAGGCTGACGGTAAGCAATCCACTGCGTCTTGAAATCGAAACATGGTTTATCAACGCAAATCAGATAACAGAGATGCACAGCGCCTTGGTCCGCAGACTGAACAACAAAGGCATCACCGTTTATGCAAACACACCGCTTCTGGGTGAAATAAACGACAACCCCGATGAGATCTATAATCTAACCTACGCCTATCGTCGCGCGGGAATCGAATTCCATCATCTCTACGTTGCCGGTCATCCCATCCAGAAGGCCTGGAACGAGAAGCATCCTATCGACATGTACGATGTGGTCGATATTGCATCAAAGATCAGACGGGAAGGGAGCGGAAGAGAAGGCCCCCGCTATATCCTTCAGACCCCATTGGGGGATGTCTACTACGGCCTGACCTCATCCTTTATTCATGGTGGGGGGGATATCAGGGTCAAACTGGACAGTTACGACCTCCCCTATTTCAAGGCCCTGGATTCCTCCTATACGCTTCCCAAAGATGTTTTTATCGACGATGGCAAGCCGGTTATTCCTATGCCCGGACTGGTCAGTTCGACCAATTTTCCGGTATAGGCAAGACAAAAGGAGTATTGTATGCGTTATCCTTATATGCTCTATGACGAAAAGGTGGCCGTGCAGCCCCTGGTTTCAGGCCTGCACGGAGCACCCTATATTCTCGATCTTTCGCCGGCCGGAGATATACTTGCGGACCTGCAGGCCAGAGACCAACAGGGCCTGCAAAGGGTTCTGGAACAGAAGATGAGGGGGCGCTACAGCTGGGGGCTTTCACCCTACCTGGAGGAACGGAGCACGCTTCTTTCCGACTGCCCTCAAATGGTCGAAGAGGGAAGATTCTTTCATCTCGGGCTCGATATCATCCTCCCCCTGAGAACCAAGCTGCACGCACCGCTCGACGCAAGGGTCGAAGTATCCGGCGTTGAAGAGGGAGAGGGAAACTACGGGGGATTTGTGTTACTCAGGCACGAAAGCCCCCTATTCGAGACCTTCTTTTCCCTATACGGCCACCTGCATCACGCAAGCCTTCCTCAGAAAGGGGAAAGCGTCTCTGCAGGGGAAGCCTTTGCCGAAATCGGTGATTTTCATGAAAACGGTAATTGGTTCTACCACACACATCTTCAAGTTATCACCCAAAAGGGCTACGACGCGGGGTATCTTTCAAAGGGCTACTGTGCCGCATCCGACTTGGCAACAATCCATCATGTTGTCCCTTCCCCCCTTATGCTCTTTATTCTTAAAAGCCGACAAGATGGATGACGCGACAACAAAAAAGGCCGCCCGGACAACAAGCCCGAAGCAGCCTTTTTTCCACGTCCCGACGAGAATCAGTCGGCAGGAGAAAAGTCCTCTTTCGAAGCACCGCAAAGGGGGCAAACCCAGTCTTCCGGGAGCTTCTCAAAGGGCGTTCCAGGATCTACACCGTTATCAGGGTCACCCTCAGCCGGATCGTAGATATAGCCGCAAACATCACAAACGTACTTCTGCATAACTGTTCCTCCGTATTAGGTTATGATCAAGCCTGACGTGCGCCGAGCTCTTTGTCAAGCATATAAAGTGCATGAGGTGCATCGCCGAGCTGATTCAGCTTCTGGACGACCTCATCGACGCTGGCTTCTTCTTCGACCTGCTCCGTTACGAACCAGGCAAGAAAGACTTCAGTGGCCGTGTCGTCGAGTTCTCGGGCAAGTTTTACAAGATCATGGATACAAGCGCTAATATGCTGTTCATGCTTGTAGGAAGCCTTAAAAACCGCAAGGGGGCTCTCCCAGGATTGCTGTGGGGCGGCAAGGGCCATCAATTCGATCCGTCCGCCTCTGTCGAGAATATACTGATAGATTTTCCTGGCATGCTCCATCTCCTCCCCGGCCTGCGCCTGCATCCAGGCAGCCATACCGAGGCGATTCTTTGCTGCGAAGTCGGCACTCATGGCCTGATAAAGATAGGCGGAGCCCAGTTCTTCGGCAATCTGCTTGTTTAAAGCAGATTGCATCTTAGACGGTAACACCGAAATCAACCCTTCCAAAGTCCGTGGACATTACAGTATTCCCGGGCACTGACCTTCGATGCGGAAATGCAGAACTCGGCTTCCGGCTTATCTCCGGGTTTGAGGAAGGAACGATAGGACACACCGTCTGCAATAAGTTCGATCCACTCGATGTAGTGCTTTTCTTCCATGGGATGGAGAGTGCTTCCGACGGTTACCTTATAACCATTTGCCGTCTTCTCGATGACGGGAACATGCTTTTCGGTGGTGCTGTCGGCTGTTTTCTCTTCGAAAAAGGTCATAGGCTGACCACAGCAGACAAGTTCACCTGCTCCCTCATGGAGCACCTCAACGATATTCCCACACACCTCGCACTTGTAAATCCCGTACAATGTAGCCATTTTGTCCTCCTTATGACTTGATGGTATTTGTATGTTGTATCTCGCGTTTCTATATTACCAGTTTTCGCCTAAAAGCTCAAAGTGGGCCTGGGGATGGGCACAGGCAGGGCAATTCTTCGGTGCTTCAACCGCTTCAATGATGTAACCACAGTTGCGGCAGCGCCAGACAACAGGCTTATCACGCTTGAATACCCGGCCTTTCAGGATATTCTCGCGAAGCTCTTTATACCGTTTTTCATGCTGCTTCTCGGCAACAGCGATGGCGGTAAAGACGGCAGCGATCTCATTGAACCCCTCTTCCTTTGCTTTTGCCGCAAAAGAGGGATACATATCGGTCCATTCGTAGTTCTCTCCGCCAGCGGCTTCGGCAAGGTTCTCTTCGGTTGTGCCGATTACTCCGGCTGGAAAAGACGCAGTAATCTCCAGCTCACCACCTTCGAGAAACTTGAAAAGCCGTTTTGCATGTTCTTTTTCCTGATTTGCCGTCTCTTCGAAAACATCGGCAATCTGAACATATCCCTCTTTCTTTGCCTTTCCTGCAAAGTAGGTATAGCGATTTCTCGCCTGACTTTCACCAGAAAAGCCTTTCAATAAGTTTTTTTCGGTTTCAGTGCCCTTCAGACTCTTCATTTTCTATTCCCCTTTCAACAAAATATTTTAAGCCGTCAAGACCGGCCATTGCACTAGCTCTCCCCGTATTCCGATTCTCGTCAGACTAAAATCATAACGCACAGGATCAGAATACGCAAACTCCCTGAACGCTCCGGTAATCTCCCGGGCGGTCCTAAGACTCCCGTCCTTTCGCATCGTCAGCCCCAGGCGGCGGGAAACCTGCAGCATATGGGTATCAAGCGGCACAAGCAGTTTTGCAGGAGAAAAATGATCACTCCAGCACCCCGGATCAATCTCATCCTTCCGGATCATCCAACGAAGAAAAAGATGAAGCCGCTTGCAGGCACTTCCCGCATCCGGATTCGGTAAGATCCGTCGTGCTCCGGTATCATAGCCCCTGGCGGAGTCGTACAACATGCGTACAAACCCGGCGAGACGGCCATGAATGTCCGGGCCGGCATCATCGTTGCACATAAAAGCGGCTTGAAGCGATCCATAGGTTTTCAGAAGATTCGACAGAGCTATCATCAACAACGCAATCGAATCACCTGAAAAAAAGCGGTATCGCATGCCGGAAAAATCCCTTGTTACATCTTCCGCCGTGCTATGCAGCAATGAAGCAGCGGGGGATACGGGATTAGCCAGTCGGCAACGAACCTCTTCAAGTGCCCGTAATATGGAACCGACCCTACCGACGGAAAATGCAGCCGCTATCAGGCCAAACAGTTCTCGATCCGCATCAGACGAAAAATAGTATACCGTTTGAAGGGGATCGGGCTCGATCAATGCCCGCCGGTGATACCGGCGATAGATATCTTCAAGAAACGCTTTGAGCTCGATTTCCACCCCCTCTAATCAATAACAAGAACTATTATCAATTAGACTCAAAAAAAGATCAAGAGCTTCCCGGAAAAATTATATATCCCTGACCACCACGATTCCGAACACTATTAAAAAATTAAACAGAAGAAGTTCCGGACAGGTGATACACAGAAGCTATCTTTTGAATTTCCCGGATAAACTTCTGGCGATACGAGCTGGGTTCCAAAATTTCCACCGAAGGGCCGCACTGCACAAGCTTGAGAAAAAGCTCGATGGAATTTTCGGCTTCGATGTCGCAGATAATCCATCCGTCCGACTCCGGATCGTGTACTTTTAAACGATTAACGTAGAGATTATGGAAGACATTCAGCACCGACCGCTCACGAATTCTCAGCTTTAATGGAATGAGATCTTCGGATTCGATAGGAGAGTTGAACTCATTTTTGCCGAAAGGCTTTAGGTTGTCAGGAATGGTATAGGTCTCATCAAGAATTTCTGCGCTGTGAATTTTCCGAATATCGATGGTTTGAATGGCGGCGGTATGGCGAAGACGCCCCGTCACACTGATGGGCCTTCGCGCACCGTTCTGATCGTAAAATCCAATAAAGTAGGGAGCAAACTCTGTCTCTTCTTCTTTCCCTGTTTTCTCGTTTAGATGTTTGATGCGAACGATCTTTCCGGACACCCAGGAATCGGTCATGGTCTCCAGGACCTTAATATAATCGGGATTCTGCAATTTTGAGCCGGTCTCAATTGCCTCTGCCATTGAATCGATACTGGCACTCATGGAAGGAGCGTTGCGGCGGAGGTTTTCTGCGAGCTTCCGGAGGGCACTCGACATATGGGGGTTGTGATATTCCGTATGGTTTGCAAGCAGTTCTGCCGACAGGTGGAAGGCAAGGCTTTCATAGACCGAAAGCTTCATCATGTTCATGGGCTCGTCGTTGGAAATACCGACAACATACTCGTCTTCCCAGAGGTCGACTTTCTTCTTCAATTCATCCACATAACGTCCGACGGTGGAACGATGGACTCCCAACCTTCGGGCAATTTCAGCTCTGCGCATCCCCTCGGGATGGCTGAGCAGCAGCAGCTCAAGCTGCATCAAACGTTCACTCTTTCCCATTGCCTCATGCCCTTATCGTTGCTATTTGTTGCATCTCGTTAGTGTATGTGCAAAATGCAAAAAAAACAACCTTTTTCTGCAACAAGAACGAGGCAAAGGAAAAAGGTGTTGGAATTCCCTCCGACACCATGGATGCGGAGGGATTGAAGGGACAGATGGTCAGCGGGGGATTTCGACCTGCTGGGCCTCCCGGGGAATTTCAAGTATCTCAACAAGGGCCCGCGGTTCGAGACGAAAGGGACTCCCCTTGCCTTCGTAAAAACCGTGCTCGCCTATCAGGTGGATATTGATATCGGTAAAGACCAGCGATCTATTAAGCTGCTTGTTAAGGAGGGTTGTATTGGTTTTCGCATACAGCCCCGGACCTCCAAAGGGACTGGGAATTTTCCCACGAACCGATTCCACCTTGACATCGAAATAGCTGTCGACGGTAGTAAACTCCCCGAGGCCCGCCTCACCCTCCTTCCGGAAATAGCGCATGCGATCGGCAATTGCCTGATGTGTTGTTCCCAGACGTCGTACCTCCGCTGCATCGGCATCAAGAATTTCAGACAGGGAACGGGTATCGCTTCCGAGAAAGCCCTGGAGCGTGAGCACCCCCGGTTTCATCTGCTCTTGGATCACTTTCATCTGCGGTGACTGTTTCATATCTTCCTCCCGGATCAACCGAACTTATCGTAGTAGATCAACGCTTCCGGCACCCCTTTGTCGGTAAGAACCTTCACGCATGCGTCGATCATACCGGGGCTTCCGCAAAGGTAGGCTTCGGTGTTATCGCCGCTCTCCATGTGTTTGGCCACCACATCGGTAATGAGCCCGGTCTCTCCATCCCAGTTGTCCTCCGGTTCGGGGGCACTGAGGGCGGGAATAAAACGAAAATTCGGCAGTCGCTCTTCCAGTTCCTTCATCTCATCGAGCAGAAACAGATCGCGCTTGGAGCGTGCCCCAAAGAAGTAGCGGGTCCTTCGATTGCTCCCTTTCTCAGCCATATCGAGTAGGATCGACTTGATCGGCGCCATACCGCTCCCGCCGGCTATACAAATGATCTCCCGTTCGGTGTCGCGAAGGAAGAACTCCCCATAGGGGCCGTTGAAGACCACGGGATCTCCCTCCTTCAGATACTTGTGGACAAAGGTGGTACAGATACCGTTTGGCACATAGCGTATTTCAAGCTCTACATGGCGCTTGTCGCTGGGTACCGATGCCGCCGAATAGGCCCGGTAGACAGGCTCGTCGGTAAGCTCATATTCGGGGACCCGAAGCTGAACGAACTGTCCGGCCCTGATGGAAATCTCCGAAGGCTCGTTAAGGTCAAAGGTCACTTCTTTGATGTCGTGGGTCAGGTCACGGATCTTCGCCACCGTTGCCTGGAACTCCTTGACGCTGAAAAGTTCGTCGGGAATCCGGATCGACATATCTTCTTTGACTTTAAGCTGGCAAGAAAGGCGGATATTCTCGGCCTTTTCTTCCTCGCTGATCCAGGGCAGCTCCGTGGGCAGGTATTGGCCTGCGCCCTTTTCCACCTTCACCTTACAAAGACCGCAGGAACCACGCCCTCCACAGGCCGACGGAATAAAAATTTCCTGCTCCATGAGGGTACCGAGGAGGGGTTTTCCTCCCTTTACGACAAACTCCTTCTCATCGTTTATGGTGATTTTTACCTCACCATAGTTGGCTATTGTTGCATCGGCAATCACCATCAGAACAGCCAAAAATGCGGAAATTCCGGTAATTGCTCCGACGCTGGTAATCAGTGCGGGTAACATGCTTCCTCCTTAGCCGATATTGATCATACCGCTGAAGCCCATAAAGGCCATTGCCATCATACCGGTGATGATCAGGGTAATACCGGGGCCCTCAAGCCCCTTCGGAACTCGTGCCTTTTTGAGTTTCTGCCTGATGCCGGCCATGGCGAGAATCGCCAGAAACCAGCCGATTCCACTGCCCAAACCAAAGGTGAAGCTTTCGATAAAAGAGTACTCTCTGATTACCATAAAAAGACTGACACCGAGAATTGCACAGTTGACGGTAATCAGGGGAAGAAAAATACCGAGGGCCGCGTAGAGGGTTTCGGAAACGCGCTCGATCACCATCTCGACAATCTGAACAAATGCGGCAATCACGATGATGAAGACGATGAAGCGAAGATATTCCAACTCAAGAGGAATCAGGATCTTATTGTACACAAGCCAGTTCAGAACACTGGTGCTAGCCATTACAAAAGTAACGGCGACTCCTAGGCCCACACTGGTCTTCAGCTCCCGGGAGACCGAGAGGAAGCTGCACATACCGAGATAGTTGGTAAGGAGAATGTTGTTGGTGAAGATCGCTGCAAAGAGGATCGCCACAGGATACAGGGAACCGCTCATTTTTTGGCCTCCTCTTTTTCGGGAATAATTGCCCCCTTTACGACCCAGATAAGGATCGCAAGCATGAAAAAGGCACCGGGTGGCATGATCATGATGGACCAGTTTGTCCACCATGAACCGAGAATCTTGATCCCCCAAAGCGACCCCGTTCCCAGAAGCTCCCTAAAGATCGCAACGATGATCAAAACGTATGAGTAACCGATCCCCGAAGCCAAACCATCGATGAGGCTCAGCCCCGGAGAGTTGTTCAAGGCAAAGGCTTCCGCCCTCCCCATGATGATACAGTTGGTAATAATCAGCCCGACGTAGGGACCAAGCTGCTTCCAAATATCAGGCATATAGGCTCGCAGGGTAATATCAACGATGATAACAAAGCTTGCAATGATGAGGGTCTCCGCCATCATCCTGACCCTGGAAGGTATCCACTTCCGGATAAGCGAAATCACAAAACTGGAAAGGGTTGTGGTGAAAACGACCCCGAGGGTCATAACCACGGTATTTTCCAGCTTGTTCGTTACCGCGAGGGTCGAACAGATACCCAGAATCTGGGCAAATACGGGATTGTTCTTTCCGAGAGGGTCGGTGAATGTTTTTTTTAGTTTTCCTTTTACCATATTAATGCTCCCCTCCGTTCGAAGCGATGACCTCTTCGGCCACTTCCGGGGCTTTGTTGGAAATTCTCAAGATGGCCGTGCTGGTTCTTGTCGCTCCGGTAATGGCATCAAGTTGCCCAGGTCCGGTGGCAGTCCCTTCACCGACAAGGGTAAAGGGCCCGGATTTTCCCCGAAACTGCTCCTTGAACCAGGGCTCGGTAATACGCGCGCCAAGGCCCGGGGTTTCGTTTTGTTCGATGAATTCCACTCCTGTAAACTGCTTCAGATCCTTTCCGAAACCGAAAATGGCAACGATCTGTCCCCAGAGGCCTGCACCGGAAACGTAGGCGGCATAGCCGCTTACCGAGCCGTCGGTAAGGATCTCGAAATAGGCTGGTCTACCGTCGATAGTTCCGATCTCACGAACACGATTTGTATAGATCTCCTGAATTTTCTCTGAATTTCCGTCCGGGAAATCGATACCTGCGGCATAGAGAACCGCCTTTTTTCGGCTCAGGGTTTCGTTCATCTCTACAAGATCTTTTGTCGAAAGGTAGATGCCGCTGACGACGGTGATAAAAAGCACTGTCAAAAGGGCCATAAAAAGTACCGGATAGATTCGCAAGGCAAAGGTTCCCTCTTTTTTCATGCCTTTGCCTCCTTCACCCTCTTGTTGTGTTCCTTGAGGAGATAGTCGATGAGAGGAGCAAACATGTTCGCAAAGAGAATTGCAAAGGTCACCCCCTCGGGCCAGCCGGCAAAGACCCGGATAAGCACGGTGAGAAGACCGAAGATGGCCCCATAAAGCCAGCGACCGGTATTGGTTGTCTGGCTTGCAGAAACGGGATCGGTGATCATGAAGACCGCGGCAAACAGGAAGCTGCCGGAAAAAAGCGAGGATATAGGATCAATGGCTCCGGCAACGCCGGAAACGTAAAGAGCGCCTTCAAGAAGAAGAAAGGCAAGTATCGAAGAGAGAATCAGACGCCAATTCGCCACCTTTTTCCAGACGATATAGACTCCCCCGAGAATGATAAGAAGAGCACAAGTCTCACCGAAACTTCCGGCAACGTTGCCGAAGAAAAGGTTGGACAAGGGAATCTTCGTTCCGGCCGCCTGGCTTACCAGGGGAGTGGCGCTCGAAAGGGCATCGGTTTTGGTAAGCCAATGAGCAAAACCGCCGACTGCTCCTCCGACGGGAGGAACAAAGCGTCCGGTCATTGGCACACCGAAACTAATGTAGATAAAAGCTCGGCCGCTGATAGCGGGGTTAAAGATATTTCGTCCGAATCCGCCAAAGACCATCTTTCCAAAAACGACTCCAAAAACGATTCCCACAACGGCAATCCACAGGGGAACGGTCGGCGGCAGGGAAAGGGCGAAAAGAAAGGAGGTAACGAGTATCGAGCTCGTTACCTTCATACCATAAGCCCTGGCAAGCAGATATTCGGCAAGGATCCCTGCTCCGTTTACCAGAGCCAGCACCAAGAGAAAACGCCATCCGAAAAAATAGACTGCTGCAAAGCAGAGCGGAATCAGTGCCTGGACGACACTGATCATCGGAGGCTGTTTTTGCATGAATGGCTTTCGCTTTTCATTATTGCTCATGTCAAATAGTATCAAACGCGAAACCGCCGTTGTCAATTAGGAAGCGGTTATTGAAAGGAAAGCAATGATTTCGTCGGCTGAAATCGGAAAGGGGTGGTAACAAAAGCGCTTTTCATCACCCTTAGTATCGGAAGAGGCAAAGAGAAAATCGGGCAAGGGAGAGGCGAAAAATACGGACATCAATGTGGAAATTTTTCTCGCAAGCAGATAGTCCTCACCACAAAACCGAAGGGAAGAGATGATGAGCGCCCGTTCGGCAAGGGAAACGGGAACAGAGCGGAAGGGACAGACGTCGAACAAAATATCCGCATATAAACGGTCCCGGCAGAGAAAAAAGATGGCTGGGCGATGCAATACAGACACACATAATGGTAGCATCGTTTTATTTATGACACAACCAAAGGTTTGTTGTATGCCGTACACGAGGAAAGGATAATGACCCTATGGTCCCCGATAAATCGACGATTGGGCGCAACATACGTTCCTATCGCAAAGCCTGCGGCCTCAGTCAGGCGAGCCTCGGAGAGAAGGTTGGCGTTTCATATCAACAAATCCAGAAATATGAGAACGGAGCATCTTCGATCTCGGCTTTTCAATTGGGACGTATAGCGGAGATTCTGGCCGTGCCTATCGACTGTTTCTTTCATCTTGATACGGAAAGCGGCGCCGAAGCACCACCTGCCTATTCGTCTGAAATTGGCGATGAATTCTTACGGGTCAGTCAGGACGAACGGAAACTGCTGCTTCGATATCGGGAAATAAAAACCCCTTTAATAAAAAAGTATCTTCAGAATCATATGAATGCCATACGGGAACTCGAACGTAATTTAGACGAGGAGTAACCTTTTCCTTTCGACTCCTTTTCCGACTTTTTTACTCACAATCCTTCACTTCTGTTGTTTGTTTTACCATATTAATAACAACGGAGGAAACATCTATGACAAAATCGCAGTTTCTTATTGAGATCGAATCACTCCTTGAGGATGCAAAAACGGCTATCCTTGCAACGGTC